>JAIRSD010000039.1 GCA_031255615.1 Treponema sp. | reverse complement strand
CGCGCGGGGCCCCGCGCAACCCCCAAAAAAAAACCCCCGGGGTTTTTTTTCCCGCCCCCTCCCCGTGGCGGGGCGGCGAACCCCCACCCTGGCGCACCCCCCCCTTCCGGCCTGGCGCGCTCCCCGCGCCAGGCTACAGGAATGTATGCCCCCCTGGAGTTTCGCGATCCGTCGCGAAACTCCGCCAACACCCGAAGGCCGCCGCCCCCGGCGGGGCCTCCCCGCCCCCCGCAGGCCGCGGCGGGGAACCGAAGCCCGGCGAGAAGGTCCGGGCCTCAACCGGGAACCGCCGCCGGGACAGGAAGCGGCTATTCATTCCTTCGTGTCCCGTGCTGCGCCTTCGTGGTCAAAATTCTTATTCCCGCTTATTGCTCGTATCCGCCGCCGCCGCATCGCCCGGCGGGGCCTCCCCGCTCCTCACGCGGGCCGCGGCGGGGAACCGAATCCCGGCGAGAAGGTCCGGGCCTCAACCGGGAACCGCCGCCGGGACAGACAGGCGGCTATTCACTCCTTCGTGTCCCGTGCTGCGCCTTCGTGGTCAAAATTCTTATTCCCGCTTGCTGCTCGTATCCACCGCCGCCGCATCGCCGATGCAAGTTCCCTGCAAAGGAAGCCCCTTCCCCTTCACGGAGAAGCATAAACTGGTATAATTCAAGGGCCGCGGCAGCCGCCGCATGCAAGGGAGGCGACGATGAAGGCGTTCATGGACAAGGATTTTCTTTTAAAGACCGGGACGGCCCGGCGGCTTTACCACGAGGCCGCGGCGGGGGAGCCTATTTTCGATTACCACTGCCATCTTAACCCCAGGGAGATCGCGGAGGATCGCCGGTTCCCCGATCTGGCCTACCTGTGGCTGGGGGAAAACCGCGCCGGGGATCATTACAAATGGCGGGTCCTGCGGGCCAACGGCGTTGACGAAAAGCTGATAACCGGGGACGCGGAGCCCTGGGACAAATTCCGCGCCTGGGCGGAAACCATGCCCGCCCTTATCGGGAATCCCCTGTACCATTGGACCCATCTGGAACTCCAGCGATACTTCGATATTTACGAGGTCCTGAACAAGGACAGCGCCAGGGCGATATGGGAGGGGGCCAACGAAAAATTACAGAAGGACCCCGAATTTTCCGCCCTGGGGATTCTGAAAAAATTCAAGGTCTACGCGGTGGGGACCACCGATGATCCGGCGGATCCCCTGGTCTGGCACCAAAAGATCCGGCAGGAAGGGAAAAGCGCCGCCCGGGTGCTGCCTTCTTTCCGGCCGGACCGGGCCCTGAACATCGAACATCCGGACTTTCCCGCCTATATCGCCGCCCTGGGCAAGGCGGCGGGAAAAAGCATCGCCGCGGCGGCCGATCTGGTGGAGGTCCTGCGGGACCGGATCGCCTTCTTCGACAGCCTGGGCTGCCGGGCCTCGGACCACGGCCTGGAATACCTGCCCTTCGCAATTCCCGAGGGGCCCGGAGGGGAGGGGGCCTGGGAACGGAGTATGGAGGAAGTCTTTGCCGCCGCCCTGGCGGGCGGGGTCCCCGGCGCCGGCGCGGCGGAGTCCTGGAAGACCTTTCTTCTTACCCGCCTGGCCGCGGAGTACAGCCGCAGGGGCTGGGCCATGCAGATCCACCTTTCCGCCATCAGGAGCATCAATTCCCGGGCCCTGGCGGAACTGGGGGCCGATACGGGCTACGATTCGATCCACGATCATCCGGTCTCCGCCAAACTCGCCCGGTTCCTGGATTATCTGGAATCCGCGGGAAGGCTGCCCAAGACCATCCTCTACAGCCTGAACCCCAAGGATTTTTATCCCCTGGCCTCCATCATGGGTTCCTTCCAGTCTTCGCGTCCGGGGAAGATGCAGCTCGGTTCCGCCTGGTGGTTCCTCGATCACCGCGACGGCATGGAAAACCAGATGAAAATTCTGGCGAACGGGGGACTCCTCTCCCGCTTTATCGGGATGCTCACCGATTCCCGCAGTTTCCTCTCCTATCCCCGGCATGAGTATTTCCGCCGGATCCTCTGCAATATCCTGGGCGATTGGGCGGAGGAGGGGGAAGTCCCGGCGGATTTCGGGCTTTTGGGAGGCATGGCGCGGGATATTTCATTTGGAAACGCCCAGAGGTACTTTGAAACAGTTTAAGAATTAAGTTATGCTTAAACCGGCATGAAAGTTTGGATTAAACTGCTTCTGGGCTCTATCGCAGGGATACTGGCGGCCCGCATCCTGCCTGCGGATAATGACATGATTCGGGAGGCCCTCGGCTGGCTGGAAGTACTGGCCCTGCGGACGGGCCGTTATGTGGTGGTTCCCCTCCTGGTGTTCTCCCTCAGCATCGCCGTTCATGAACTCCGCCAGGAGGGCCGCTTCTGGTCCCTGGTGTTTCGTAGTTTTATATGCATCATCCTCAGCGGTTTGTTTGTGATCGCCGCCGGCCTGGCCCTTATCCGCTTCTTTCCCCCCGGACGGGTCCCCATTCATGTTGAGGAGGAGATGGGGACGATCTCCCTGGACACCGCCGCTAATATCCTTGCGCTGTTCCCCTCCAATATGTTTCAGTCCCTGACGGGGGACGGCGTTTACCTCTTTCCCGCCTGCGTATTCGCCTTTTTTCTGGGTATGGGCCTTTCTTATGATCGCAGTTCCGCTAAACCCGTGATCGCCCTCATCGATTCCCTTTCCCGGGTTTTTTACCACATCATGGTCTTTTTCTCCGAAATTTTGGGGTTTGTCATGATCGTCCTGGCTGCGTATTGGACCCTGCGGTTCAGGGAGGTCTTGCAGGAAAAGGTGTACAACGATCTTATCATCCTTTTGGGAGTCCTCTGTTTTAGCCTGTGCTTTGTTATCCTGCCCCTGTTTCTCTATTTACTGCGGCCCAAGGTGAATCCCTGGGCGGTGCTGTACGGAAATCTGGGGCCCGCCCTCGCGTCCTGGTTTTCCGGCGATATTAATTTTACGCTGCCGGTTTTGCTGCGCCACGGCAAGGAGAATTCCGGCATCCAGCGGCGATCCAACATCGTTACCTTTACCCTTTTTAGCACCTTCGGCAGGGCCGGAAGCGCGGCGACCGCCGCCGTGGCCTTTATTCTTATCATCAAGTCCTATTCCCGTTTGGATATTAGCCTGGTAAATTCCCTCGTTATCGGACTGCGGGCCTTTGTTATTTCCTTCTTTCTGGCCGGCCGGCCGGGGGACGGCGCCTACATCGCCCTGGCGCTGCTCTGTCTGGGATACGGACAGGAATTTGAGGCGGGATACCTGTTTCTTAAACCCCTGGCTTTTTATCTTGTCGCCGTGGGAACTTTTCTGGACTCCATGATCGCCGCCTTTTCTTCCTTCGTCATCGCCCGGTTAAGCGGCTGCCAGGAAGACAAAAGCCCCCGGCATTTTATTTAGCATCCCTCCGCAGGCGCCTTCGCCGGAACCGCCGCCCCTTTTGCGGAGGGATTCTGTTGCCGGCGGCCGCCCCTGGCGCAGCCCGGGAACGGCGGGGCACAGCGAAGGCGAAAGCCGCGTGCCGGAGCGGAGGCCGCCGGCAGGGATGCCGGCTGTATCCAGGCTGGAGTATGCGCCGCGGGCGCATACTCCGAAAGGCGGAAAACGGCAGGGACGCCGTTTTCCGCCCGCGCAAGGGATAGAAGCGGAATTCCCCGGCCCCGGCGGGGCCGGGGAATTGGAGCGGATAGCCCGGTTTTTTGCGAAGCAAAAAATGCGCCCAACCTACCCTCGATGTGCGGCATGTTCTCAACTGAGCATTGCTGTCGAAAACCCGCCCGGCCCCGGCGTGTTTTTTAATCCGGCCTTAAAATAATGACAGCAGACGTAATTTTCTTGTAAAATTCTTGTAATAATAAAAACACTATGATATTATTAAAGTATAGAATAATTACCAAGGAGTAATCATGGCAAAAGAACCGAGCCCCAGTGCGGTATTTAAGTCCTATCTGGAGGAGTACAATCTTACGGCGTCCAAGGTTGCGGCGGACATCAAGCTGAGCCAGTCCAGTATTCGCCTGTTGATCGGCGGCAGACTCAAAATATCCGTACCCATCGCCCTGCGGCTTGCCAAATATTTCGGCAATAAGGCGGAGTATTGGCTTAACTTGCAGAATGCCTACGAACTGGCGGAATCCGCCAGGGATCCTGAGCTTGCCCCCCTGCTTAAGACCATCCCCAAGGCTAAAAAGCAGGTGCTGAAGGTTCCTGCGGCGAAAGCGCCCGCGGCAAGGGCGAAGGCCGCCAGGGGATCGGCGAAAAAAACCGCCGCCCCCAGATCCCGGACTTCAAAGTAGCGGTGCGGGGGACCTTCGCGTCCCTCCGGGCGGCCCTTAATCTGTCTTCAACGAAGAGAGCTTAAGCGGCCCCCCCGGTTGCGCGCCGGGGCGGATTGCCGGTCCTGTTTTACCCGGGGCGCCGCGATAAGGTATACATCATCGTTTTATGCAGGGCGCATCCCCGCCTGCGGCGGGGACCGGGCTATCCGCTCCAATTCCTCGACCCCCTTTGGGGGTCTGCGGTATTTCCGCTTCTATCCCTTGCGCGTTTTAACATGTCCCGCCAATTTTTAACAGCCGCCGCCTGGAAATTAAATTTTCGGTCCGTTCCGCGTCAGCCCCCGCTTCCGTGGAAGCAGCGTTTCCCCGCCGCCGGATTATCCCCCGCGGGGAAGATAAAATTTCGCGGAAACGGTGAAATTCCCTATCCCGGCGGTCTTTTTTCGGCTAAAATTACTCTCTATGGACATGGATAAGAACTTCATAGATTCACTGCGGGTAGAGGAACATTCCCTTTTTCCGGGCATAGGGGAAAAATTGGGCCTGCCCGCCGACCGGATTTCGACGGTGGCCGGCCTCCTGGAAGAGGGCTGCACCGTTCCTTTTATCGCCCGCTACCGGAAAGAGAAGACCGGCAGCCTGGACGAAGTCCAGGTCCGGGAAATTGAACGCCTTTACCGGGCCGCCAAAAATTTTGAGGCCCGCCGCATAGAGATTATCCGGGGAATTTTTAATCAGGGAAAACTTAGCCCCTCCCTGTACGCGAATATCAAAGGGGCCCTCAGCGCCGCGGAGCTGGAGGACATCTACGCCCCCTACCGCCGCAAAAAGACGACCCGGGCCATGCTTGCCCAAGAGAAGGGCCTGGGGCCGCTGGCGGAGGCCCTAAAGGAGATGGAAACTTCCGCCCTGCTTGAGCGGGCGCAGGCCTTTACGGGGAGCCCGGAGAACGGGGACGCCGCCCTCACGGTGGAGGAGGCCCTGCGGGGGGCCATGGATATTATCGCCGAGGAGCTGAGCCAGGATCCGGCGAACCGGGCCGCGGTAAAGGCCCTCTATCAAAAAGACGGCAGGATAGTGGTTAAGGCGTCGGGAGAAAAGGGAAAGGGAGATGAGGAAGCAAAAAAAACTTCCACCTACCAGATGTACTGGGACTTTGCGGAATCCCTTTCCCGGGTCAAGGCCCACCGGATTCTCGCCATTAACCGGGGCGAGCGGGAGGGGGTTCTTTCGGTAAACCTGGAAGTAAACGAGGATGCCGCCGTCGCATTGCTCCGCGGAACATATCAGATCCGCAACGAGTACCACGGAATGGCTATTGAAGACGGCCTTAAACGGCTTCTCTCCCCCGCGGTGATTCGGGAGATCCGGGGGGATCAGAGCGACGCCGCCGACGATCACGGTATTTCCATATTCGCGGCGAATTTGAAAAACCTGCTCATGCAGCGGCCCTCTAAAGGACGGGTGCTGGGGCTTGATCCGGGAATCCGCACGGGGACAAAATGCGTCTCCCTGGACGACACGGGAAAATACCTGGGAAATTTTGTGATCTACCACCACCGGGCCGAGGAAGCCAAAAGGCTGCTGCTCCAGGGAATAAAACAGTACGACGTGCAGATTATCGCCCTGGGAAACGGTACGGGAAGCCGGGAGGCCCAGGAACTGGTAAGCCAGGTAATTGGGGAGAACAACCTTGACGTGCAGTACATCATGGTGGACGAAGACGGCGCGTCGGTTTATTCCGCCAGCGATATTGCCCGGGAAGAATTCCCCGAACTGGATTTGACGATCCGGGGGGCTATTTCCATAGGCCGGCGGCTTCAGGATCCCCTGGCGGAGCTGGTGAAGATAGATCCCAAGTCCGTGGGGGTCGGGCTTTATCAGCACGATTTAAATCAAAAGAAACTTTCGGAAACCCTGGACGCGGTGGTTTCTTCGGTGGTGAACAACGTGGGGGTGAATTTAAATACCGCCAGTTTTTCTCTTTTGCGGTACGTCTCCGGCATCAACAGCGGTTTGGCCAGGACCATTGTCCAATACCGGGGGGAAAAGGGCCGCATTGGAAGGCGGGAGGAACTGTTAAACGTAAGCGGCATGGGGCCGAAAAGCTACGAACAGTGCGCGGGGTTTCTCAAGATTCCCGAAAGCGAAGATGCCCTGGATAATACCTGGATTCATCCGGAAAACTACCCCCTGGCCAGGGAGATTCGTTCCGTCCTGTCCGCCGCGGATTCCCCCGGCCCCGGCCTTTCCCCGGAGGCGCTGGCGGAACTGAAAGAAAAATACGGGGTGGGAGACGCCACCATTACCGATATTATGGGGGAATTGAAAAGGCCCAGCCGGGATCCCCGGGATCACCATCCCAAGCCGCTGGCCCGGAAGGAGGTCCTCCGTTTCGAGGATCTTAAAGAAGGGATGACCGTAACGGGGAAGATAAAAAACGTGGTGGACTTTGGGGCCTTTGTGGATCTGGGGATTAAGGAAACCGCCCTGGTCCATATCTCCGAGTTAAGCGGCCGTTTTGTAAAGGATCCCCTGGGGCTGGTAAAGGTGGGAGACGTGCTGGAATTCAAGATTCTCAGCCTGGACCCGGAACGCCGCCGTATCGGCCTTTCCCGCAAACCGGAACAGAAGGATCCGGCCGTCCAGGGCCCCCGGCCCCCGGCCCGGCCCGGAAATTCCCGCGACGGGGACCGCCCCGCCGAAGGGCGGCGGGCCCCCTCTCCGGCGCGCAACGCCGGAGGCGGCGGGAGGGAACGGAGATCCCCGCCGCCTTCCGCCGGCCCCCGCCCCGATTCGGCAGCCCGGCGGGAGGCCGGGGCGGAAAACCGGACGGCTCCGTTCCCCGGAAGGGAACACCGCCCGCGCCCCGCCAGGCCGGCGGATCGCCCCTTCCGCAGCCCCGCGGAGGACGACGGCGCCATGTACAATCCCTTCGCGGAGGCCCTGCGAAAAATGGAAGAGCGGGCCGCCAGGGATAAAAACAGGCGGAAGAAAACGGAAACATAGGGTTTGCCGGAAACCTTAATTTCTGAACAGAGGCGAAAATATGCCGACGGTTGTTAAAATCAATGAAAACGCGCCCGGCATACGCGATATTGGGCTTGTTCAATAACCCGGTTGGTTATTGAACAAGCCTCGCGAAAACGCGGATTTCCCGGAGAAATCCGCGTTTTTTTTGTTTTTAAGCGGTTGTTGTTCGGAAACTGGAGTTCCCGAACAACCCTATTCCACTTTGAACTTCGACACTTCCATGGCCAGCATGTCGATGGTTTCCTTGTTTTTTCCGCTGATGGTGTTGACATGATTCACCGACACATTGATCTGATCCGCCCCGACGGCCATCTCGTTCATCCCGTCGGTGATTTCCTGGGTCGCTATTTCCAGATTTTTGCTTTCCTGTATTACCTGATGGCTCCCCTCAAGCATCTCCTGGGAACCTTCCTTTACCAGCCGGGTTACATCGTTCAAATGGCCGATGGCTTCCAGGATCTGCTTGCTCCCCGCCCCCTGTTCTTCCATGGCGTTGCGGATGCTTTCTTCCTGATCCGACACGATTCTCACCCCGCTGTCTATGGCCTCGAATTTCTTGAGCACCCTGTCGGTAGAGCGGGTTATCTTGTCGATAGAATCCTTGATTTTTTTAAGCACCGTGGCAATGGTTTTTGACTGCTCGCCGGAATTTTCGGCCAGCTTGCGTATTTCGTCGGCCACAACGGCGAATCCCTTTCCCGCTTCCCCGGCGTGGGCCGCTTCGATGGCGGCGTTCATGGACAGGAGGTTGGTCTGGCTGGCGATGTTTTCCATCACCGCGTTAATCTCCAGGATCCCTTCGGACTCCCTGGCAATTTCCTGGATGTCCATCGCCACCTCCTGAAGGCCCGTCCGTCCCTCTTCGGAGGCGCTCATCAGTTCATTAACGCTGGCGCCGTTTTTGATCAGGGTCTGGGTAACGGACTGGATGTTGGCGAGCATTTCCTCAATCGCCGAGGAAGACTGGGAGACGCTGATGCTCTGCCTGTCCACATGGCCGGAGAGTTTGTCGATATTGACGGTAATCTGTTCCATGGTGGCGTTGGTTTCGGTAACGCCCGCCGACTGGTTGATGACCCGCGTTTTTATGCTTTGAATATTGGCGGTGATTTCATTAACCGCCGTGGCGGTTTCGGTCATGCTGCCGGCGAGATCGTTCCCGATGTCGGAGAGGGCGGAGCTTTGGATTCGAATGGCGGTAATGAGGCTCTTGATCCTGTCTACCGTGAAATTGATATACCTCGCCAGTTCCCCCACTTCGTCCTTTGAACCTATCTCAATTTGACGGGTCAGGTCTCCTTCGGAGACATCCTTCAGGATCGTCATGGTCCGCACGATGGGCAGGCTGATGGAACGGGCGATAATAAAAGCCCCCGCCGTCATGGCGGCGATCATCACCAGGCCTATGCAAATAATGATGATGAACATCCGGTTAACCGGCGCCATAATATCGCTGTACGAGGTCCCTATCGCCAGACTCCAGCGCTGGGCGGAGTTGCCCACGCTAAACTGGGACAGATAGATCAGCAAGTCGTTCTCCACGAAATTCATGGGGGTCCCGGAGGCGACGGCGTTGACCCATTCGTTTATCCGGTCCCCCACAAGCCTGATCTCTGATTCCCGCATATCCCTTCCGATATGGCTGGGATCAAAGTGGGCTACAACCGTACCGTCCGGGCTGAAGATCGCGGCCACCCCGTCTTTTCCGAAGGATTCCAGCTTATCGACCAGATTCTGGATTTCTTTCAGCTCGATATCGATTCCTACAACGCCGATCGGTTTACCCCGGCTGTTTTTGATGGGCGCCGCTACGCTGGGGACATAGAGCTCTCTCCCGCCTACCGTATAGGAAACGGGATCGGTAAGGACCTCCTGCCCGGTGGTCAGGGGGATAGTATAGTAATCTTCCCTGTCGAAGCCCTGGGGCAGGGTTTCGATAAGCGGAGTCCCGTCCTTCCCCTTGGACCAGACCACCGCAAAGCGCCCCCTGCTGTCCATGCCCGGGGCGTCCGCGTACTGCGCGTCGAGGCCGTCCATGGCGTTAGGCTCCCAGGCGCTGTAGACATCCACCACCTCTGGATGGGCCAGTATATATTCCCGAAGCATCATATTGAAGAAATCGCGGCGGTTCTCCAGTTCTATATGCTCATACAGGCTCATCACCTCCGCCAGGTTCCGGGCGGAGTCCATGTAGACTTCAAGCTGGCGGCCCATCTTTTCACTGTTTTCCGACACGATGCTTAGCGCGCTTTCGTGGGCCAGGCGGTCAATCTGGGTCCGGGAAAGGGCCACGGCAATCGCCGCCAGGCTGCCGATGCCGATGATATTCAAGGCGGTAATAACGACGATAAGTTTTACTCCGATTTTCATAAATAGATACCTCTTACCCAACTGATACTGTTTTCTTAAATAGAGTTGCCCGGAAGCTCCGGCGTCCGAACAACGGATTCTTAAAAACACCGGTCCGCGCCCTGCGGGCAGCGGCCGTTTTGTCTTAAGTATTATCCATCGGGCGGGTATATGTCCAATGGCCGCCGTATTTTTCTGTTATTCGGGAACGGACGCAGTGATTATGTTTCTGTCTTATGATTATTTTCCTGGAAAAAAATCCATAAAACGAAAATAAGCGCGGAGACGGAACAGCAATGCTGCGCCCCGTAGAATTTTTGAGTTTCGCGGGGGATCGCGAAACTCCGCCGCCGGGTAAATTTTTTTTGGCCGGCGGGCGGAGCGCGCCGGCCCGGAATCTGAAAATCCGCAGGGATGCGGATTTTCTGAAGGCGGAAGCCGCGCCGGGCGCGGCTTCCGCCCGCGCAAGGGATAGGAGCGGAACAAAAACCCGCAGGGTTTTTGTTAGAGCGGATAGCCCGGTCGCCGCGGAGCGGCGATGCGCCCAAAATGAATTCGGTATGTGGACTATTTTGGAAATATGTCGTATATTTGGCCTGATGGATTGTTTTTCAATAAATCGCGGCTGCCGCGTCAATTTGACGAGGGGCGGCGGGTGTTTCGGTTCCGGTGAACCGGGCGGGTCCGGGCTGTTTGGAATCGGCGCGGCTGGAATTGCGGCGGGAATCAATGATTGAAATAGTGCGGCGGGAATTTGTTTATTTTTGGTACTATTTCGACATTCAATTCCGGCAGATCGCCGGTTATTGGATTCTGGGGATGGCCCTTGGTTCCGCCGTTTCCGTGTTCGGCAAGGAGAGGATACACGCTCTGTTCGCCGCGCTGCGGGGGAGGAGGCTCGGCGTTCTGGGGGTCGTGCCCGCTTCGTTTATCGGAATCCTTTCGCCGCTTTGTATGTACGGCACCATTCCTGTTGCCGCGTCTTTTTCCGAAAAGGGCATGGAGGATGACTGGCTCGCGGCGTTTATGATGAGTTCGATTCTTCTTAATCCGCAGCTTCTTTTTTACAGCGCCGCCCTGGGGCCCGCGGCGGTGGCCGTCCGCTTTGCCGCCTGTTTTTTATGCGGTATTGCCGCGGGGCTTTGCGTGCGGTTTTTTTACCGGCATAAAAAGTTTTTTACCTTTTCCGGATTCAGGGAGCCGCCGAACCGCGATACCGGCCCAAACCTTTTGTTAAGGTTCCTGAAAAATGCCGGGAGAAATTTCAGGGCCACCGGCCCCTATTTTCTTGCCGGCGTGGTTCTTTCGGCCCTTTTTCAGCGCTATGTTCCCGCCGAAATAACGGCCTCCCTTTTCGGCAGGGAGAACCGGGGCTTCGGCCTTTTGATGGCCGCGACTGTCGGCGTTCCCCTTTATATGTGCGGCGGCGGGACGGTGCCGCTGCTTCAGCAGTGGCTTGCCTCCGGCATGAGCATGGGGAGCGCCGCCGCCTTTATGATCACCGGCCCGGCGACCAAGATTACCAACCTGGGGGCGCTTAAAATCGTGCTGGGTCTGCGGCGTTTTATTTTGTATATTGTCTTTACGATCCTGTTCGCCCTGGCCTCCGGTTTCCTTGTTGACGGCCTCGCCTGGCCGCACTGACTGCGTTGGCCGCACTGACTGCGGCTGTTCCGAAACCCGGCGGGCCGCCGCGGGCGACGGGCTTTGGGCTTGTCCGCCGGGTCTTAAAATAGGCGAATTTTTTTATGGAATCCGCCTGCTTTGCCGTCTTTAAGCGGGGCTTGTTGGGGCGGAAACCGGGGTTCCCGCCGGCAGCTTTTCTGAATAGTATTGCGGTGGAAAAAATTTTAAGGAAGCTACGGTGAAAATATCGAGGTCCGGTTTCTTTTTAATTGCGGCTTGCAGTCTGGCCGGATGCGCGCTGCTGCTACTGTTGCTGCTGCTGCTTCGGATGCAGATGCAGACGGAACCGGCGGCGATTCCCGATGAACGGGCGGGGCCTAACCTGGTCGTCTATTTTGCGGAGGACGGCGGCACCCGGCGGATTGCCCGGACTATCGCCCGGACGACCGGTGGCGAACTGTTTGACATTGGCGGCAAAAAGCCGATGCCCGATCTGCTCGGTTATGAAACTTTTTTTGTCGGGGCATCCCTGGCGGCGGGCCGCATCCCCGCGCCCCTCGAAGATTTTCTTGCCCGGACCGATTTTATCGACGGCAGGGTGGTCCCCTTCTGGACCAGCCGGGAGGAAAGGAGGCCGGGCCCGGCGGCCCCGCGTCCGCCGGATGCAGGGCCGCCCAATGCCAATCCACCCGCCGTAGACCTGCCGGATGCTTATTTGCCGGATGTCAATCCGCCGGACGCTCATCCCTCCGGTGCAAGCCCCGGGGAACCAGGTCCGGAGGAAGATATGAACGGGGAATTTGAGAGGATCCTGCGGGGGGCCCGCTTTCTTCCCGGCGGGGGCTTCAGATTCCCCCGGCGGATAAGGGGGAAGGATGTTGAGGAGATGACCGGAATCTGGGCCGCGGCGGCGCTTGACGAACTGGGGCGCCGCCGGGCCGCCGGGGGAGATCAGGCGGAGGAGGCGGTGAAACTTTTCGCGGCGGCCTACACCGGCCGCCTCGGCCCGGCGATCTTCCAGGACGGCGACTGGACCCTGGAAATGGACGGGGCCCGCTGGTACTACGCCCGGGGCCGCTTCCTTCCCCAGGAGGAGCTGGAGCGGGCGGAGGATTTCCGCCCCCAGTTCCTGTACCGGTATTCCCCGGAACCCCCCGCCGGCCCCGGCGAAGCAAACCCCTGGCAGGATGAAGCCGACCGCATCATCTCCCGCCGGCCCCCCGCTTCCTACAGCGCGTACCGCCAGGGCCTGAACCCCGGCGCAATCCGCTCCCCCTTCTTCGCGGCCCTCTGGCAGGCCCGCGACAGAGCGGAGGCCTACGCCCATCAAAAGTGGATAGTCTTTCTGGGCCGGCGGGTGCAGATACACCAGGACATCGAAGCGCCCCTGGGCCGGGTGGAAACCCGGATCCAGGAATTGGCGGCAAACGACCCGGAGATACGGGGCTGGATCACAAACCTGCAAAGCATCACCGGCTGGAACTGGCGGAACGTGGCCGGCAGCACAAACCTGAGCTTCCACGCTTTTGGCGCGGCGGTAGACCTCCTGATGAAAACCCAGGCCGGCATGGAAACCTACTGGCAATGGACCGCCGCCAAAGGCATCGACTGGCGTTCCGTCCCCGCCGAAAGACGGCAAAACCCTCCCGTCGCGGCCATCCGGGCCTTCGAAGACCAGGGCTTTATCTGGGGCGGCAGATGGTCCCGGTACGACACCATGCACTTCGAGTACCACCCGGAACTCCTGATTCTGGGAACGGGTAGAAGCCCGGAAGGCGCCGCCTGACATTCGGCACAGGTCCATGAAGGCCGGATCGAATGCCGCGTTTCTTTTTGGGCGCATCCCCGGCGCTCCGCGCCGGGGACCGGGCTATCCGCTCTAACAAAAACCCTGCGGGTTTTTATTCCGCTCCTATCCCTTGCGCGGCTCAGCCATGGCCTCCCTGCCATGGCTGAGCTTGGGGTTTTTGCTTCGCAAAAACCCCGGGAAACTATCAGAGCTGTTCAGAAACTTCAGTTTCCGAACAACAACCGCTCAAAACGAAAAAAACGTGGGTTTCCTTGGGAAACCCACGTTTTCCGCAAGACATGTTCAATAACCAACCGGGTTATTGAACATGTCCATTTACGCCGGCATCCCTGCCGGCCCCCTCCGGGGCGGCCTCGCGGGGAAAGCC
>JAIRSD010000022.1 GCA_031255615.1 Treponema sp. | reverse complement strand
GGTTTTTCACGTGTACAACGGGGATACGGAGAACCTCTTTGCCTTCAGCTTCCCCACCGCCGCGGAAGAATCCACCGGGGTCGCCCATATTCTGGAACATTCGGTGCTCTGCGGTTCCCAGACTTACCCCTGCAAGGACGCCTTCCCCCTGCTTGAACAGGGCAGCCTGCAAACCTACCTGAACGCCTGGACTTTCGCAGACAAGACCGTGTACCCCGCAAGTTCCGTCAACGAGCAGGACTACTTTAACCTGATGGCGGTGTACGGGGATTCGGTCTTCCGGCCTCTTTTAAGCGAATTTACCTTTATGCAGGAGGGCCACCGCCTGGAGCTTTCCGCCCCCGGGGAGAAGGAGAAGCTTTCCGTTACCGGGGTGGTGTACAACGAAATGAAGGGGGCCTACTCCTCCCTCAACACCTACGCGGGGCACTGGTCGGTCAAATCGGTGCTGCCCGGTACGGTTTACGCCTGGGAATCCGGGGGGGACCCGGAGCTGATCCCCGCTTTAAGCTGGGAGGCCCTGCGGGAATTCCACCGCCGCCGCTATTCACCGGCCAACTGCCGTATTTTCCTGGCGGGGAACATTCCTCCGGAAAAACAGCTCGATTTCCTTGACCGGCGCTTCCTCTCCGGCCTGGAGGCGGGGGAGGCTGCCGCGCCCATTTCCCCGGCGGAGCGCTGGTCCGAGCCCCGCCGTTTCCGCGTTCCCTGTCCGGCGGGCGGCGATACCAAGGCTACGGTATTTCTCTCCTGGCTCTGCTCCGACGGGCTGGATCAGCACGAGACCATCGCCCTGGGGGCCCTTACCGAGGCCCTGCTGGGCCACGACGGTTCGCCCCTTACCCGGACCCTGCTTGAATCCGGCCTGGGGGAGGACATCTCCCCGGTTTCAGGTCTGGACAACGAACTCCGGGAGACCCTCTTTGCCGTGGGGCTCAGGGGGGTAGGGAAGGGGGACGCCGAAAAGGTGGAGGCCCTTATCCTGGGGGAACTGGAGCGGCTTGCCGAAGAGGGGATTCCCCCCGGCGAGGTGGAGGCGGCCCTGCTCGCCATGGAATTTTCTCACCGGGAGATCCGCCGGTCCAACGGGCCCTTCTCCCTGGTCTGGCTGCGCCGCTCCCTCAGGGGCTGGCTCCACGGGGCAAAGCCCTGGGACACCCTGCTCTTTATACCCGGTTTCGAGGCGCTCAAAAGGCGCATGGCAACGGACAAGGGGTATTTCGAGTCCCTCATCAGAAAGTACTTCCTGGACAACCCCCACCGGGCCCTGGTAAGCGTGGAGCCTGAGACGGATTTCCTTGAAAAGCAGGAGTCCCGCCACGCCGCGTCTCTTGCGGAAGAACTCAAGAAACTTTCGGACGCGGAGAAGGAGGCGATCCGTGCAAAGGCCCGGGATCTGGAGGAATACCAGGGCCGGGAGGAAGATCCGGCCCTTCTCGCTTCCCTGCCCCGGCTGTCACGGAAGGATCTGTCCCGCGATCTCGAACAGGTACCCCGGGAGATCCACGATGCCGGGGGCGTTCCCCTGCTTGGCCGGGAGATCTTCACCAACGGGATAGTTTACGCCGATCTCGCCTTCCCGGTGGACATTCTTCCCCCGGAGGATTACCGCTGGCTGCCCTTCTTTTCCCGGGCAGTCGTCTCCGTGGGGCTTCCCGGAATGGATTACGGCGTTGTTTCCAGCCTCTTTGCCCATACCACCGGGGGCTTCTACGGCAGCCTCAGAACCGGTTCCATCGCCCCCGGCGCGGCCCGCAGCCTGGCCGCCCCCTCGGGGATCTTCGATCTGGCAGGCCGGGACTGGCTTATCTTTCGCCTTAAAAGCCTGGATGAAAAACTCAGGCCCGCCCTGGATCTGGCCCGGCGTTCCATTGCCGAGGCGGATTTTTCCGATGCCCGGCGCATCCGGGATCTGGTCTTGGAACTGAAGAACGATTCCGATTCCAGCCTGGCCCCGGGGGGGCACAATTACGCCGCAAGCCGCTCGGGCCGCTATTTTTCCCGTTCCGCCGCGGTGGAGGAGATCTGGGCCGGCCTGGGGCAGATCGAATTCGCCCATTACCTTGCCCGGCTTGATACGGGGGAGATAATCCGCAAACTCGTCTCCCTCCGGGACGCGCTGGCGGGCAAGGCCGGACTCATCCTCAACTTCACCGGTTCCGCCGGGGCCCTGCGGGAAGCCCGGGCCGTCGCCTCGGAATCTTTCCGTTCCTTCGGCCCTCCACGGCCCAGGGCGCCCGGTTCAGCCGAAGCCTCCCCCTTCTTTTCCTGCCTAGAGGCCGCCGGGCCGGGCAAGGCCGGGGATCTTCCGGGCCCCGAGGTGTTCGCCTCCCCCTCCCTCAGGGTAGGCTTTGCCGCCCTCAGCCTTCCTGCCGCGCCCTGGAACAGCCGGGAATGTCCGGCTGAGGCGGTGCTGGCCCACCAACTGTCTACCGGCGCGCTCTGGGAGGAGATCCGCATGAAAGGCGGGGCCTACGGTGTTTTTGCCCATGCCGACAACCTGGAAAAGATCTTTTTCCTTTCCACCTACCGGGACCCCAACCCGGTAAGATCCCTCGAGGTTTTCACTTCGGCCTTTAAGGAGACGCTCCGGCCCAAAAAGGGGGAACCCTGGTACCGGGACGGGGAGGCCCTGGAAAAGGCGCTTATCGGCGCTTACGCCAGGGAAACCCGGCCCCGCACGGGCGCGGAAAAGGGCTACACGGACTTTATCCGCTTTCTCTATGGTCTGGACTACGAAACCAGGAAACGAAAGCTGGAATGGCTTACCCGCCTGTCCGGCGACGATATTTCGGCGGTCCTGAACCGCTTCGTCTCGGCCGCCGCTCCGCCGGGGGATTCGCTCGGGACTTCGCCGGTAATCGTGGCCGGCTCCGCCATCGCGGAAAAGGCCGCGAAAGCCTTGGGGGTAGAACCCAGGACCCTGCCGGTGTAGCGCCTTGATGACGTTAAACCACCGATAAGCGAGACAAGCGGGAATAAAGAATTTTTACCACAAAGGCGAAGAAGGCGCACGAAGGGGGAGATAGGAGCGCCTACCCATTCCTTCGTGTGGCGGTAAATTTCTTGAATCTATACTCCGTACTCTAAATTATGGACTCTATATACGGTACTTTAGATTATATATTCCAGGCTATATACTCTAAGTTCCATATTTTATACTCTATACTCTAGATTCTATATTTATACTATAAGTTTGATATTCTATATTTCCCATTATATATTCTATATTCTCAACTATATACTCTGTATTATAGATTTCATATTATCTATTTGGTACTATACACTCTCAGTATTATACATTTGGTACTTTACACTCTTTATTCCTCACTCTCCACTCTATACTATTCCCACCCCCCACTCCTCCCTGCTTTGTTGATAAAACGATTCGTATTGCAATATACTGTCGCAATGAAAATGGGTTACATTCAGAATCGGCGGATTAAAGCGGATTAAAATTCTTCGCAATCCGTGTCGTTTGTGGTTAAACGCGGACAATTACCGCCGCGGGAAAACGGCGTTATAGCCGTAAGGAGATA
>JAIRSD010000275.1 GCA_031255615.1 Treponema sp. | reverse complement strand
CCCGATATGCGCTAAACTGAGAATTGCCGCGTCCTTCGGCGGGAGACTTTACCTTCACGGGGGATTACCATTATGATCGGGTCTCCATGAATCGGCTTATCGAGCGAATTTATAAGAATCCCTGGCTGATACTCATAATCATCGGGGGGGTTACCGTTTTTTTTGGGTTTCAACTTCCCCGGGCGGAGATTGACAACAACAATATCCGCTTTGTTCCCCCCAGCAATCCTGCCCGGATCACCTCGGCCTACATCGACGATACCTTTGGAAGCTCCGTTTTCATCCTGGTGGGGCTGGAACGGAAGTACGGGACCGTCTTTGACGGTTCTTTTTTAAACCGGGTCAGGGATTATGTGGCCCGGATAGAACAGATCGGGATTGTGGGGAAGGTTTATTCTATTGTCAACGCCGATTATATTTCCCGGGACGGAGAATCGCTTTTGGTAAGCCCCCTGGTTCCCCGGGATTTTTCGGGGACCGGGGAGGAAATTGCGGAACTGCGAAAAAGGATTCTTTCCTGGGACCTGTACGAAACCAGTCTGATATCCGATGATTTTACCGCCACCCAGATTCTGGTTCCCCTTAACATCGAGGAGGACAATTACAGCAGTTCCGAGCTGGTCCGGGAATACCTCCAGGTTCGGGACATCGCCAAATCTTCCTTTGCCGGAATCGCGGAGGTTTATGTTACGGGGATTCCGATTATCGCCGCGACGATAAATGAAGCGGTGGTCCAGGATATTAAACTTATGATCCCCCTGGTTATTCTGGTGGTAATCCTTATCGTGTTCATCCCCTTTAAAAATCTGGGGGCCACCTTTTTATCCCTCATATCGGTTCTGGCAGCGGTTGTCTGGTCCATCGGCGCCATGTCCCTCGCGGGCGTTAAACTTTCGGTTATTTCCACCGTCCTGCCGGTTATTCTGATTGCCATGGGAAGTTCCTACGGCCTCCATGTGGTGATCCACTATCTTGAAGACCGGGGGGCGGCGGAGAATATGGGGCCGGAGGAACACCGGGCCCTGATCCTGCGTCTGGTCCGCCGGACGGGGAAGCCGATTTTTCTCGCGGCCCTTACTACTTTCGCCAGTTTTGTTTCTTTCTGCATCACCCAGGTGCCGCCGATTCGGGAATTCGGGATCTTCGCCAGCTTTGGGGTCCTCGTCTCCTTCCTCGTTACCATGACCCTGGTCCCCGCAATCCTGCTGATCCGGGGGCCCCGGCCCTGGAAGAAATTCCGCCCCGGCGCCCGGAATTCCCTTCCGGAGGGGGGCGGGACCGCCCGGGACAAGATAGCGGGAATCTTTACCGCCATCGAAACGCGGCGGGGCCTGGTTCTCTGCGCGGTCGCCGTCGTAGCTTTGCTTTCGGTGTACGGGGCCTCAAAAATTGTCATCGACAACGTCATGGTGGAATATTTCAAGAGCGGCACCGATATATACCGATCGGATAAATTTATCCGGGAAAAGTTCGGCGGCTCCAAGATCATCAGCGTGGTGGTCCAGGCGGAAAGCCCGGAGCTTCTGCTTCACCCGGACTGCCTGGGGGCCCTGGACAGTCTGAAACAGTATTTGGAATACCGGGTTCCCGAGGTGGGGAATGTGATGGGATTCACCGACCTGGTAAAACGGATCAACCAGGTGTTAAACGCGGGAGAAAGCCCGGAGGGTGTGGCCGCCGCCGCGCTTCCCCCTCCCGCCCCCTTGAGTTTTTGGGATTTCGATTCCGGCGGCTGGGAGGACGCGGAAGAAGCGCCGCCGGCATCAACGCCGGTTTTAACCGAAGAAGCGGATTCCGAAGATCCCGAAGGGGAGATCTACCGCGCCGCCGATATCGCCCGTCTTCTGGATCAGGCTTCCAAGGCCGGGATGGACCGGTCCATAAGCGCCGGCGAGCTGGTAAAGGAATTCCAGCGGCTCATCAATTATGAAGGCTGCGCGTACTACGAAATCCCCCAGGATCCCCTTCGGTACGGAAAGACCGGCAGGGAAGAACTATCCCGCCTGGTCTCAGATTATTTGATGCTTCTTTCCAGCGATATTTCCGCCTATGCCAACGACCCCCTGGAACCTACCAGCATTAAAACTACCGTACAGATGCGGACCGTGGGGCAGGAGGATACGGACCGGGGAATCCGGGAGATCCGCCGTTTTGTGGAGGCCAATTTCCCGAAAAATATCGAGGTCGTTGTGGGGGGCACCGCGCTGGTGGAGGGGGCCACGAATACCCTGGTGGTTCAGTCTCAGTTGACATCGGTAATTTTTTCCGTTATCGCCATGTTTATCATTATGACGGCGGCGTACCGGTCCTTTGCCGCGGGGGGTATTTCCATCATCCCCCTTTCCATACTCATCCTGGCAAACTTTGCGGCCATGAGTTTTCTGAAGATCAAGCTGAATCTTGCCACCGCCATGATCTCCAGTGTTTCTATCGGGGTGGGTATTGATTATACCATTCATTTTATTGAAGCATATAAGCACGAGTACCAGGCATCCGGCGGGGCGGGGGATTTTTTGCGGCGGGCCTATTACGTTTCGGGGATCGCCATCCTGGTAGACACCCTTTCGGTGGGCCTCGGTTTCGCTGTTCTCTGGTTTTCCAACTTTGTGGTGCTGCAGGAATTTGGTCTTTTAGTCTGTCTGGCCATGATGATAAGCGCCCTTTCGGGGCTCATCATCGTTCCCGCCTTGTTGGGATTTTTTAAGCCGAAATTTATCCGGGAGGATTAAAATGATTGGCATTGCCAGGAAAGGGGCGATTCTTTTTTGCGCGGCGGTATTGGCGGCGGCGCCCTTGGCCGCCCAGGAAGCGGAAGGAATTGTTCGGGCCTCCAGGGAAAGGATACAGGCGGATTCCGTGTATACCCGCTCCACCATGATCCTGAAGGCAAATAACGGCGCCGAAACCCGGCGGGTTATCGAACAGTTTTCCAAGGACGGCCCGAAGGGGAACAGGGGGGTCGTCGTGTTCCATGAGCCGAAATCCGTAGCGGGGACCCGGTTTTTGACCATGGAAAATCCCGGCGGGGAGGATGATCGCTGGATATTTTTACCGAACCGGGGGCGGGTGCAGCGGATTGCCGCCGCCGACGGGTCCAAGAGTTTCGTGGGGACCGATTTTTCCAACGACGATATTTCCAGCGCGGACCGCGATGTCGATCTGGACCGCCACAGCCTGCTCCGGGAGGAGGACCTGGAGGGAAATCCCTGTTACGTGATTCAGTCGATACCCAAGGACAGTTCGTATCAGTATGGCAGGATGATCCAGTGGATCGACAAGAACAACCGGGTATGCCGCCGGATAGATCTTTACGACAGAAAAAACGTCCTGGTGAAAACCCTGGAGATTCTTAAGCTGGAAGAAAAGGACGGCCGTCTGAGCCCCATACAGACCAGGATGACCAGCCGCGCCGCCGGAACTTACACCCAGATCAACGTGGACGATATTCGTTACAACGCCCGGATTCCCGAGGGGATCTTTACCCAGGAGTATCTGGCTACCGGGAGGCCCCGGTGAAGATTTTTTCAGGCCGGGGCCCGGCGATGCGGCTTTTGGTTCTTCTGGCCCTTCCCCTTGGCCTGGGGGCCCAGGATTACTGGTTTGAGGAACCAGAGGATTCCGCCGGTCCCGAAATTTCAGCGGGCTCCGAAATTTCCATCGGAAAAATCGGGCTCAAGACGAGCGGGGAAATCGCCGGGGAACTCCTGGTCTTCCCCCATGAGTTGGGCGGCGGCAGGGCGGGGGCCGCCGAATGGGGCAATCTGGTCAGCGCCAAACTCAATTTCGACGCTTCCTCCCCCAACGCGGAGGCGGCGCTGCACTTCAACCTTTCCCCCCGGAGCATCCGGGATATGACGGAAACGGCCTCAGGCAATCTGTTCAGGACCCCCCTGCTTATTGATGAATTGTACCTTCGGGCCTTCCTGGGGCCGTTGACCCTGGAAACGGGGCTGCGGAAGCTGGCCTGGGGCCGGGCGGATGTCCAGGGCCCCCTGGATGTGACCAATCCCCTGGACTACACGGACCTGACTAACGCGGGGGATACGATGGGCCGTAAAATCGCCCGGCCCATGATTCGCGCCTCCCTTCCCCTGGGTTCCGTTTCCCGGCTGGAGGGGGTCTTTATCCCCAGCTTTCAGGGCCACCGCTACGCCCTGGACCCGGAGGATCCCTGGTACCCCCGGGCCATAACCGACAAGCGCCGGGACGGCATGATCGACGACCTTGCCGGGGGAATCGTGGAGCGTTTGCCCGCTCCCCTCAACCAGCCGCCGGTTTCATCCGCCATAGCCCAAAGGACGGCCGCCGGTATAGGGTCCGGCGTAGCGAATCTTAACGCGGACGACGTGCCCGGCGCCCAGTCTCTTAAGCATGCCCAGGGCGGCCTCCGGTTTACCACCACCCAGGGGCCGGCGGACTTTGGGATTCAATACTATTCGGGTTTTTTGTTCCGGCCCAGTCTTACCGTTAAAGGGGCGGAAGGGCTTCTCGCGGCGGTAGCGGGCAGCGCGGCCCCTATCCTCGCCGCGTATCAGGCCGGATACGGATCGCTTGAAAACATCCTCACCGGTATGATTGATTCCGCCGGTCTGGGCTCCCGGATTGTCTACAACCGTTACCACCAGATAGGCCTGGATTACACCCAGGTGCTTTTTGGTGCCAGCTTCCGGGCGGAATTGGCGGCCAACATTACCGGGGATGCTGCGGGGGACGACGGCGGCGTTTACAACCCCTTCCTGGCCTGGTCCGCGGGTTTTGACCGGGACCTTTTCGGCTTTACCCTTTTCGTCGAGGCCGATGAGAGCATCCGGCTCCTTGCCGGCAGCGTGGGGGACAGCGCCGCCCTTGATACGGAGGCGGGGATGCCCCTTACCGCTACCGCCCTTACAATTCGAATTTCCCGGGCCTTTTTCCAGGACAAACTGGCGTTAAAATTCGCCCTCCTGTGGAATATCGAATCGGGGGACGCTTACCTGATGCCCTCCGCCGCTTACAGCATGGGGGATCTGGAGGCGGAGCTGTCCGGCGGGATCTTCGCCGGGAAAGACGGGGGGGAGCTTTCCCAGTACCGGCGCAGCGGCTACGTCAAAACGACGCTGACATACTCGTTCTAATACTCCGCCGGAATCTCGTACCGTGCTTAGGCTACATCACCGGATAAGCGAAGGAACCGGGAATAAGAATGTTAACCACTAAGGCGCACCAAGGCGAGCTACGGCTCGCCAGGAACACGAAGG
Organism: Treponema sp.; assembly: GCA_031255615.1. The sequence goes on along the minus strand of JAIRSD010000275.1, from coordinate 239 downwards.
AATGAAAAAGCGCCTTCAATCCCCGCCCTTCGTGCGCTTTCCTTGCCTTGGTGGTAAATTTCTTCTGTCCGCATATCCGATTTTTAGGCTGAGCAGCCTGCCAGGTTGGTTTATAAGCCCGAAGCGTGAACGGGGACCTTAAGCGGCGGGGTCGGGATTCGTTCCCATGATGGGGCTTTTCGGGTATCCTTCCCATGGCTGGAATACCGGCGTGGTTTTATTACCGCCAATCCATGGAG
>JAIRSD010000166.1 GCA_031255615.1 Treponema sp. | reverse complement strand
ATGGCCGCCGCCTTCAAGTGGCTCCCCGTAAAACCCGGTTCCATGGGCAAGCCGGCCCCCCTGTTCGGCCTCAACCTTTTGGACGAAGCGGGCCAGCCCTGCGACGACGGCATTGTGGGCAACATCAGCATCACCAACGCGGGGGATCACTGTTTTTCCGGGGCCAGGGTTTCAAACACGCCGGGCCTTTTCCGGGGCTACCTGGGGGACGAGGAGATCACCAGGAACTGCTGGTATGACGGAACCTACCGGACCGGGGATATGGCTTGGCATGACGATGAGGGCTACTACTGGTTTGTGGGGAGGAACGACGATGTGATCAAATGTTCCGGCTACCGGATCGGCCCCTTTGAGGTGGAAAGCGCCCTGATGGAACATCCTTCGGTGCTGGAGTGCGCGGTAACCGCCGCGCCGGATTCCATGCGGGGCCAGGTGGTAAAGGCCACCATCGTGCTGGCCCGGGGCTTCGGCCCCTCCGAAGAGCTGAAGCGGGAATTGCAGAACCACGTCAAACGGGTAACCGCCCCCTACAAGTACCCCCGGATTATCGAATTTACCGGAGAACTCCCCAAAACGGTGAGCGGCAAAATCCAGCGGAACCTGATCCGCAAAAAAGACGAAGCGGAACAAAGCGGCGGGTAATTTTGACCGTTTAGGTAAATTCTTTCACAATCTGAATATAGCGCTGGGCATAGTGGGGCAGGTAAATCCCTTTGCGGTAGACGGCCACAAAACTGGTCATCGTGTTCGGGGAACCTGCTGAAAAACAGGCCGGCTTCTCTTTCAGGGCGATATGGCGAAGGTGGGTTTCGCTGACAAAGGCCAGGCCGTAGCCGCCGGCGGCAAGTTCCACCGAGGCCGGGATATTGCGGATTTCCAGGGACACCTGGGGTTCAAAATTCAGGGAGTGAAAAATCTGATCCGCAATCTGGCGGGTCTTTTGATCCGGCAGCTGCATAATAAAAGCTTCGCCTTTAAGTTTTTGTACATCGATCCAGGGATAGGTACATTCCGCCTTTTTGATTCCCGACCCCGCCAGAGGATGGGCCCGGCTCATTACCAGCACCACTTCTTCTTTCTTGATAACCTCGCAGGCCAGATCAGGACGCCGGATCGGCAGGGTGAAAAAGGCCAGATCAATTTCGCCGCTCAGAATCATATCCTCAAGCATATCCGAATTCGCTTCTTTTACCGTAAGCTTTACCCGTGGAAATTCCCGCCGGAACACCGGCAGCGTACAGGGGAGCATATACGCGCCCCGCATAATCGGGAAAGCTATTTTCAGTTCGCCGATGTCCTTTTTCAGAATGTCCGACAATTCCAGATCAAGCTCCCGCTTTAGGCCCAGAATGGCCCGGGCCTTTTCCACATACCGTTCCCCCGCGTAGGTCAGGAGGAATTTATTCCCCAGCCGGCGAAAAACGGGCTGCCCCAGGTTGTTTTCCAAATTCTGGACGAATTTGCTTAAGGTGGGCTGGGAGACAAAAACCTCTTCCGAGGCGCGGGTAATGTTTTGCTGTTTCGCAATGGAAACAATATATTGAAGCTCCCGAAAATCCATACGCGCCCCCTGACCATGCAATAAAGCTATAAAAAGTATTCAAAATATGAATTGGACTTATAGTTTTACCGGTGTTAGGATAATCCGTCATGAAGATAAAAACAAGGAGTAAAATGAAATGCCGCGGCCTGTTCCCTGCATGATTATCCGGGGCGGCACCAGCAAGGGCCTGTATTTTCTTGACCGGGACCTTCCCCCCGCGGGCAAAGACCGGGACCAGGCCCTGCTGGCCCTGATGGGCAGTCCCGATCCCCGGCAAATCGACGGCCTGGGGGGCGCGGCGTCGGTGACCAGCAAAGCCGCCATTTTGGGGCCCTCCGGCAGGCCGGGCGTGGATGTAGAATATACCTTTGCCCAGGTTTCGGTGGACAAGCCCGTGGTTTCCTACGCGGGAAACTGCGGCAATATTTCTTCCGGGGTCGGCCCCTTCGCCATTGAAAGCGGTTTGGTGCGGGCCGGCGATCCTTTAACCCGGCTGCGAATCCTTAACACCAACACCAACAAAATTCTGGTGGAAGACATACAGACCCCGGCGGGCCAGGTCAGCTACCAGGGGAATCTTCGTATTCCCGGAGTGCCTGGCGCCGCCGCGCCGGTAAAGGTGCTGATCGAAGACCCCGCGGGTTCAGTCTGCGGCGGCCTTTTGCCCACCGGAAGGGCTGTGGATTTCCTTGAAATACCCGGCCTTGGGACCCTCCGGGTTTCGCTGGTGGACGCGGCCAATCCGCTGGTCTTTGCGCTGGCCGGCGATGTCGGCATGACGGGGAAAGAAAAACCTGCGGAAATAGAGGCCCGGCCCGGCCTTCCCGGCCTGCTGGAAAAGATCCGGGGGGAGGCGGCGAAAACGCTGGGCCTTGTCGAAAAGGCCGAAGATTCGGCCTGGAAAAGCCCCACGGTGCCCAAAATGACCATCGTGGCCCCGCCCGCGGACTATGAAAGCCTGCCGGGCCGGAAGATTCAGGCGGAAGGGATCGACCTGCTGGGGCGGATGATGTCCATGCAGCGCCCCCATCCCGCCTACGCCCTGACCGGCGCTATGTGTACCGCCGCGGCGGCGGTCATACCGGGAACCATCGTATACGAAGTCCGCCGCAAGGAGGCGGATCTCAGGCGGTTGCGGATCGGCCACCCTGGCGGGGTTCTTGAAGCCGGTGTGGATTACGAGGAAGGTCCCGCGGGGCCGCTTATTCAGAGCGCTTACGGGTTCAGAACAGCCCGTCTGTTAATGAAAGGAACGGCCTGCTATTGGCGGAGGAATACGGAAGATGATTAAACTAAGTGAGGGCGGGGTTTACCTCGTGAACGGAAAGACCCTGTTCCCGGAAAAGCCCGGCGTTGAAGCGGCGATTCAAAAAATCTTCGGGCAGACCGCCGGCAAAGAGGCCGCCCGGCGGGGCACGATGAGTTATGCCATCCTGACTGCCCATAACCGGGGCGGCGGGGAGAATCTACGCATTGCCTTTGACTGCCTGGCCTCCCATGATCTGACCTATGTGGGGGTGATACAAACCGCCCTGGCCAGTGGTCTTAAGCAATTTCCCCTTCCCTATGTGCTGACCAACTGCCACAACAGCCTCTGCATTGCCGGCGGCACACTTAACGAAGACGATCACCGTTTCGGCCTTTCCGCGGCAAAAAAGTACGGCGGCGTTTTTGTGCCGCCCCATCTGGCGGTTATTCATGCCTATATGCGGGAAATGTACGCCGCCTGCGG
>JAIRSD010000247.1 GCA_031255615.1 Treponema sp. | reverse complement strand
AACTTCAGTTTCTGAACAACTCTACTACATAAATCACCGGATAAACGGAAAAACCAGGAACAAAAATGTTAACCACCAGGGCGCACAAAGGAATGAATAACGTTCCCCGTCCCCGCCTTTCGTGCGCCTTCCTCGCCTGTCGCCTTTGGCGACTTCGGGGCGCATTTCCTTCATCCATATATCCTGCCTTTTAGCCTAAGCAAGGTGCTGCCGGTATCCAGACACTATTATAAATGTGTATAAAGTTATGGTATACTGGGTACAGGAATTCAGGGGAGGGCATAACCATGTCGCAGAAGAAATACAATGTAACGCTGACAAAGGATGAGGAAAAGCTGCTTCACGATGTCATGGACCGGGAAAAACAGGGGGCTCAAAAACACAAACGGGCGCAGGCATTGCTGCTTGCCCATGAAGGTTATCCCGATACGGCGATAGCGGAGCGGGTAGGGATGCACCGGCGGGGAATAGAAGAATTGCGGCAGCGCTTTGTGGAGGAGGGATTCGGGGCAACCCTTGAAGGAAAACCCCGGGGACACCGGCCCCGGGTTCTTACCGGGGAAGACGAGGCGCGGCTTGCCGCCCTGCTCCGCGGACCGGCGCCGGAAGGCCGCCCACGGTGGACGGTGCGGTTGCTGGCGGATGCGTGGGGCAGACTTGAACACAGCGGCGCGAAGACGGTGTCTCGGGAAACTATCCGGCGGACCTTAAAAAAAATGAACTGGAGTTTCACCGGACTTGTTCAATAACCCGGTTGATTATTGAACAAGCCTTGCGGAAAACGTGGGTTCCCGGGGAAATCCATTTTTTTCTTCGTTTTAAGCGGTTGTTGTTCAGAAACTGAAGTTTTTGAACAACTCTACGCTACGCTGAAATACGGAATCCGGCTGAACATGGCGGCGATAGGACTGAATGTGATAAACAATCGCGGGCTGCCGCCGCAGATACCCGCGATAGAACAGATGGGGAAAGGAGGGGCGGCGTGGAACCGGAGGCGGAACGGGGAAGCCGGTAAAACGAACCGGCGGCTCCGGCCGCTGCCGCCCGGATCAAACTTACAACCGCTTTATCCATAGTCTGAATGATGTCCGAATACCGGCGGCGCTACCAATATACCGGCGTTTCGGCTCCGCAGGAGGGACAGAGGCAGGGCCGGGGCGGCGGAGTTCCGGCAGATCCTTCGGGAGCGGCGGGGCTTTCGCCGGGTTTAAGGCGGCTTTCCACCCGATAGCTCCGGCGGCGGACCAGGACCGCGCCGCAGCGGGGGCAGAGGGTGTCGTTCCTTTCCCCGGCGATGTTTCCGGTGTACACATAGGGCAAAAGTTTCCGGCCCCGGTCCGCGGCCCGCAGCAGGGCCCCGCTCTCCGTGGGCGGCGCGTCCCAGCGGTAGCTGGGATGGTAGGCGGAAAGGTGCCAGGGCACGGACCGGTCCCCTGCCGCCAGGGAAGCGATAAATTCCGCGCAATCATCGAGTTCCGCGTCGCCGTCGTTTAGGCCGGGCACTACCAGGGTGGTCAGTTCCAGAGAGACCCCGTAACGGCGGGCGGCCCGGATAAAGTCCAGCGTCGCTTCCAGGTCCCCGCCCAGAATCTCCCGGTAGGTTTTCCCGGAAAAACACTTAAGATCGATGTTGGCCGCGTCCACCAGGGGCAGAATCTTCTCCGCCTTTTCAAGGCTGACGCAGCCGTTGCTTACCAGAACGTTGGCGATTCCCCGTTCATGGGCCAATGCCATGCAGTCCATGAGAAACTCAAAATGAATCAACGGTTCGGAGTAGGTGTAGGCGATCTGCCCCCCGGAACATCTTTGGCCCGAATGACGGGCCGCCGGCGCCTGTTCCAGGGCCAGGGCGACGGCATCCTCCGGCGCCATCCGGCGTCCCTGGGGCGCGCCGTTCTCCATCTGGGAAATCCGCCAGTTCTGGCAGAAGGGACAGCGAAGATTGCAGCCCGCAAAGCCGAGGGAGAGAACCTGGGACCCCGGACGGAAATGGTAGAGGGGCTTTTTCTCGATGGGATCGACGGCAAGGGCGGTAATATAACCGTAATAGGGCAGAAAGAACCCCTCGGAAGAAACCCGGCCCCCGCCGCCTTCCTGCCGGTTTTCCCTCGTCCCGCAGCAGCCCCGGCCCCCCGGCGGAATAAGGCAGCGGTGACGGCAGATGCCGCAGCGTTTGCCGGATCCTTCACTCATAAGGGCTGCCGCGCGGACCCCGCCCGGAATTCTTTACCCGCGGACCCATAGCCGGGCCGCTACCGGGCTGTCCCATGCAGCCCCACGCCGGGGGCCCGGAATCGGATCGCCTGAAACCGGCTCCGCAATTCCTCCTGCTTGTCGGCAAACTGCACCGGATCCTCCACCTGGAAGGGCTCCATGATGACCCCGTGGGCGCCTTTCCGCACCCACAGTTTGACCAGGGGCACTCCTTCGCCGGCCTGAGTCACCGCGGAGTGCAGTTCCTCGATATAAAGGACATCCTCGATCTTGAATTCCATAATCGACGGTTTGGTCCCCAGCGGATCGTAGACAAGAATAAGTTTTCCCTTGTCTGAGGGATGCTGCCGGGGGTAACCGGTGAAGGGAACGCTTTCCCGGGGAGGCCCTTCGGTGTATCTGGCGATCCCGCTCAAGGGTAAGGATTCCAAATAACTGCCAATACTCATAACGCACCTCCAATCTATACCAGGCTCAAGCCCTGACCAAAGGAAAATTTGTTCGCCCCGGCCCTTCGTTTTATGCGGTTGTTGCTCGAACTTGTTTCAAAACTGAAGTGTTGAAACAGCCTCACTCGAAAACTGAATTTTCCGACCACTTCTAATATACATCCCCCGGAGGGCCTAAACAATCAACGGTTTCCAATTTGCGGCAGTTCTCGGTTCAGCATATACCGCGTATGTTGGGCGCATCCCCGCCTCCGGCGGGGACCGGGCTATCCGCTCCAATTCCCCGCCCCCTCCGGGGGCGGGGAATTCCGCTTCTATCCCTTGCGCGG
>JAIRSD010000223.1 GCA_031255615.1 Treponema sp. | reverse complement strand
GACGATGTCAAACCGGGCGCGGCGCAGGCGCAGGGCGATGCCCGAGGCCAGGTCCCCCGCCCCCTTGATAAGTACCAGCATGGTTCCCCCTTTAGGCGCCGCGGCCTTGCGGTAAAAGCTGCGGCGGGCATTGCGGCAAAGCCCAGGGGCCGGGCGCTGACCGCCCTCTCCGGGCTCCGGCCTTACTCGCCCCTCTACCGTACTTCGTTTACTCCGCCTTTATCCCGTTTGCCCGTACCCTGATTGCACTCCATCACCGGATAAGCGAAACGACCGGGAATAAGGAATGTTGACCACGAAGGCGCACAAAGGCGAGCTGCGGCTCGCCAGGAACACGAAGGAATGAAAAAGCGCCTTCAATCCCCGGTCTTCGTGCGCCTTCTTCGCCCTGGTGGCAAATTTCTTAGATCCACATATCTGATTTTTTAGGCCAAGCAATCTACTACGCGACCGCTCGCCTTCCTCCGTCCTGCCCGCGTCGGAGAGGCCGGTTGTCAGGGTTTCCACTGGGCCGGGCGGCAGCCCCAGCGGCGGCCGTCCTCTTCCTTAATTTCCGGCATGCCGGGCAGAATGAGGCCGCCGTCCACCCGCAGGGTAACGCCGGTGATGTAGGACGCCTCGTCGGAGGCAAGGAAGGCCGCCGCCGCCCCGATATCCTCCGGCAGGCCGGATCGTTCCAACGGAATGTCCCGGCCCAGCTCGTCCCAGAAGTCGGCCTTCGATTCCGGCAGGGCCCTTTCCTCAGCGCCGCGGACCCGGATAGCCCCCGGGGCGATATTGTTGATCCTGATTCCGTAGGGCGCCAGGTCCAGGGCGAAGGATTGGATCGCCCGGTTCAGCCCCGCCTTCATGCCGCCGTAGACCCCGTCCCCCGGATAGGCCCGCTCCCCCCGGGACGAGGTGATGTTGATGATTCCGCCCCGGACCCCCGTCTTGATCATGTACCGGGCCGCCTCCCGCCCCATGATAAGGTAGTTCTTAAAATCCAGGTTAATAAGAAAATCCATCTGTTCTTCGGTCAAATCCAGCAGGCTCTGGAAACGGGTAACCCCCGCGTTGTTGACCAGCAGGCTCAGCCCCCCCAGTTGTCCCACACACCGGTTAAAGAGCTCCACCCCCGCCCCCTCCCGTTCCAGGGAAGCCTGAAAGTAACAGGCCCGGCGGCCCAGTTTTTCAATCTCCTCCGCGGTTTTCGCCGCGTCCCCCTCCTGGGAAGCGTAGTTAAAGGCTATATCGTAGCCCCGTTCCGCCAGTTTCAGGGCAATCCCCCTGCCGATGCCCCGGGACGCCCCCGTAACGATAGCCTTCTTCATCCCCTCTCCCTGCGGCATTGGACTCGTTCAATAACCCGGTTAGTTATTGAACAAATCTTGCGAAAAACGCGGGTTTTCCGGGGAAATCCACGTTTTTTTCGTTTTTGAGCGGTTGTTGTCCAGAAACTTTAGTTTCTGGACAACTCTATTATCGTTTCCCCCTCTCTCAGGACCGTGATTTTTCAGAGGAAGGGCGGCAGCATGCGGCCCCCGGGCCCGCCCGGCGGGGTTTGGGGCCCCGCCCCGCAGCCGGAAAGCAAAAGGCCGGGGCCCCCGGCCTCCCCCGCACACAGGCCGTCCATCCGCTGGTCCCAATCTTCCACCGGCAGCTCCGCTGCAAGCTGGCAGGGAGTACAGAGGCCCAGCGCCCAACAAGACCGGCCCCCGGCCCTCAGTTCCCCCAGGAAGCGATCATAGTAGGCGCCCCCCCGGCCAAGACGGCGGCCCTCCCGGTCAAAGGCCAGGCCGGGAACGAGAACCAGGGCGGAAAAGTCCGATCCCCCCGGATCCAAATCCTCCCCCGGCGGCGGCTCGGGAATACCGAAGGGCCCCTTCCCCCAGGGCCCCAGGGGGGAGCGGACCCGGCGGAAAAGCATCCTCCCCCCCGCAAGACAGGGGGCAAAGACCCGCTTCCCCTCCTCAAGAGCCGCCGCCAGCAGGGGAAAGGTGTCAATTTCGCCGCCGGTGGAGAGGAAGATGAGCAGGAGAGGGTATTTTTTCCAGACAGAACTACGCCGGATCAACGGCGCGGCGGCGGCTCCCTGGGCCTTGAAATACGCCGCCGGCAGATCGGCAAGCCGGGCCTTCAACGCCGCCCGCAGCGCGGACTTGGAAAGGGAGGGCGGCACGGCGGCCCGGTTCAGATACGACGGGTGCCGCCGGCCTTCAGGCCCGCTTCGTAGAGCTTTCCGCAGGCAAGAAACATCGGGAGCTTGGTGCCCCCCAGGATAATATCGGATTCCGCGGCCATATCGATCATATCCCTCGTGGGGCTTTTGCCCCGCACAAAAATAATGCTCCGTATATCCAGCAGTTCCGCGGTGCGAATAACCTGCGGATTCACCAGACCGGTCAAAAGCAGAATCCGATCCTTTACAAAAGCCATCACGTCGCTCATAAGATCGGCCCCGCAGGCGGAAAGTATCTCCATACCGGCCTTATCTTCACCCGTGTAAAACTGCCCGTCCAGTAGGCTAACGGCTTCGGCCACGGTCATAAAGCTCTTTTCCCCGTCTGGCTAAAAGCATTGCGATTCCCACCATTCATAACATTAAAGATAGCACAGGTCCAAATTTGAAGCAAGAACAAGGCGCGGAGTTTCAGGGCAGCCGCCTTCCCTCAAGGTCAGAAAGCCATGCCCCTTTTGGGCGCATCCCCGGCTCCGCCGGGGACCGGGCTATCCGCTCTAACAAAAACCCTGCGGGTTTTTATTCCGCTTCTATCCCTTGCGCGGGCGCGGAAGCCGCGCCGAGCGGCGCGGCTTCCGCCTTCTGGGTTGCCGCGCTCCGCGCGGCAACCCTAAGGAATCTCCCCGCCGTATGGAGTTTCGCTCCGCGAAACTCCGCAAAAAACGAATCGCCCCGCGGGGCCGCGCCCCTTATAAGAGTATGGAAATATTCAGCTACGCCCCCTTTGGGGCATCGGGGATCGTCATCAGGGTGGAAGTAGATATTCGCCGGGGGATTCCGGGAGTCGACATCAGCGGCCTGGCGGAAGGGGCCGTGCGGGAGGCCCGGGAACGGGTGCGGGCGGGATTCCGCAATTCGGGCTACCAGTTTCCCCCCGACCGGGTGCTTATCAACCTGGCCCCCGCGGGGCTGCGGAAAGAGGGAACCGCCCTGGATCTGCCCATCGCCCTGGCGGTTATGACCGCCGCGGGGCTGGCCCCCCCGGCGGAGGCCCTCATGGTGCTGGGGGAGCTGGAGCTGTCCGGCAGAGTCCGGCCCGTGCGGGGGGTGCTGGCCGCGGTGGCGGCGGGAATCGGGGAGGGCATCCGGGATTTCATCGTCCCCCGGGAGAACATAGGCGAGGCGCTGATTCTGGCGAAGGAGAAAAGCGGAGTCCGGGTGGCGGCGGCGGCCAGCCTAAAGGAGGCGCTGCATGCCCTGGCGGTCCGGGCGGAGGAGGGACTCCTCCCGATGGAAGATATTCCTCCCCCGGATTCCGCCGAAGGGTCCGGGGCCGCCGGTCCCCCGGCGGGGGATTTTTCCGATGTCCGGGGCCAGGACAGGTACAAGCGGGCCCTGGAGATAGCCGCCGCCGGGGGGCACAACCTCCTGGTTTTCGGCCCGCCGGGGGCCGGCAAGACCATGCTTGCCCGCCGCACGCCCACGATCATGGCCCCCCTCAACGCGGACGAGGCGGTGGAGGTAACCCGGCTCTGGAGCCTGGGGGGGCTTTTCGACGGGCCCGGCAGGGGAGGATTCGACCTCATCCGCCGCCCGCCCTTCCGGTCCCCCCACCATTCGGCCAGCGCCGAGGGCATCCTGGGGGGCGGCAGGACGGTCAGACCGGGGGAAATAAGCCTCGCCCACCTGGGGATCCTCTTTATGGACGAGGCGCCGGAATTCCGGTCCCACATACTCCAGGCCCTGCGGGAACCCCTGGAGGATCAGGTCATCACCATTTCCCGGGCGGAGGCCTCGGTCCGGCTGCCCGCGGCCTTTCAGTTGATCCTTGCCGCCAACCCCTGCCCCTGCGGCAGGCTGGGGATGCGGGGGACCGGCCTTAGCGGCGAGGCCCTTAGCTGCTTCTGCGGCCCCGAGGAGGTCAACCGCTACTGGCGGCGTTTCGGTTCCGCCCTGCTGGACCGGATCGAGCTGCGAGTCCCGGTCCTCCCTCCCCGTCCGGGAGAACTATCCGGCCCGCCGGGGGAGGGCAGCGCCGTCATTTCCCGCCGGGTTGAGCGGGCCGTGGAGATCCAGCGGATCAGGCTGGAAGGGCTGTTCCCCCGGAAACGGCGGCCCGCCGGGGCCCCGGCGGCCGGAACCCTGGAACAGCCCCGGCGGAACGCCAGGATTCCCGCGGACCTCATCGAAGGCTGCTGCCCCCTCTCCGACCGGGGGAAACAGGCCCTTGAGACGGCAATCGCCCGGCTGGCCCTCTCGGGCCGGGCCTACCACGGAATTCTTCGGGTGGCCCGGACCATCGCCGATCTGGAAGGCCGGGACAGCATTGACAAGGACCATGTGCTGGAAGCGGTGGAACACCACCGGCGGGGGGACGACCCCTACGATATTTTGGCGGAATAGCCGCCCCTGACGCTGCCCGGGAACTGTAAGGCGCAGCGGGCGCGCAAGGGATAGGAGCGGCCAACAAAAACCCGCAGGGTTTTTGTTGGAGCGGATAGCCCGGTCCCCGCCGCGGGCGGGGATGCGCCCAACATCCACGCGCCCGGCGGAATCTTCCCAACCGGGAACCCGCGGGGTTTTAGAGGCCGGGGATGGCTTCCAGTACGGAGTCCTCGATCTCCCGGTCCTCGCAGCTATGGCCCAGCCGGCGGCCGTTCCGGGACTCGCCGTGGAAGTCGCTGCCGGCGGTAACATAGAGGCCGAGCCTCCGGGCCGTTTCTTCCAGACGGCGGCATTTCCGCAGTTTCGCCGCGGGGTGCCAGGCTTCGATGCCCGCCAGGCCCCGGTCCTTTAGATCTTCTATGAAGGTCGAAAGGCGGCCCCAGGAAAGGAAAAGGGATAAGGGGTGGGCCAGTATCGGCAGGCCCCCGGATTCCCGGATGAGAGCCTGGGCCTCGTCAAAATCCAGCCCCGGTTTGGGGACGTAGAGGGGTTTTCCCGGGCGCAGGTAGCGGGAAAAGGCCAGTTCCCTGTCTTTTACGATCCCCCGTTTCACCAGCAGGGCGGCAAAATGGGGCCGCCCCACCGACGGGGCCGGATTCCCGCCGGGATCGGGGCCTTGATCCGCCGGGTGAAGGCCCCGGGCCAGTTCTTCCAGTTCCTCCATGCCGGCATGTATGCCGAGTTCCTCCATCCGGTCCAGGATCTCCCGGTTCCGATCCTCCCGCAGCCGGGAGAGTTTCTCCACCGCCGCAAGGAAGGCGGGGCTTGGCCGGCTGATTCCCAGGCCCAAAAGGTGGAACTGCCCCTTGCCGGTGTAGTTAATCTCGATTTCGATTCCCGGAATAAAGCGGAGGCCCAGCAGATCCGCTTCGTTTCTTGCATAGGCAAGACCCTTAATGCTATCATGGTCGGTAAGGGCAATAGCGGAAATGTTGAGGCCGGCCGCTTTCTGAATAAGCGCCGCGGGACTGAGACTGCCGTCCGATGCGGTTGAGTGGGTGTGCAGATCTACCATGACGCTATTATGGGCTTAAAACAGTAGGAATGATACCAGTGGATTTCAATATGATTTCGGGGCGGCTGTCCTTTGAATCCGGCGGGGCGGCATAATGCCGAAGAGCTTTCAGTTCCGGGCGGGGGCGGTGATTTACTTTAAAGGAGATCCGGCGGACAGGGTATTCATCCTTCAAAACGGCATGGTGAATCTGATCTATCAGGATATGGAATCCGGCAAGGATATTCACGACATGGTCCAGCAGGGGGAATTCTTCGGGGTTAAATCCGCCCTGGGCCATTACGGACGGGAGGAAAACGCCGTCGCCCTCAAGGATTCCACGATCATGGCCTTTTCGGTCCCGGAATTCGAGGCCTTCGCCATGGCGAACATCCGGATCGTCATGAAGATGCTCACCGTTTTTTCTACCCAGCTTCGGCGGGTCCACCGGCAGCTTGCCATGCTGTTAAAGACCGAAGAGCAGAATCCCGAGGCGGGGTTGTTCAGCGTGGGGGAGTATTACCTGAAACAAAAACATTTTGGCCACGCAAAATACGTTTTCAGCCGGTATCTGACCTACTACCCCGGCGGAAAAAACACCGCCGCGGCGGAGGCGAATCTGGAACTGGCGGAAAGATCGCTGGCGGGCGGCGGAGGCGCCGCGGCGGCCGCGCCGGAAGAGGGGGGCGATTCCCAGGCATACCGGCGGGCCCTGGATCTGGCATCCCGGGAACAATACCAGCAGGCCTATCTGATTTTTAAACAAATCGCCGACGCCAACCCGGAAAGCGAATGGGCGGTCAAAAGCGTTCTGGAAATCGGCCGCTGCTTTTACACCCTGGGTAAATTCGCGGAATGTATCCAGTTCTTCAGCCGGGCGCTGGGCAAGTATCCCCGGCATCCCGATCTGCGGGAGATCGTGTTTTTTATCGGCCGGTCCAATGAACGGCTGGGGAAAGGGGAACAGGCGCGGATCTTTTACCGGAAGGTGCTGTCCATGCCCGCGGAGAAGGAAGACGGGATCGCCGTGAAGGTAAAAGAGGCCCTGGAAGGGCTGGGGGCATAGAATGGCCGGGGATCTGGAATCTTTCGGCCGTTTCGCGCGGACCTTTAAGCCGGGAACGATGATTTTTTCCGAATTTGAGCCGGGGGATAATTTTTATCTTATCCAGTCGGGCCGGGTGCACCTGGTAAAAGTTATCGGCGAAATAGAAAAGACCCTGGATATTATCGGGCCGCCGGAAATGTTCGGCGAGATGGCGATTTTGGAAAATTCCCCCCGTTCCGCCACCGCCATAGCCCTGGACGAGGTAAGGGTGCTGGAATTGAACGCCACGAATTTCGAGGCCCTCCTTTTGGGGAATCCCCAAATCGCCCTGCGGCTCTTGCGGATGTTCTGCAAGCGGATCTACGACGCCAAACGGCGCTTTATGACCCTGGTGCTGGACGATCCCCAGGCCAAGATCGCCGACGTGTTCCTCATGTTCGACGAGACCCAGCCCAATATCGACCGGACCACGGACGAGCGGGAATTTGAGGCCACGGTGGATAATATCGCCCAATGGGCGGCCATGGGGGCCAGGGAAACCGGGGAGATTCTGAACCATTTTGTTTTACAGCGGCGGATGGAAATACAGGACGGCCGGATTGTGATCAAGAACATCAACGACTTCATCCGTTTTGTCAATTCCAGAAGGAGAAAACTGTAACGCCGGCGGGGGATTGTTTTTTGATTCGGGAGTCATTGTTTTTCGGAAACCGAAGGTTCCGAAAAATGCTTATATTATTTTTTGAGGAGAATTAAGGATGAGAACAAAGGCTTTAACGCGCAATTCGGGAATACTTTGTATTTTTTTGATGCTGGTTTCCTGCGCCAGTTCGTCAAAGAAAGACGAGATCTCCGGCACTATAGCGGGAACCGGGGGCGAAGCTCCAAGGGCCGCCGGCAACATCGACCGGATTCGGGTGGATTACCAGGGCGCGGTAACCGGTTCGGAAATACCCGCCTGGGTGCAGGCGGCCATTGATTTTGACACGGTGTCCCTGCAAAAACTTCCCGGTTTTGAGGGAAAGGTCGCCGTCGTCGATTACGGGGTGGGGCAGAACCTGGAATTGCTGCGCTCCCTGGTGAACAATTTTAACGTCCAGGCTTCGGTGGCCCGGCGGATTAGCAATTATGTGGAAGCGAATTTCGGGGGCGAACAGCTCGGCGACAAGGATACGACGGAAAACCGGAGTTTTGTGGAAGAAGTGGTGGCTACCTTCTCGCGGGTCGAAATCAACGGTCTTGCCCGGGAAAAGGAATACTGGGTCAAGCTGCGGACCATCGACCGTGAAAAGAGGAGCGAGGCGGAACAGTATTACTATTATGTGCTCTACTCAATTCCCGAGCAGCTCCTGAACGAGCAGGTAAGCCGGGCCATGAGCAACATTCCCGCCAAAACAAAGGATCAGGAGGAGATCCGTTCCAACGTGGAAGAAGCCATGAAGCGGGCCGCCTACAACAGCATCGAGCTGGGAAATTAGGCAGAGTGTAAGGGGAATCAAAGAGAAACCGGGGGGAAATCAACCGGTTTTTCAGGCGGCTGTTGTTCGGGGGCCGGCGTTTCCGGACAACAGCCGATTCATGGGCCGGCGGCAATCGAAAAAAATGCGGATGTTCAAATAAGTTGTTCAGAAACTTCAGTTTCTGAACAACTGCCGCTTAAAACGAAGAAAAACGCGGGCCGGAGGCGGCGCGGGTTGTCGATGAATCCGTTATTCGCCGGGGTCTCTGTGCCGTTCATCCTTCCAGGGCGCGGTCTCGTCGGCGAGAAACACCTTGGTCGCCCGGTAGCGGAGGGCCGCCGCGATTTTTGTCTGCTCCTCGTCCTCCTCCTGGTAATACGTTACCTTCATCCCCGGCCTTAAATCGTTAAAGTCCGCGTTTTCCACCGTGCTGAAATGAAAAAATACGTTATTGCAGGTCCGGTCTTCTATAAAACCGTAGCCCTCTTTTATGTTAAGTATTACAGAATGACGGGCCTCCCCTTTGCCGGGCGGGGCCAGGGAAACCGCGTCGGCCAGATTTTTACCGTCCACAATATCAGCGATGGACATATAGTGTTCCCGATCCGCAACAAATAGATTTTTTACGAATTCTTCCTTGGGCTTGTTCTCGATGATGTGGGTCATGTAAACGGGATGGTACACTTCCTCCAGAAGCTGCTGCGAGGTGCGGGTGCTTTCCAGCCTTCCGCTTTCGCTGTAGTAATCGAAGTCCCAGCTAATGAGCATCACATGGGTCCCCAGGGTGTTGAGCTTTCGAACCAGGGGAACGTAATCGCCGTCGCAGACAACCAGCACAATAATATCGAAATGCTTATACATGGTCATCTCGAAGGCTTCCAGGGCAAGCCACACATCGATGCCCTTTTCCTGGAGGGTGTTGTTCGGCCCGTTCCGCAGGGGCAGGTAATGGGTGATGATATTTTCCCGCATAAGAATGTCTTCAAATATCCGCTCGCTCTGTACCTTTTCCCCCATTTCCCGGGCGGACGACCGGCCCTTGAAGTAATGGGCGTCTACAATCTGGCATTGCTTAAAATCGACGCCGCTGATTGCGGACGCCTCGTTCCGAATAAAATCGTGGAGACCGGAGATACTTATCCGCGCTTTTTTTGGATGTTCATATTTGTAGTAATTACTCACCTTGTAGAAGTAATATCCATCATAAAAAATGCCAATTTTAACCAGATTAGTCAGCGTACTATTCATTACACCTTATTATAGACGAAAAACCCGCCGTCCACAAGCCTCAATAATTCCCGGCCGGAAAAATCCGCGTATCGGGTGTGCAGCGGGGCGCGTTTTTTCCGCCGCGGAAAACCGGGCTGTCAAGGCGCTCTCCAACCGCCGCGGCTCCGCCTCGCTCCGGCCCCGCCCGGAAACACCGAAAGCCGCCGCCGCTGCCGGCAGTGGTTCTCAGTTTAGCCCCGGTCCATCCTGGGCGGGGAAGGGGGAAGCCGCGCCGGCAGGGATGCCGAACCGCAGCGCCTGGGCGTTGCGGTTTTTCGGAGTTTCGCGGCATGCCGCGAAACT
>JAIRSD010000191.1 GCA_031255615.1 Treponema sp. | reverse complement strand
ACCTGGAAGGCGGCGGCGGCCTTGATCACGTCCTCGGCGATGCGGCCGGAGATCGGGGCGTAGTGGTCAAAGGCCACCCCAAAGGAACCGGTGCCGCTGGTGATGGACCGGAGATCGATGGAGTAGCGCAGCAGTTCCGCCTGGGGAACCTCCGCCCGAATCTCCGCGATGCCGCCGCCCACATCGTCCTGTCCCAGAATCTTACCCCGCTTGCCCGAGAGATCGCTCATCACGTCCCCCAGGTACTTGTCCTCCACAAAAACGGTCAGGTTCATAATGGGTTCCAGCAGGGTGGGGTTGGCCTGGCGCATGGCCTCCCGAAAGGCGTTCCTGGCCGCCAGCTTAAAGGACAATTCGGAAGAGTCCACCGGGTGGTACTTGCCGTCCACGATAGCCACTTCCACGTCCACCACCTGGTATTGGGCGATAGTACCCCGGGCCATGCCTTCGGCAATGCCCTTTTCCACCCCGGGGATGTAGTTCCTGGGCACCGCCCCGCCGAAGATCTTGTTTTCAAACTTATAGCCTTCCCCCCGGCCCAGGGGGGCAATCTCCAGCACCACCTTGCCGTACTGCCCGTGGCCGCCGGTCTGCTTTTTATGGGTATACTCGGCCCCGGCCTTCTTGCCGATGGTCTCCCGGTAGGCTATCCGGGGGATATGAGTTTCCATCTCGATCTTCTGGCTCTGCCGTATCTTGTCCAGGATGATGTTGATCTGGAGTTCCCCCATCCCGGAGATCACCGTCTCCTTGGTTTCGGTGTTGTAGACATACCTGAAGGTCAGGTCCTCCTCCACGGCCCGGACCAGGGATTCG
The DNA here is from genome assembly GCA_031255615.1 of Treponema sp. The sequence continues at coordinate 8,977 of JAIRSD010000191.1, read as the reverse complement.
CCCAGCTTGTCCTCTTCTTTTTTCTGAACCGCGTTTACCGCCACCGAATGGACCGGCTCGGGAAGCCGCAAGGGCAGGAAGCAGAGGCCTGTCTCGCCCCCGCTGAGGGTGTCGTTGGTTTTAAGGGTTGCCGATTTCGCGATAATCCCCACATCCCCGGCACAGAGTTCCTTTACTTCCTCAAGTTTTTTCCCCACGCAGCAATAAAGTTTGCCGACCCGCTCTTTTTTACTTTCCGTCACGTTAAGGGCTTCGGAATCGGCGTTAAGCTTTCCGGTGATTACCTTGATCCACGAAAGTTTCCCGGAGAACTGGTCGTAGGTAGTCTTGATGACCAGGGCCGAAAGGGGCTTGTCCGGGTCTATGGGCGTCTGGTGTTCCTTGCCCTCCCCGTCCAGGGCCAGGTCCCTGGCGGTCCCGGGCAGGGGGGCGATGTCCGCCGCGAAACTGAGGAAGGGGAGGAGCCCGGAATTTTTAAGGGCCGATCCGGCAAAGGCGGGCACGTATTTGTGATCCGCCAGGGCTTCAATAAGCCCGTCGTGCATCTCCTTGGCGTCCAGGGACCCCTTTTCGATGTAGTGTTCCATCAGGGTGTCGTCCCCGTCGGCGGCGGCTTCGATCAGCCGTTCCCGGGCGGCGGCGACTTCCGCCTGGTACTCCGGGGGAATCTCCCCTTCCCGTTCCGGGGCCGCCCCGTCGCCCTGGACAAACCAGGCCTTTTCGTTGAGGACGTCGATGACCCCCTGGTACGCGGCGCCCTGGCCCATGGGCAGGGTAAAGGGTATGGGCTCCACCCGCAGCTTTTCCTTGATGTCCTCCAGGGCCCGGGCAAAATCCGCCCGTTCATCGTCCAGTTTGGTAACAAAGAAGCCCCGGGGCTTGCCCCGGCCCTCCAGGTTCCGCCAGAGTTTTATGGTCTCAATCTGGACCCCCACCCGGCCTTCAACCGTCAGAAGGGCAAATTCGCTGGCCCGGAAACTCAGAATCACGTCCCCGATAAAGTCCGAAGATCCGGGGGTGTCAAAGATGTTGATCTTCGTGCCGTCCCGCTCCACATGAGCCAGGGCGGCATGGATCGAAATTTTCCGCTCGATCTCTTCCGGGGCCGAATCGCCCACGGTTTTTCCCGATTCCACAAGTTCCGCCCTGGGAATTACCCCGCCGGCGAAAAGGAGGCGTTCAAAAAGGCTTGTTTTACCGGTCCCTCCGTGACCCGCAATAGCTATATTCCTGATCTGGTTCGTGCTGTGACTCATAGGGACTCCTTGCGCTGGGTTGCTGGATATGGGTTGTTATATAATGGAACGGACCTATATGGATTGTCAAGAAAAATGTCTTTACCCTATAATAAAAGGATGGATGACAGAAAACGGACTATCGCTGATTTGGAATCCAGGAAAAAGGAATCCCTGCGTTCCCTGGAGGCCATGTACGAGGATTTCGGCGCCACCCTGTTTAACCGCCACAGCGGGCAGGAGGCCCTTTTGGGGGAAAGCGCGGAGGAATACCTGCGGCTCCAAAAGGAAATAGCCGATTCGGAGGGCCTTATCCAGCTTACGGAAGCGGATACCCGGCGGCTCAAGGATCTGGAGCAGGAAATTCTTACCAAAGAGCGGGCCCATACCGCCCTTTCGGAGGAAATTTTCAAGGCCTGCGCCGATGTGGGGCGGGACGCCGCGGGGGATAATGCCTTTTCCACCCTTCTGGGGGGGCTTTATCTGCAGATTAGCCAGACGATCCCCAAACTGGAAGACGCCCGGAGCAAGCTGGACGAGATTGAGGGCCGGGGGAAGGGCGGGGTCTTCGGCTGGATTGGCAAGAGCGCCCAGGGGGCGGTATACCGGACCATGACGGTGAAACACCAGGGGAGCCTTGCCAAGCTCTACACCGCGGCGGGGGAACGGCTGGTCAGCCCGGAGAACGAAGCCCTGGTTGCCGGCCACGCGATTGAAGACGCGGTCCGGGCCGTCCGGGACATGAAGGAGCAGGCCCTGGCCCAGGGGCAGGAACTTGATCAGCTGCGGGAAGAACGCCGCCGGCTGGGGGGCGTCCTGGGGGCGGAGGGCGGGCCGGTACGGCGCGTCCAAAACCTGGAAAAGCACATGGCCTATGTCCGTTCGGAGCTTAAGCTGGTGTACCGCCGCCTTGGGGAACAGGCCACGGACGAATCCCAGGGTTCCCGTTTTGCCGGGGTACTGATGCCGGAGGATCAGCGGATTCTGGAACTGGCCGGCCAGTATAAAGAGACCATCGCCGGATACGAGCGGGAAATTGAGAAACTTAGGACCGCCATCGCCATTGACGGGGAAAAGGCGGAGATCGAGAAGATGAAGCGGACCATTGAGGATCAGCGGCGGAAGATCGGCGCGGCGGAAGAACGGATTGGGGGCCTGGAAGCCCAGATCCGGAGCGCCGAAGCCCGTATCGAGGAACTTTCCAAGCTCTTATAGCGGAAGCCTGCCGCCCCGGGAACGGACGGGCCGGCATCTTAGGACAACAGGTACCCTATGGCCACAAAAACACAACCCAAAACCGCCCCCGCGAGCCGGGGCGGCGGCCCGGCTAAAACCGGAAAGGGCCGCCCCGCCCAGGGCCCCGCGCTTTTTGCCGCCGCTGAGACGGCCCCGGCAAAAGGTGCGCCCCCGGCCAAGGGGGCGGCAAAAACGCCGGCCCGGACAACGGGGGCCGGCGTTTACGACGAATCCAAGGTAAAGACCCTTTCATCGCTGGAACATATCCGCCTGCGGACCGGTATGTATATCGGGCGGCTGGGGGACGGCAGTAATCCTGATGACGGCATCTATGTACTCCTTAAGGAAGTTATCGATAACAGTATCGATGAGTTTATCATGGGCAACGGGAAACTCGTTGAGATTCAGATTAAGGGGCAGAACGGGAACGTGACGGTCAAGGTCCGGGACTATGGCCGGGGAATCCCCCTGGGGAAGCTGGTGGAATGTGTGTCCGTGATTAACACGGGGGCCAAGTACAACGATGAGGTGTTCCAGTTTTCCGTGGGCCTGAACGGGGTGGGGACCAAGGCGGTGAACGCCCTTTCCTCCCATTTCCGGGTGGTCTCTATCCGCCAGGGGGAATTCGCGGAGGCGGTCTTTGAGCGGGGGATATTGAAGAACGGCCGGAAGGGGAAATTCCCCGCCTCCGCGAAATCGGCCTCCGAGCAAAAGGACGGCACCTTTGTTGAGTTTGTGCCGGACCGCCAGGTCTTTGGGGACTACCAGTTTAACGGCGAATTTGTGGAGCGGCGGATTCAGAATTACGCCTACCTGAACGCGGGGCTTAGCCTTTCCTTTAACGGCAAGCAGTTCCACTCGGGTCGGGGGCTCTACGATCTTTTGGCCGAGGAAACGGGGGAGGACAATCTTTACCCCCTGGGCTACTACAAGGGGACCGTCGCCGCCCATGCCGGGAACGGCGCCGGGGCCGCCGGCAGTCTGGAGTTCGCCTTTACCCATACCAACAACTACGGGGAGGAGTATTTTTCCTTTGTCAACGGCCAGTTTACCAGCGACGGGGGGACCCACCTGTCGGCCTTCAAGGAGGGCTTCCTCAAGGGCATCCAGGCCTATTTTAAAAAGGATTACCGCAGCGAGGATATTCGGGAAGGATCCATTGCCGCGGTGGCGATAAAAATAAAGAACCCCGTCTTTGAAAGCCAGACCAAGAACAAACTGGGCAATTCGGATATCCGTTCCTGGATTGTCCAGGAGACCCGGGAGGCGGTGGAGGACTGGCTCCACAAGAACCAGGAGGCGGGCAAGGCCCTGGAGCGGAAGATCCTGGCCAACGAAAGCCTGCGGACTGAACTTAACCAGGTAAAAAAGGAAGCCCGGGAGGCGGCGAAAAAGATCGCCCTGAAGATTCCCAAATTAAAGGACTGTAAATTCCATCTGGAAGACGGCAAGGAAGGGGAAAATTCCACCATTTTTATTACCGAAGGGGACTCCGCCGCCGGTTCCATGGTTTCCAGCCGGGATGTGATGACCCAGGCCATCTTCGCCCTCCGGGGGAAGGTGGAAAATATGTTCGGCAAGAAAAGGGCCGCCATTTATAAAAACGAGGAACTCTACAACATGATGATGGCCCTGGGGATAGAAAACGATCCTTCCGGCCTCCGCTACGGGAGAATCGTTATCGCCACCGATGCGGATTTTGACGGATTCCACATAAGGAATCTGCTTCTTACTTTTTTCCTTTCCTACTTTGAGGAGCTGGTAACCGCGGGGCGGATCTATATTCTGGAGACTCCCCTGTTCCGGGTGCGGACGAAAAAGGAAACCCGTTACTGCTACACCGAAAAGGAACGGGACGCCTTTGTGGCGGAGCTGGGGGCGGGGAGCGAAGTAACCCGTTTTAAGGGCCTGGGGGAGATTAACCCCAAGGAGTTCGACCAGTTTATCGGGGAGCGTATGCACCTGGTGCCGGTCTCCGTAAATACCCTGCGCGCCGTTCCCCAGGTTCTTGGTTTTTACATGGGAAAAAACACCCCGGAGCGGCGGGAATATATTATGAAGAATCTTATCGACGACATTGAGCTTGTCCAATAGAGTTGTTCAGAAACTGAAGTTTCTGAACAACTGCCGCTTAAAACGAAGAAGCCGGTTGGGTGTTGCACGGGTTTGCGCCGTTGTTTTTTAGCTGCCGCCGGCGGCGGCAGCCCCGGGGTTTTGGCGCTCCGCGCCAAAACCCGGAAGCCGAACATCCGCAGGGACGCGGATGTTCGGAATGCGAAGGCCGGCGGGATGCCGGCTGTTTCCAATGCGCGGGTTTTTGCGGAGCAAAAACTCAAAAGCCCAAAAACGGCAGGATGCCGTTTTTGGGCCGCGCAAGGGATAGAAGCGGAATTCCCCGGCCCCTCCGGGGCCGGGGAATTGGAGCGGATAGCCCGGTTTTTTGCGGCCCCGCCGCAAAAAATGCGCCCAAAAGAAATTCGACGCGGTCTGCTGCCGGTTTACACATTGAGAATTGCCGCCCCTGGTTCCGGTTTCTTGTTTTTTTCGCAGTTTTTGTGTAGAATTGAAGCGGGGTGGTGTCGTGGCGTATATAAAAAACCTGTTTGATAAAAATTTTCTTGTGTATGCGTCCTAGGTGATAAAGGACAGGGCCATCCCGGACCTGGAGGACGGTCTTAAGCCGGTGCAACGGCGGATACTGCACACTCTTTTTGAAAAGGACGACGGGAAATTTCACAAGGTGGCCAACATCGTTGGGGAGTGCATGAAGTACCATCCCCACGGGGACGCTTCTATTGGTCCGGCGCTGGTGGTTCTGGCGAACAAGGATTATTTTATTGAGCGGCAGGGTAACTTTGGAAATATTTACACCGGGGATGAGGCTTCGGCGGTCCGGTACATCGAGTGCCGGGTTACGCCGCTGGCGAAGGATATTTTTTACAATCCAAAACTTACCGAATTTGTAGATTCCTACGACGGCCGGAACAGGGAACCGGTGCTTTTTCCCGCCAAGGTTCCGGTGGTGCTGATTATGGGGGCGGAGGGAATCGCGGTGGGTATGTCCACGAGGATTCTTCCCCACAACATTGTTGAGGTGCTGGAGGCGGAAAAATCCTGTCTCCAGGGGAAAAAATTCCAGCTTTTTCCGGACTTTCCCACCGGGGGGCTGGTGGATGTTTCCGATTACCGGGACGGCCGCGGCAAGGTGCTGGTCCGGGCGAAGATTGACGCCTCCGATCCCAAGCGGATCGTAATTCGGGAGCTTCCCTTTGGTTCCACCACCGAAAGCATTATTAACAGCATCGAAAGCGCCGCCAAGGCGGGGCGGATAAAAATACAGGGGATAAACGATTATACCACCGAATCGGTGGAGATAGAGGTGAAGCTCGCCCGGGGGGTCTACGCGGAAGAAACGGTGGACGCCCTTTACGCCTTTACCGACTGCGAGCAGTCCATATCGGTTAATCTTTTGGTTATTAAAAATAAACTTCCCGCGGTGATGACCGTGACGGAGGTGATACGGCATCATGCCGGGCAGTTAGTAAAGCTATTGACCAGGGAACTGGAGATAGAAAAAAAAGAATTGCAGGACAAGCTGCACCTGCGGACTCTGGAGCGAATCTTTATTGAGGAACGGCTGTATAAGGCCATCGAATCGATGAAGACCGCCAGGGCCGTGGAGGACGCGGTGATCGCGGGGTTCAAGCCCTTCGCCAGGGAAGTGGGGCCCCGGGGGGTAAGCGGCGAAGATGTGGAGCATCTTTTGAGAATACCTATCCGGCGGATCTCCCTTTACGACATCAATAAAGCCCGGGACGAGATGGTCCAGATTAAGAACAGGATCAAGGAAATTAACGGCCATCTTAAAAATATCGTCGCCTACGCCGTCGGCTATATCGACGGAATTATCGCCCGGGTCAGGGCCGCCGAAGATTTCGGCAGGGGGAAACGCCGGACCGAGGTGCTTTCCTTTGCCAAGGTTGACGTAAAAGAGGTGGTAAAGAAAGATCTGGAGCTTAAATACGATTCCGCCACCGGCTATCTGGGGACCGCCGTAAACGGGGAAGTGGCGGCGGAACTGTCCCCCTTCGACCGGATCCTGGTGGTAAAAAAGGACGGTTCCTGGTCGGTGACGAATCTGCCGGAAAAGGTCTTTGTGGGCCAGGGGGCGTGGTGGATCGGGGCGGCGGACAAGGAAGTTCTTTCCGGCCTGGTGTTCACTCTTATTTACCGGGACAAGGAAAAATCGTATCCCTATATTAAACGTTGCGTGATTGAAGGCTGGATTATGAACAGGGACTATTCCCTGGTTCCCGAGGGGGCGGAAGTTTTCCATGTGGACACCCGGGATAAATTCGGCTTTACCCTCCGTTACGCACCCAGGCCGCGGCTTAAAATTTTAAGCGAGAATTTTAAGGCCCAGGATTACCCGGTCCGGGGCTTAAAGGCGGGGGGAATCAGGCTGTCCGGTAAGGAAGCTGTGGGGATTTCCGTAAAATGAAGCTCCCCGCCGCAAGCGCGGGGTATCTTGCAAGCGTTGCATTGTTTACGCGGTTCGTTCTGTAAGAAAATAGAGTTGTTCAGAAACTGAAATTTCTGAACAACGACCGCTTGAAAACGAAGAAACACGTGGATTTCCCCGGGGAAGCCGCGTTTTTCGCACGGCTTGTTCAGTAACCAGCCAGGTTATTGAACAAGCCCAATTATGTAACTATGGGGCCTCCTGCCATTTTTTGTAGGCGTTGGCATTTCTCCAACCGCCCTACGGGGCGGGGTATGAGACCCTATGCGAATAAGGCCCCTTCCGGGCTGTTGTTTTTTTGGGGAATTTCCTTGAAGTACCAGGGGGTAAGCATGATGGAAACCGCGTTAAGCGCCGCGGAGGATGCCGGCGTCGAGCCCAATGTGGTTTTTGACGTTGGTTCCGGCATAAGCGAGGAGGAGCAGCGGGGGATCCTGGAGGGGATTGAAACGGCGGTCCGGCGGGACCGGCGGACGCTGGCCGAGGAAAAACCGGTCCGGGCAAAAAAACGGGCCCTTTTCCCCCTGTGGGTGAATCTGGCCGCCCTGCTCATCCTGGGGGCAGCCCTGGCGCTTTTCATGGGCTTCCGGGGGGAGGACGGCGCCGAACTCCGCCGGGGAGGGGCTTTGTACAATTCCACCGAGCGGGCCCTTATCAGGGAAATTCGTCTGGAGACCACCCGGGAGCTGGAGGCCAAGGAAGCGGAAATCGGCGATTTCCTTGCCAAACTTGCGGGGGTCAACGAGGAACTGCGGGAACTCTATTCCAACAACCAGGAGTTGACGGCGGAGCAAAAGGCGGTGGAGGCCAACCTGCGGCTTCTTCAGGAAGAATACACGGACAGCCTTAGTTCCTTGCAGGATGAACGATCCCGGATACTGGAATCTTCCCGGGCCAGGGAGGCCAACTTGAAAGCCCAGTTGGACGAGCGGGCCGCGGAACTGGCGGCCCAGGCGGAACGAAGCCGGGAGGCCCTGTCCAGCGCCCAGCGGGAGATTGAGCGTCTTGCCGGCGACCAGGAGAAGGGGGCCGCCATCGAGGCCCAGCTTAGCGGCCTTTACACAAGGGCCGCGGCGGCTATTAACGAGGGCAATGTGCGGGAGGCCGCCGCCACCCTGAACGCCATGCGGGACTTTATCAACACCCCGTCCTTCCAGGGCATCCACTCCGTACAACCCCGGAAGGCCTTTTACTTTTCCAGCATCAACACCCTAGAGGGGCTGACGGCCCTGGCGGATAGACTTAATACGGCGGTGGCCGCCGCGGGGGGCGCGGGCTACGAGAAGGCCCTTGCCGAGTTGGAGGAACAGAACGCCGCCCTGGAAGAACAGGCCGCCGCTCTTGGCGAGGCCGCCGCCTCCGAAGGTTCCAGCCTGGGCAGGCAGGTAAACGAACTCCAGTCCCGCATCGGCGTCCTGCAAGCCCAGAGCGCCCAACAGGACAGGACCCTGGAGGACCAGCGGCGGCGGAACACGGAGCTTGACCGGCAGATAGCCGGCTTGAGGCAGGCGGTGGAGGAGCAGCAGCGCAGTAACACGGAACTCTCCGCCCGGGCGGCCGGCCTGGACCAGCGGCTTGCCGAAGCCAACCAGAGCGGGGCCGCCCTAAGGCAGACGGTGGCGGAGCGGGACGCGGAGATTAGCGGGCTGCGGACTCAAAACGCCGAAAAAGACGCGAGTATCCAGGCCCTGAATTCCCAGTTGGCGGCCATCCGCCAGTTGTTGCAGAACAGCCCGGAGCAGTAGGCTGTCTAGTATTCCGTCCAAATCAGTTTGAATAAGCGGCTTTTGCTTTTTTTATGCCGCCCATGATCTTCCCGGCTGATTTTGTCCACGCAAAGGGTCTGCTTTCCTTATTCCAGCTTTTAATGGACTTGTTCAATAACCCGGTTGGTTATTGAACAAGTCTTGCGAAAAACATGGGTTTCCTGAGGAAACCCATGTTTTTCTTCTTTATTTAAGCGGTTGTTGTTCAGAAACTGAAG
>JAIRSD010000140.1 GCA_031255615.1 Treponema sp. | reverse complement strand
TCCAGCCTGATATCCGCGACGACCGGAAGCCCCAGCATGCCCAGATAGCCGTAGATTAGTTTTTCTACCGGGGGATCATCGTCCATTTTTTTGGGGGCCCTTATTCCCACCCGCTTTTTACCGGAGATAAGGTAGGCGAGGCAGTGAAGGCCCTCCCGCTCTTTTCTAAAGGCCGCATTATCGCTGACGCCCAGATCGTTATCCGTCAGGCCGTGGTAGCAGAACAGCATGGATTCCCGGGCGCCCCCCAGGATGGTATTCCGGGCCTGTTCGAGGTAGGTCTCCGGCTTGGTCTCTATCCAGTCGTACCAGCCGCCTCCGCATTTTTCGCCGCCGATCTTCTGATCCCAGTCCTGCAGGTAAAAAGCCTGGGTCTGGGCATAGCGGCCCCAGCGGGCATTGTCCGGTTCCCGGGTTTCGTTCCCCGCCCAGATATAGTCAAAGACCTCGGTCTGGCGGATCACATCGTAGCCGCGGGCATGGAAACTGTCGTACCAGTTGGGGTATTTGATGATAATGGCGCAGGCGGGGTTTACTTCCCTGGCGGGCTTGAGAATCCGCTCCACGCTCATCTCGTGCATGACATCGGCGTGGTAATCCTCCAGGGAACGGCCCGCGGCGGCGGCCTTACATTCGTCACACTCACAGTAGGTAAACAGAAAATCGTCGATCATGATGGTGTCAAATACCGCGGCGGTACGGCGGAAGATGGCTTCCATCAGGTCCCAGTTGGGCAGGTGGGAATAACAGGGCACCTCGTGGTCCCCCGGTTTTTGGCCGGGCCGCCAGGCATTTTTAGGAAACCCCACGGTGGTGACGCAGCCGTCCACCTCAAATCCCTGGTCCTGAAAATAATCCCGGGCTTTTTCAAGAACCGGCTGGTCCACAAAATCTTTGCGGAAAGATTCCACGTAGACCTTAGTAAGCCCCGAATCCTTTGCCCACTGGGCGGCCTGCCGCAGTTCGCGGTCATCGGCGAATTTCAGTACCGACTGGGCGGTAAAAAGAACGGAAAAAATATGCATAGCTCCTCCTTGCGGGCCTTCGCGTTTCCGGATAACGCTAGTGTTTGCTGACGGCCCGGACAAGTTTTTCGCTTACCGGGGATCCGTCCTTCGTGATATGGGGAAAACTCATACCTTTGTAGGTCCACACCGCCCTGCCGATGCCGTATTCCAGCAGGATATCCGAAAGATCGGCGCTGTAGTTTTCCCGGGTCTCAAGACCGGCGTACTCAATGACGCCGTACTCCCCGCAGTACAGGGGCTTATCGTGCCGGTCGATAAAATCAAAGGCCGGCTGTAACAGGTGGTAGAGAAACTGTTTGTCTATCCGGTCAAAGCCCCGGTACATATCCGGAATTTCCCGTTTGAAATACTGCAGAAACTCCAGGTACACCCCCACATCCCCCGGATAGGGAATGTCCTTGGTGAAGCCCAACGTCTCCTTATGCCAAGGGGCCCGTTGGTGGGTTACGGCGTGGGGTTCGTACATGTGGAAGTTGTAAACGATCTTGGGGTCCTCAAAGATGGGCATAAGGGCCAGGGCCCGGACATTGTTGTACTGGATACCCCCAACGATGATCGAATGGTCCGCATCCACTTCCCGGATGGCGTTGATAAGCCGGAGGGCCAGGGGATTCCAGCGGCTGCTGTCGGGTTCCACAATTTCGTTAAGAAGTTCGTACAGTACGTTCCCGCCCTCACTGCGGTACCGCTTTGCGACAGCCTTCCAGAGCCCCGCAAAGCGATCCTGCATCAAGGGATCGGTAAACAGGGTATTCTTGTCGGGGGTATTAAAACTAAAACCCGGGGCTTTGTGAACATCGATGACCACGTTAAGCCCGTATTTTGAAGCCCAGCGGACGCTGTTATCCAGGTAGGCAAAGCCGCTTTCCAGAAAAACGCCGGGGCTAGAGTCCTGCTCCAGGACCGGGTAATCAACGGGGATACGGACATGGTCCATACCCCAGGACGCCACGGTCTTAAAATCCTTTTCGGTGATAAAGGTCTTAAAATGTTCGTGATCCAGGGCACGGTACTGGGAAATCCAGCCCCCGAAATTTACCCCCGCCATATAGCCGGTTAATTTTTGCATGCCGTCCTCCTATGCGTACAGGCGTTTTTTGAACCCCAGGATTCCCGGTAAAGCATAGTGGTTGTTGTTCGGAACATAAAGGGTTCCGAACAACCCTAGTCCCGTGCCGTGCGGCACTACAGCGAATCAAAATAGGCCGTCACAAAGACAGCCGGAGAATTCCAGTAAATGGCGATCTCGTTGGCCGAAGCCGTGGGGGTATGGTCCAGCCAGAATTTCGCCGGCGCCGTGCCGGGGGGAATAGTCATTTTAGCCGCGTTGTCGGGGCTTTGGTCGTTGGGCCCCCCGGAAACCAGCCCCGGCACCGGATCATCCACCCCATCGGCATAGGAGGGCCGGTGATGGGGGAAGCGGAAGCCCCGTTCCCCAAAACCCGTAACAAAACTGTACCCCGTGGCGTTAAGCCCCAAAAGATAGTCCAGCTGGGTTTGGGCCGCGTCCTGGTACCCATCCTTGCCCGTCAAGATCTTTGCCAGGATCAGGGCGATGGCGTTGTTCATGATGGGGAGGATGCTGCCCCAGACATAGGCGTTGGGAGCCAGGGCGGTACCGTATCCGCTTTTCCCGCTGAGTTCCAAAAAAGCGTCGGCCCCCGCGAGAAAACGGGAACGGAGGGCCGCGCTAAAGTCCCGGTCCAGCTTATCGGGCATCACCAGGAGGCAGCAGAGAGTGCCAAAACCGCCGTTCTCCCGCCAGCCGAATTGGGAAGGGTCTACCCTATCCGCCAGGTTTTTTATGGCGGCGTAATACTGCTCCTCCCCCGTGGCGGCGTACAGTTCACAGGCCGCCCAGAAGGTTTCGTCTTCGCAGCTCGCGTCCCCATAGGCGCCGGAATTGAGCCCGGGGGGATTTACGAAGGGTTTAAAATCCGGGTTGGCCTTGAGCCAGGCCCAGGCTTTTTGGGCGGCCCCCAGCAGTTTTTCCGCGAAGGGGGGATCGTAGGTTTTATACACCCGCCAGGCCTGGGCCGCGGAGGCGGCGAAGGCGGCGGTGGCGCAATGGCTTACCGGGAAAAGCCACAGTTCGTCCGTATCGTCTTCCGGCATGATAAACCGGGCAAAATACCGGGTAGCCACCTTGTGGTAGACAGCGCCGTCGGTACGCTGCATCTTGAGCATCCATTCCAGCTCGTAGCGGCACTCGTTAAGGATATCCGGGATTCCGTTGCCGGATTCGGGAATACCCAGTTCTTCCCGGTAGACTTGGGGAAACAATTCCCAGGAGTACAGCATGTGGCCCAGGGCGACCGCGGCGGGGTGAGTATAGCGGCCGTAATCCCCCGCGTCGTGCCAGCCGCCGGAACATTCAATCACCGTGTTCCGGTCCAGCTCGCCGTCCTCCCGTACCAGCACCGCCGTTCCCCGGTGGCAGATTCCGTGCTTCCAGGGACCGGCGTGCCGCTCTTCCAGGGCACAGCCGCAGCGCTGGTAGTACAGTCCCTTGACCAGGGCCTTGTTCAACTCATGCCAGGGCTTGTCCTTGACGGTAATCGTGACCTTCTGCCCGTCCGCGATCAGGAAATACTTCCCCGGTTTGGTAAGACCGGAAAAATCCGCCCTCCGCACCGTGTCGCCGGAGGCCTGGTCAAAAACCGGGGCGGACAGGCTGGGCTCCCAGACCTTTTCGTTTCCCAAATATTGAAACGAAGCATCCAGGATCATGCAGTACTCCCCCTTTCCGGTGAGTACCGCCTTTTTGGGCAGCCGGGGCTCGTAGCCGGTCTGGTTGTAATGGATGCTCATAATAAGTTAGTCCTCCTATACGCAGATCATTGAAAAAGCCGCTCAAATAAGTATTCAAACGGCTTTTTTCGTAGAAAATCAATGCCCTTTAACCATGTGCTGCCGATTTAGGCTAGGCGGCGTTTATCTGGCAAATTGCGAAAGGGTCTGCCTGATAGTGGCCGCTCGATCCTGGATATTCTTAAGATCGAAAGCTATGGCTTCCTGATATCCAAAGTCGTCAAGCTGGGCCTTCATATCCCGCCAGATCCGCTCAAATTCCGCGTCATCCTTGGCGTAGATCATCTGCCAGCCGGCGGGCTGGGTTATGCTGCGAAGCTGTGCCCGTATGTTGGTAATATTCGTGGGGGTAGTCGGACCGGTATAGTCTGTCCCAGGGGTAACCACCAGCAGATCCCGCTGTTTAAGCATTTCTAGGGGATTATCGGCCTTGTACAATTCCCGCCACTTGACATTCCATTCATTCTTGTTGATCTCAATGGTAGAAGGCCAGAGGTTGGAGTTTACCGAATGTCCGTTCAACAGTTCATTCGGATCGTCCTGGTGGGTCAGGGGGTAGTTAAGGCGCTGGATGCCTTCATTCCAGGAACCACCACCCAAGGAGGCGGGGGCTTCTTTGTCAGGGTTGGTATCGAGACCAAAGGGGGTCAGGTAGGGCTGGCCATTCCGCATCTCGTAGGTAACCCCCTCAATCTGGGAATTGAAAGTCAATATCCCCTTGGGGGAACAAAGCCAATTCATGAATTCCATAATCCGTTCCGGATATCTGGCTTTGGAACCGATAGCATAGGCATTACCTTCAAGCCCATAGGGATTGTACCCCACGTTGTTCACCACCAGACCTTTCACCGGGATAACCGCATAGGGAGAACGCCTGGTAAGATCAATACGGCCAAAAACAGTGGATGCCTGGAAGGTCCAGTAACCCATAGCAATACGACCGCCATTATTATACTTCGCCACATGGGTATCCCAGTTCTGCGTGGAAGAATCGGGATCAAGCAACCCTTTACGATACGCCTGATTCATGAATTTGAGAACTTTCTTGTATTCCCCGTTATCATCCATGAAATAAGAAAGTTTCGAGCCGTCAAAACTCATCCAGATATAATCAGATGCGTTGGTATAGCCCATGCAGAAGAGCATTTCCCGGGCGAGACGGACAGTGTTACCGTCCCAGTCAGGGAAACTGGAAAACCCGTAGGTTTTTTCTCCTGTTTCAGTCGTGGGATGGGCCTTGACCATTTTCTCCACTACATCCATAAGACCATCCAACCCATCGATCTCCGGGGCGCCGATGTCCAGATACCAGTCAAAACGCAAGAATATTGCCTGTTCCGGATCCACCCCCCTGCCCGCCGGGTCTGTTGGCGGTTTTACGGAAACACGACCAGGGAGAGCATAGATACCCCTACCGTCAAACATTTCCGCGAATTTTTCATAGGCCACACGAAGTTTACTTTGAAGGTCCGGATATCTGCCGGAATCTAATAATGGTTTCATATCATGGAGAAGCCCAGCCTGGTGGAGGTCCACCATTCGGGCCTTGGACACTACGATAAGATCCCCCAAATTTCCCGCGGCGGTACGGGTTTGATACAGGGCGTCTCCGGTACCGGCCACTTGGGGAGCGATAATATTGAGTTCCATGTTGAGTTCATCTTTGAGTATCTTTCCCCACCAGCCGCTGTTTGTCCCCATGTAGTTCGCATAGGTATCAAAAACTTCAATCCGGTAAAGAGCCCGTTCCCCGCCGGCCGTGGAAGGATCGTCCCTTCTTCCGCCGGCCCATACGCCGGTACTTACCGCCAACGCGATAATCAGCGCCGCCGTTACAAACTTTTGAATTTTCTCCATGTCTCGCCTCCTAAAAATTAACTTAAACCCGGGCGAAGTACCAGAGACGCCGGGCAAGGTTCCACTGTTATACGGCTATCCCTTGACCGCGCCGATCATAATGCCCTTCACAAAGAACCGTTGGAATATGGGATACACCAGCAATATAGGAATAACTACCACTACCGCCACCGTCATTTGTACTGAGGTGGGAGTCTGCTGAGTAGCGGCAGCCAGGGCCGCCTCCGTAATATCACCGCCGGAAGCCTGAATCATAAACGCCAGAGACCGGGCCTCGTTCAAATACTTGTACAGTACGAATTGCAGCGTGTAGAGCCGGGAATCGGTCATCAGAATCAGGGTATCCATAAAGGCGTTCCATTGCCCCACCGCCGCGAATATCGCTACCGTCGCCAGTATCGGTTTCGATATGGGAAGTATTATCCGGCTGTAAATATATAACACCCCTGCCCCGTCGACCTCCGCCGCCTC
>JAIRSD010000129.1 GCA_031255615.1 Treponema sp. | reverse complement strand
TAACATTCCTATTCCCGGTTTTTTCACTTATCCGGTGATGTAATGCAAGCAAGGTACCAGGAAGCTGCTTGGCCTAAAAAATTAGATATGCAGCCGGAAGAAATTTACCACCAGGGCGAGGAAGGCGCAGGAAGACCGGGAAATGAAGGCGTTTTTCATACCTTCGTGTTCCTGGCGAGCCGCAGCTCGCCTTGGTGCGCCTTCGTGGTTAACATTCTTACTTCCCGGTTTTTTCGCTTATCCGGTGATTTAGCCGGAGTTTCGCGGCATGACGCGAAACTCCGCACGGGGAGCGGCATTCATCAAGTTGCCGCGCGGAGCGCGGCAACTCAGGGCGTAGCCCGCGCAAGGGATAGGAGCGGAATAAAAACCCGCAGGGTTTTTGTTAGAGCGGATAGCCCGGTCCCCGCCGCAGGCGGGGATGCGCCCAACCCGCACTCGATACGCGGCTTATGCTCAATGAGAATTGCCCCGGCTGGACATCGGGCCTTGACGTGTTTCGGGGGGAAGGCTAAATTCACTATAATTAGTCCCAGTAGTCCCGGCGCTTCGCCGCTGCTGATTTTTAATGAGGAACAATGTTTCATGGCGGATTTGCATAAAGATATTCTGGATGACGACGGGTTTGACACGATCCTTTCGGAGGATATCGACTTTATCGGGACTTTGAATTTTGAGAAGCCCTTTCTTATCAGGGGGAAGCTTTCGGGGGAGATTGAGGCCCGGGGGCTTCTGGTGATCGACGAGAAGGCGGTGGTGGAGGCGAATATCAGCGCCTCCCGTGTGGTGATTCGGGGGCAGG
This sequence comes from Treponema sp., assembly GCA_031255615.1. Next base: position 2,817 of record JAIRSD010000129.1, on the reverse strand, counting down.
TGAGGGGTAATGTGAAGGCCCGGGAGAAGGTCGAGCTGTCGATGACGGGGAGGCTTGCGGGCAATGTGACCGCCCCGGAAATATTGATGGAAACCGGCTGTGTGTTTAACGGGTTGTGCACCATGGCCGGAAAAGATCTTCCGGTATGAGAATTTTTCGTCCCCATTCCGGCATCGTATTCCCGCGTTTGTTCTGTGTTGTCCTCTTTTTCTCCTGGCCGGCCTCTTTCCTGGGGGCCCAGGTCCGGCCCGACGCCCTGCTTGAATACCGGAACGGCAATTATGAGCGGGCGGTGGCGATCTGCAAGGATGAGATCGCCCAGAATCCCGCCAATCTGGATTCTCATGTGGTGATTTGCTGGAGTCTGCTGCGGTTGAACCGTTTTGAGGAGGCCGCCGGTTATGCCCGGACGGGGCGGAATCTGAGCCGCTACGATGTACGGATTATCGAAATTTTGGGGGAGCTGAGCTACTTTGGGGGCCGCAACGGCGAGGCGCTGCAATACTTTCAGGAGTACATCAATTTGGCCCCCGAGGGGCAGCGGATCGACATGGTCTACTATTTTTTGGGGGAAATTTACATCCGTCTGGGCCGTTACCGGCACGCCGATATTGCCCTTTCCACGGCGGTTCACTGGATGCCGGGGAACGCCCAGTGGTGGGGCCGGCTGGCCTACGCCCGGGAAAACGCGGGGGACCTGACGGATGCGGCGGCGGCCTATGAGCAGGCCCTGTCCCTGGATCCCCAGCTTTCCGACGCCCGCCGGGGGCTTGATCGCGTCCGGCAGACGCTGCGCCGCCGCTGAGGGGGCGGCATAGCGGGCACATGATGGACAGCCTGCGGGTAGGCGGATTGGCCTAAAAGACCGGATATGCGCGGTATGGAAGAAATTTACCACGAAGGCGGGGAAGGCGCACGAATCCCGGGGATGGAAGGCGTTTTTCATTCCTTCGTGTTCCTGGCGAGCCGTAGTTGGCGCCTTGGTGCGCCTTCGTGGTTTGAATTCTTGTTCCCGGTCCCTTCGCTTATCCAGTGATTTAGTGTAAGCAAGGGTAATCAATGCGCCGGTATCCGGGCTGTTTCGGGGGCGGGGGATGTTTTCTTTTTCTATCCACACCATCGGTTGTAAGTTAAATCAACTGGAAAGCGAGGCCCTGGCCGACGCCTTCCGCCGGGAAGGATTCCCCCTGGTCCCCTGGGATGCCCCGCCGGATGGCGGCGGCGATGGCGCGGATAGCAGCGACGGCTGGGAATCCCCGCCTCTACGGGGCCGGCGGCCCCCGCGCCGCCTCCTGCTCGTGAACACCTGTACGGTTACTTCCATGGCGGAGCAAAAGGCCCGGCGGGTTATCCGCAAAGCCCTGCGGGAAGGGGCCCTGGTTCTGGCCACCGGCTGCTACGCCCAGCTTAACGGAGCCGAATTGGAGCATCTGGGGGCCCAGTTTCCCGGCCGCCTCCTGGTTGTCCCCGGTGAAAACAAGAGCGTCCTGCTGGACCTGCCCCGTTTTCTCAGGTCCCGCCCGGCGGATTTCCCCGAGGATCCCGCCGCCCTCGTCCGGGACTGGCTGCGGGGGGAACCGGCGGCCCCCGGCCCCGCCGCGGATTCCCTTGACGGGCGTTTCCATTTTGTCCCCGAAGATTTTTCCTCCCATTCCCGGGCTTTTTTGAAAATTCAGGACGGCTGCGACCGTCATTGCGCCTTTTGCCGGGTCCGCATTGCCCGGGGGGAGAGCGTAAGCCTTCCCCCCGATGAGGTCTTGCGGCGGCTTAAGGCCCTGGAACTCCGGGGCTGCGCCGAGGCGGTGCTTACGGGGGTGAATATTTGCCGCTACAAGGGGGCCTCCCTGGGTTTGGGGGGCCTGATACGCCTCCTTTTGGGGGAGACCAGCCGGATTCGACTGCGGCTTTCTTCCCTGGAACCGGAGGATATAGACGAGGAACTCCTGGAATCCCTGAAGGACCGGCGGCTGCGGCCCCATTTCCACCTTTCTATTCAGTCCGGCAGCGGGAAGCTGCTGAAACGGATGGGCCGGCTTTACGGCCCGGAACAGGCGGCCTGGGCGGTTTCCCGGCTGCGGGAGATAAAAGCGGACCCCTTCATCGCCTGCGACATTATCACCGGTTTTCCCGGGGAGGGGGAGGAGGATTTTTCGGAGACCCTGGAATTTTGCGGGCGGATGGATTTTGCCTGGATTCACGGGTTCCCCTATTCCCCCCGCCCCGGAACCCCCGCCTGGAGCTTCGACGGCCAGGTGTCCCAGCGGGAAGCCGGTCTGCGGGCGGCGAGGCTGCTGGACCTGGCCCGCCGGGGCCGCCGGGACTACGCCGCCCGCTGGCTGGGACGGGATACGGAATTGGTCCTGGAGGCCGGGATCCCCCGGCCGCCGCCGGAGGGGGGGGGCGGCTTTGCTGCCGGAACCAGCGAAAATTATCTAAAAATTCTGATTCCCCGCCCCTGGCTGCCGGGGCCTGCCGCGCCCGGCGACATGCTGCGCTGCCGTCTCCGCCCCCTTTCGGAGCTTCCCGGGGGCACGGAGGAGGCTTCCTCCCCTGCGGGGCGGGATGCCGGGTTTCCGGGGAATTTTGACGCCCTGGGGGAACCCTGCCTTTGATGCCGGGGCGGGCTGGGGGCTTTTCGGGCGGCGGCGGGGGGATGCGCCAAGGAGAACCCAACGCGCGGCGAAGCCCCCTTCGTGGCTCTCAGTTTAGCCCCGGTCCATCCTGGGCGGGGAAGGGGGAAGCCGCGCCGGCAGGGATGCCGAACCGCAGCGCCTGGGCGTTGCGGTTTTTCGGAGTTTCGCGGCATGCCGCGAAACT
>JAIRSD010000114.1 GCA_031255615.1 Treponema sp. | reverse complement strand
CTAACGCCTAGTCTTTGCGATGTCGCAGATACGCCGGGCCATCTGGTTCAGGGGCACCTGCTCCTGCACATGGCCGAGTTCGAAGGCGACCCGGGGCATACCGTAAACCACCGCGCTGGCCTCGTCCTGCCCCAGGGTAAGGCCCCCTTCCTTGTAGATGGTTCCCAGTTGGGCCGCGCCGTCCCGGCCCATGCCGGTCATGATCACCCCCAGGACATGGTTCTGGAAGGTCAGGGCCGCGGAGGCGAAAAGCACGTCCGCGCTGGGCCGGTGGCCGCTCACCAGGGGAGCGTCGGAAAGATGGGCGACCGGGAGGCCGTTCTTGCGGCCAACCTCCAAATGCTTGTTTCCCTGGGCGATAAGGATGCGTCCGGGAATCAGCGGATCCCCATCCTCCACCTCCTTCACATCCAGGGGGCACACCCGGTCAAGACTTTTCGCGAACTCATTGGTAAAACCCGCGGGCATATGCTGGACCACCACGATGGGCGCCTTAAGATCCGCGTCCAGCATGGAGAACACCACCCGCAAAGCATCGGGCCCCCCGGTAGAAATACCGATGGCGATAAGCTCCGTATTGGCGGGCCGCCGCAGGGGGGTCGGAGACTTGGCGAGGGCCGGGGCATGGGAAACGCCGGATTCCAGAATCGACGCAATGGAAACCGCGCCCTTGCTCATAGACTCCGCGGCCGCCGGATTCACCGCCTTGGCCTCGCCGGGGGACACCAGCACTTTCCCGTTGATTCGCCGGTACTGGCTTCCGTAACCCAACAGGAGTTCGACCAGACGATCCCGCACGGTGTGTATATCTTCCGAAATCGAACCCGAAGGCTTCTGAATAAAATCGTTGGCCCCCAGGGAAAGGGCCTCCATGGTGATCGCCGCGCCCCTGGCCGCTATGGAGGAGAGGATGATCACCGGAATATTTATACCCCGCTTCTTCCGCTCCCGCAGAAATTCGATGCCGTTCATCTCCGGCATTTCCAGATCCAGGACGATTACGTCGGGGTTTACCCGGGGAATCTTGTCCAGGGCGAAACGCCCGTTCATCGCCTTGTCGGCAATCACCAGACCCGGCGTTGCCTCCACCATTTTACCTATAAGATTACGCATCAACGCGGAATCATCGACAATTAAAACAGATATTTCATTAGCCACAGACCACTCCTTTTTCCCGTGGCAGACCCCGCGCGGCCCGGAAAGGCCCGCGAAGCCCCCTCTCTACAGCCGCCTCATGTAAGGGAAACCCCTACCCCGATTTCCGGTAAAAGGTGGCCCATTCAGTTTTTACAAATTCAAATTTTGTCTTCATGCCAAAAAGAGATTCCGAATGTCCAATAAACAGATACGATTTACCGGCCATGGAATCCCAAAACCGGTTAATCACCGCGGCCTGGGCAATCTCATCGAAATAGATGATCACATTCCGGCAAAATACAATATCCAAATTCCGCTGCCCCGATTCATTGGCCAAATTGTGGTAGTCAAAACGTATCCTGGACATGATGTCGGCGTGAACTTTATAGCCGCCGTCCACCTTATCAAAATATTTTTTCAAATAGTTGTCGGGAATTCCCACAACCCGGGAATCCGCGTAAAAACCCTCCTTGGCGGTCATAAGACATTTCAGACTTATATCGCTGGCCAGAATTTCGTACTTCCAGGACGGCGGAAGAATATCGCTTAACAACATGGCGATAGTGTACGGTTCCTCTCCCGTCGAACAACCGGCGCTCCAAATCTTAATAGTATTGCTCCCCTGCTTGGCCTTTATCAGCTCGGGAATCACATAATGCTCCAGCGCGTCAAAATGGGCCTGATTGCGAAAAAAGCGCGTAAGATTGGTAGTTATGCTGTCAAGAAAATTCTTAAGCTCTTCCCTGCTTGTGGATATTTTTTCGAAATACGCCTTAACAGAATCAATATTGCGGCTGCGAAGCTGTTCTTTAATCCTGCTTTCCAAAATCGCCCGGTTGGTAGCGGTAAAAGTTATACCGCTCTCTTTGTATATAAGAGCTTTATATTTTTGAAAATCGGCGTCCCCAAGGAAAACTACATCCGCCATGGCTTACATAGTAGAGTCTCGCCCCCCTCCTGTCAATGAGTCCCCGCCAGGTAATACCCAGCGTAGACAATCCCTATATCCGGCGCATCCTGGGCGCATCCCCGCCGGTCCGGCGGGGACCGGGCTATCCGGGGCTCCGCTGCGCTCCGGCCCCGGCGCTTCGCGCCGGGTCTGCTTCGCACCCCTCCTATCCCTTGCGCGGGAGAAAGCCGCCTGCCGCGGCTTTCTCCTTCCCAGCCGCCGCGCCTATGGCGCGGCGGCCCGGGGGCTCTCCCCGCCGAAAACACCACATAAGGGGCCGCCGAAACGCCCGCGTTTCGGCGGCCCCCTGCCGTTCCGTCCCCCCCGGGACGCCGATCCCGGCGGCGGAAGCCTCTCCCGGAAACGCCGCCCCCAGGGGTCATTGACGCGGGGGAAGGGGGCGGAGAATAATACCCTTACATGGATAAGCTAATTTTTGTTTCCGGCGGTGTATTATCCGGCCTGGGGAAAGGGGTGGCCGCATCTTCCCTGGGGGCCCTGTTGGAAGCCCGGGGGCTTAACGTCAGGATGGTCAAATGCGATCCCTACATCAACGTGGACGCCGGTACGATGAGCCCCTACCAGCACGGCGAAGTCTATGTGACCGACGACGGGGCGGAAACGGACTTGGACCTGGGAAACTACGCCCGCTTTACCCGGAGCCCCCTTTCCCGGGCCAGCTCGATAACCACCGGACAGATCTACAAAGAGGTTATCAACAAGGAACGGGAAGGCCGTTTTCTGGGCCGCTGCGTCCAGGTTATCCCCCACATCACCGACGAGATCAAAAACCGGATCCAGAGCATAGCCCGGGAAGACCAGGACGTGGACGTGGTAATTGTGGAGATCGGCGGTACGGTGGGGGACATCGAGTCCATCCCCTTTCTGGAGGCGGCCCGCCAGCTTATCCATGAATACGGCAGGGCCAACGCCCTATCCGTCCACCTTACCCTGGTCCCCGCGGTAGCCGGGGGGGAGCTTAAAACCAAGCCGACCCAACACTCGGTTAAGGCCATGCAGGAAACGGGAATCCAGCCGGATATCCTTATCTGCCGGACCCCGGTGATGCTGGACGAGGCGACCCGCAGAAAGGTAGCCCTCTTTACCAACGTGGAATTCGATTCGGTCTTCAGTTCCTACGACGTGGATACCACAATCTACGAAATACCCCTGATCTTCCACGCCCAAAAACTGGAACAGGTGGTGTTGAAAAAAATGGGGGTGGAAAGCCGCCACGCGAACCTGGCCCCCTGGGTTTCCATGATGGAAAAATTCCATTCCCGCCGGGGCAAAGTGCGCATCGGAGTCGTGGGGAAATATATGGAACTCCACGACGCCTATAAGTCCGTCTACGAGGCCCTGTTCCACGCGGGCATGGAAAACGAGGTGGAGGTGGAGCTGATCAAAGTCGATTCATCCCGGCTGGAGGAGATTTCGGAACCGGGGGCGGCCCTGGGGGAAGGCGCCGAAGGGGGGCCGGTCCACGGAGTCCTGGTGCCCGGCGGATTCGGCCAGCGGGGAATCAAGGGCATGGTAAAGGCCGCCGCCTGGGCCAGGGCCAACAAGGTTCCCTACTTCGGCATCTGCCTGGGGATGCAGGTCATGGTTATCGAATGGGGGCGGCATGTCCTGGGCTGGGAGGACGCGGATTCCAGTGAATTTGACGAGGATACCAAGCATCCGGTGATCAGTCTCCTGGCGGAACAGGTAAACGTAAAGGACTACGGCGGAACCATGCGGCTGGGGGCCAGCAAGACCGTGGCGGAATCGGGAAGCTGGATTCATGCGGCCTACGGGACAAGAGAAATTTGGGAACGGCACCGGCACCGCTACGAATTTTCCAATAAATACCGGGAAGAAATAGAAAAGGCCGGCCTGAAACTCGCCGCCTTTACCCCCGACGGCGGTCTGGTGGAATGTACGGAATGGCCGGATCATCCCTGGGGGGTGGGGGTCCAGTTCCACCCGGAATTTAAGTCCAAACCTACCCAGGCCAGCCCCCTCTTTCGGGATTTTATCGCCGCTTCAAAGGCCCGGATGCTCGGCCCCCGCGCCGAAGAGCCGGAGGCCCGGCCAGAGGCTCGTGAAAAGCCATGAAAAACCATGTTTACGGGATTTGCTGCCTGCTTCTTTTTATACTCCTTCCGGGCTGTTCCTTTGACTACGGGGCGGATGCGGGGGAAGATTCCGGACTGCCGGATCTGATGATGAACGACGTGGAGTATGTGCGGGTAAAAGACGGGGATCCCCAACTCAGGTTTCAGGCGGAGAAGGCGGAACGTTACGAAGACAAACAGCTCATGGAACTGCGCAACTTTTCCTTTGAGCAATTTTCCGGCCGCGGGGAGGAGGTCGACTCCGTCGGCAAGGCCGCCGCCGCCCGGGTGGAACTTGATTCGGGGAACATCGGCATTTCCGGCGGCGTAAGCCTCTCGGTGGATTCCGAAAACGTTACCATCGAAACCGAAAGCCTTGACTGGCTGGATAAGGAACGGCAGCTCTCCGGCGGCCCGGAGGCCCCGGTCAGGATACTCCGGAACGACGGGACCAGTTTCCAGGGCCGGGGTTTCAAGGTCAACACCCGAAGCCGCCGGTGGGAATTCTCCGGCCCCGTGGGGGGCGCCTATGTCCATGAGGATGATGAAGACGAAGACGAGGACGGGGAAGGGGAGGAAAACGACTATGAACCGGCGCCATAAAATTCGGCGGCGAAACCCCCTGCCGGGATTCCTGTTGTTCATGTTCTTCTGCGCGGCGGGGGCGGGGGGGGATACCTTTACCTTTCGGGCGGATCAAATGTCCGGCAGCCGGGCTTCCGGCAAGGAGATTACCATCCTGATAGGAAACGCCGAGGTCCAATCCGACAACCTCCTGCTCCGGGCAACCCGGATCGAGATTCAGGGGGACGACAACCAATTTATCGACTGTTCCGGCGCCGTAACGGGGCTGGACGATGAAAAACAGATTTCCTTTAGGACCGACCGGCTCCGCTACGACCGGAAACTTAAGATCGCCCGGCTGGAGGGCAATTCGACCCTGGAGGACCGGAAGAACGAAATTATCACCCGGGGCCGGTTTATCGAGTACAACGACGAGACCGAGGTGGTGGTTTTCCAGATTGGGATCCGGCTTTTTAAGGACGATATGGTATGCCGCTCGGAGTACGCGGTGTACCGGCGGCAGGAAAAGCTGTTGGACCTTTCGGGCTACCCGGTGGTGTTCAAGAAGGACGACGAATTCCGGGCCGACCGGATTCGGGTTGATCTGGACACCGACGACGTTACCATGGAAGGGACCGTATCCGGTTCCATCAAGAATTAGCCATGGCCGACAATACTCATATTCTGGCCGTAAGAGACCTCCATAAGAAATTCGGCCGCAAAGAAGTGGTCCGGGGGGTCAATTTTTCCATGAGCAACGGTGAAGTGGCGGGACTCCTGGGGCCCAACGGCGCGGGGAAAACCACCATTTTTTACATGATTGTGGGGTTTTTGCGTCCCTCCACGGGGGCGGTCAGCATGGACGAGGTGGACATTACCGCCAAACCCATGTTCCTCCGGGCCCGCCAGGGCATCGCCTACCTGCCTCAGGAGGCGTCGATCTTCCGTAAACTTACGGTAGAGCAGAATATTTGGGCTATCCTGGAAAGCCGCCGGGATATTAACCGGGTGGGGAAAAAGGAACGGCTGGAATCCCTGCTGGAGGAGTTCGGAATCGGGAGGCTCCGCAAACAGTACGGCTTTACCCTTTCCGGCGGCGAGCGGCGGCGGACGGAAATTGCCCGGGCCCTGGCCACGGAACCGAAGTTCCTGCTCCTGGACGAACCCTTTGCGGGGATTGATCCGATAGCGGTTTTCGAGATCAAACAGATAGTCCGCCGCCTGGCGGATAAGGGTATCGGGGTGCTGATCACGGATCACAATGTCCGGGATACCCTGGAGATTACTACCGAAGCCTTTATCATTGCCGACGGTTCCATTGTGGCCCGGGGGGGACGGGAAGAAATTCTGAACAACGAGATGGTCCGGGAGGTCTACCTGGGCAGCGAGTTCAGGATGTAGGCGTCCGGCGGGGGAAAGCAGGGCGGAAACTGCGCCGCTAAGAATGCCGCACAGGGAGCAATATCCATAAATTGCCGCACGGAGCGCAGCAACTCAGGAGGCATCGCCCGCGCAAGGGATAGGAGCGGAACAAAAACCCGCAGGGTTTTTGTTAGAGCGGATAGCCCGGTCCCCGCCGGAGGCGGGGATGCGCCCAAAACATACATTCGATACGCGGTATGCGCTGAACTGAGAATCGCCGTCCAGTCAAACGAAATCCTTGACTTTTCAGATACCCGGTTTTACACTGTTTGCTATGAACCTTAAGACGGTACTTACATCAGAAACGATAAAACTTCACCTGAAGGGGACCACCAAAGACGAGATTATCAACGAGCTGCTGGATGTGTTGTACGCGGCTCATAAGATTCCCAACCGCGAGGCCGCTTATAACGCGGTTATGGACCGGGAACGGAAGATGTCTACGGGGATGAAGCACGGCATCGCTATTCCCCATGGTAAAAGTCCCACGATTACGGATTTGGTTGCCTGTATCGGAATTTCTGACCAAGCGGTGGATTTTGAAGCTCTGGACCACGAACCGTGCAGAATCTTCATTATGACCCTTTCGCCGGTGGAGAAGACTGGTCCCCATTTGCAGTTTCTGGCGGAGATAAGCCTGCTTTTCAAGAGCGCGGAAAAACGGCAGGAAATCCTGGCCACCCAGTCGGTGGATGATCTGCTTAGGATCCTCTCTACCTAATCCGTATTATCAGATTCCCGCCGGAAGTCCCGGATGATTCGCCGTAAAACGGGGGCCCCATGCTGATCCGCCAAAACCGGATTGTCGATGATACGGGGCGGGTCCTTGTCTTACGGGGGCTGAATCTGGGGGGCGATTCCAAGGTCCCCCGGGATCCTTCCCCGGAGGGGGGGGCGGGGGGAAGTCCGCGGCGCTGGGGTCTGGAGGCCCAATCTCTGGAAAATCCCGGGGACGCGTCCTTTGTGGGGCGGCCTTTTCCCCTGGAAGAAGCGGATGAACGGCTGGCCCAGCTTGTCCGCTGGGGCTTTAGCTTTGTCCGGCTCCCCATCACCTGGGAGGCCCTGGAACACCAGGGGCCCGGACAGTATGACGAATCCTACTTAGCGTACCTGAGAAAACTCCTCCTTGCCATGGAAAAATGGGGTATCGCCGTTTACATCGACCCCCATCAGGATGTGTGGAGCCGCTTTACCGGGGGGGACGGCGCCCCGGCCTGGACCCTGGAAGAACTGGGCATGAGGCCGGAGTTGATGGACGCCACGGGGGCGGCCTTTACCTGGCAGCGCTACGGTGAATACCATGGGGGCCGCCCCTGTCCGCCCATGAGCTGGCCGGCCAACTATAACCGCTACGCCGCGGCCACCATGTTCAGTCTGTTCTTTGGGGGGAA
>JAIRSD010000110.1 GCA_031255615.1 Treponema sp. | reverse complement strand
CTATCCCTTGCGCGGCCCAAACATGGCCTCCCTGCCATGTTTGGGCTGGGGTTTTTGCTTCGCAAAAACCCCAGGGGTTGAAAACAGCCGGCCTCCTGCCGGCCCGGCGTTCGCGGGGCCCCGCCCCACGAACGCCGCAAAACCAAAAAGCGCACGAAGGGCAAGGCAGGAATCAGTCGCCCATTCCTTCGTGTACCTTTGTGCGCCTTGGTGGTCAACATTCCTGTTCCCGGTTGTTTCCGCCCGCAGATTCCGCAGATTACGCAGATTTTTCCAGCGAAGGTAGATGAGGGCAAGGCGGGAAGCAGTCGCGCTCATTCCTTCGTGTTCCTTTGTGCGCCCTGGTGGTTAGAATTCCTGTTCCCGGTTATTTCGCTTATCCGGTGGTTTAATGTAAGCAGGCGATGCACAAGCCTCCGCAAAGAAAGACCGACGCTTCACAACCGGAAGGGGCGGTGGTATCATGGAGGGCAAAGGAGAAAACTATGGCGAAGTTCTCCGGTTACATCGGGGCTTACACAGAGGGCGCCGGTAAGTCCAGCGGCATCTATTATTTCAGCATGGACGCCGATGCGGGCCTTGTCGAAGATCTGCGGCTGGCGGCGGCATGCCGGAATCCCTCCTACCTGGCCTTTTCGCCGTCGAAGGAATTCCTCTACGCGGTAAATGAGCTTGACCGGTACGAAGAAAACCCCGGCGGGGGGGTGTCCGCCTACGCGGTGCAAAAAGACGGGGCCCTGCAATTTCTTAACGCCGTGGGGAGCGGCGGGGCGGGGCCCTGCCATATCAGCGTCCACGGGGGCGGCGGTTTTGCGGCGGTCTCCAATTATTCCGGCGGGGTCCTCAGCGTGGTTCCCATCGGGGGGGACGGCCGTCTGGGGGACGCCGTTCAGGTCATTCCCTACCGGGGGACCGGCCCCAACAGGGCGCGGCAGGAGAAGGCCCACGCCCATTCGTTCAGCTTCGCCCCGGATTTTTCCAACGGCTTCGCCTGCGATCTGGGTTCCGACCGGGTGATGCTTTACCGGATCGATCCCGGCGCGCGGGAGCCCCTGATTCCCTGGGAGCGGCCCTTTGTTTCCGCCCTTCCCGGCCACGGCCCCCGGCACGGGGTTTTTCATCCCGGGGGAAAGACCGCCTATGTTCTGAACGAGCTTGAATCCACGGTGGATGTCTTTTCCTTTTCCGGGGCCTCCGGCGGAGGGGATTCCGCCGGCCCCGGCTTTGAGCGGGTGCAGAATATTTCTTCCCTGCCCGGGGAGGGCGGGGGGGAATCCATCGCCGCCGCCCTCAGAATAGACGCGGCGGGAAAATTTCTTTACGCCTCCAACCGGGGGCATGACAGCATCGCCGTGTTTCGGATTCTTCCCGCGGGGCTTTTGGAATTGGCGGACCTTGTTCCCAGCGGGGGCCGGCATCCCCGGGATATTGCGCTGGATCCGGGGGGGAATTTTCTCCTGGCTTTGAACAAGGATTCCGACAACATGGTAATTTTCCGGATCGACCGCCCGGCGGGGCTGCTGAAAAAGGAGCGGGAATACCCGGTCCTTTCGCCCACGGCGCTTGTGTTCGGCTAAGGCGGCAAAGGGGGTTAGCGCGGTATGGCTGATGTTGTATTGGGTCTTGATTTTGGGACGGATTCCTGCCGGGCCTTGATTGTCAACGCCGGAACCGGGGAAGAAAAGGCGGCGGCGGTGGCGAATTATTCCCGCTGGGCCGGGGGCCTTTACTGCGACCCGGCGGCCGGCCGTTTCCGCCAGCATCCCCTGGATTATATAGAGGCTATGGAGCGGGCGGTCCGGGAGGCCCTATCCCTGGCGGGGCCGGAGCTTGCCGGGAATATCCGGGGCATCGGCGTTGACACCACCGGTTCCACAACCTGCGCCGTGGACTCCCATGGTTTCCCGCTGGCCCTGAAAACGGAATTCGCGGAAAACCCCAGCGCCATGTTCGTACTCTGGAAGGATCACAGCGCCGTCGCCGAGGCGGCGTTGATCAACCGGATAGCCCGGTCGGGCAGGCATCCCGACTACCTTAAATTCGCTGGGGGTTCCTATTCCTCCGAATGGTATTGGGCGAGGGTGCTGCGGGTGCTGAACGAGGATCCCGCCCTGGAATCGGCGGCCTCGTTCCTGGAGCATTGCGAGTGGATCCCCGCCCTGCTTGCGGGAATTCAGAATCTGGGGGAAATAAAACGGAGCCGCTGCACCGCCGGACACAAAAGTCTGTGGCACGCCGAATTCGGCGGCTACCCGCCCCGTGCTTTTTTTGAGGATATCGATCCCCGGCTTGGACCGGTCTATGAATCCCTGGGAACGGAAACCTGGCCCGCCGGAGTCCTGGCGGGCCGGCTCTGCGGCGAATGGGCGGCGCGGCTCGGGCTTCCGCCGGGAATCCCCGTCGCCGTGGGATCCGTGGACGCCCACACCGGCGCGGTGGGGGGCGGCGCGGCTCCGGGCCGCATGGTCATGGTGGTGGGGACCTCCACCTGCGAGATGATCGTCGGCCCCCGGCCGGAGGGGCCGGAAAAGCCTATCCGGGGGATCTGCGGCCAGGTGGACGGTTCCATCGTGCCGGGGATGATCGGGTACGAGGCGGGGCAGAGCGCCTTTGGGGATGTCTACGCCTGGTTCCGGAATCTCCTGCTCTGGCCCCTGGAAAGCCTGCTCCCCGGCGCGGAGGCCGGCGGCCTGAACCGGCGGGCTAAGGAAGAACTAAAGCGGGAGATCGCCAAAAACCTGCTTCCCCGCATTGAGGCGGAGGCGGAAGGGCTTGCCCCCGCTGAAAGCGCCCCGGTGGCCCTGGACTGGTTTAACGGCCGCCGCAGCCCGGATGTCAGCGCCCGGGTGCGGGGGGCCCTTACGGGCCTGAACCTGGGCACGGATGCGGTGAAACTGTACCGCAGCCTGGTGGAGGCCACGGCCTTTGGGGCCCGGGCCATTGTTCAGCGTTTCCGGGAGGAGGGGCTTCCCCCGGATACCGTCTATGCGGTGGGCGGGGTGGCCCGCAAGTCCTCCCTGGTCATGGGGATTCTGGCCGACGTGTTGGATATGCCTATCCATGTGCGGAAGAGCGATCAGGCGGTGGCCCTGGGGGCCGCCATATTCGCCGCCGTGGCAGCCGGGCTTTACCCGGATATCCCCGCGGCCCAGGGGGCCCTGTGCCCGCCCGTCGAGCGGAGCTACCGCCCGCGCCCGGACCGGGTCCCCATATACGACGCCCTGTACCGCCGCTACCGGGAACTGGGAGACGCCGAGGAGGCCCGGCGGCAGGATGGCTGATAAGGGTTGCATAGTCGCAGAACTGCCCCGTTTACTTTTTTTGATACCTCCGGCGTCTTCCGGTGATGCCGGAGGCAATGTCAGGGGCCGGACCCCGGGTTATTTCCGGGCGGCCGGTCCTTACCACCGCCGGGGGACAAAGCCGTCGGGAACATCGATCTTCACCGTGTCCCCGGTCTGGACAATCACGTACAAGCCCGCCTTCAGCGCATAGCCCCGGACCTTGGAAGCCACAATGGCCCCCGCCACCGCCCCGTGAATCCGCCG
>JAIRSD010000192.1 GCA_031255615.1 Treponema sp. | reverse complement strand
GTTTTAGATCGGCAATCCGGGCGTCGGCGGCAAAACCGGCGGCGTTTTTATGGCCCCCGCCGCCAAATTCCGCGGCAATGGCCGCCACATCCACCCAGTCGCGGGACCGGAACCCCACGGTGCATTTTTCCGGCGTCTCCTGCCTGACCACCGCGATTGCCTCCACATTCGCCGCGGCCAGGAGAATCTGGTAGAGGCTGTCGGAGTCCCGGCCCTCCAGACCGAATCGCTGGGTTTCTTCGTACTCCTCGCTGGTGCAGATAAGCCTCCCCCCAAAGTATTCTTCCGCCCGGGACAACTGAATCCCCAAAAGGATTCGGGAATTAAAACTTTTGCCCCCGTTAATGGCGTTAAAGATCTTTTTCGGGCTCGCCCCGGCCTGAACCATCCTGCCGGCGGAGGAAAAAACCTCCGCCCCCGCCTCGTCAACATGGCGGAAGAAACCCGTATCGGTGCAGAGGCCGAAAAGAAGATACTCCGCTTCCTCCCGGGTGGGACTCTGCCCCAGGGCTTCAATCAGGGCCAGGATCATAAAGGTGACCGAAGGAGCCTGGGGATCCACAAAAAGAACGGCCCCCTTCCCGGCGGGGAACTCGATGCTGCGGCGGCTGTGGTGATCGATAACGGCCAGGGGAAGATCCGTCAAACGGCCTTCCAGATCCCCGGTCCGTTCCGGGGAAGAACAATCGATAATGATCACCCGGGCATCCCGGCGATCCTCCTCGCTTGGAGCGGCGGTGAAACGATCTTCGTAGGGTTTAATTTCAACTCGTTTGAAGGGACCCGCGGAACAGGGAATCGCCTCCTTCCCCAGCCGCCCAAGAACGGAGCAGAGGGCCAACGCGCTTCCCACGCAGTCTCCATCGGGCTCTTTGTGTCCGGCGACAAGGAATTTGCCGCCGGTTTCAATAAAATCAATCAAGGCCCGGGGAACCGGGACCGGCCCGGTCATTGCTCCCCCGCCGGAATCGGCGGAACGGGGAGCCTAAAATTCAAGCCGGAAGTCTTCTTCGCTGACATTGTCAAAAAACTCATCCAGGTTTACGTTCTGGGGAATGTTGCCCCAGGTCTCGTGGCCCCTGTCCTGCCGCAGATAGAGCCTGATATGGCTAAACTTGCCTTCGTTGTAAAAGACCGACACATAGGGCCACTTGGGACCGGGCGCCAAAAAGATCAGCTCCCCCCTGCCGGCGGCGGTGACAAACCATTCCCGGGGCAGGTAGAGGGTTCCCACATCCTGGGAGGCCGTCTTGCGGTACTTAACCACATATCCCTTGCGGTAGGGATACACCCGATCTATCGGCGCGTTGAAATAATAATACCCCTGCCCTGCCGGGGGGTCTTCCTGGGCGGTCAGGGGCGCAATCTGCACAACAGCCAGAACTATGAGGACAAAAAAGATCTTCTTCACCGTGATCCTCCAATTCCTGAAAATATGAGCAACTAAATGGGATCCCAAAGCGTCCCGGATTTCGGAATCGACAGCCAGGATGTTGAGGAAACCCTTCTCAGTATAATAGCCAGCCCCGCCCCAACGCAAGGGTGAAAAAACGGGCCCCGGCGGTTCCCCATTGAGCAGACTCCGCGTAAATTATGCCGCGGACGGAGCGCGGCCGCCTGGACAGTCCGGTTTTTACGGAGCAGCCGCAAAAAACCGGGCCCGCAAAAAACGCCGCCGGCCCCTAAAGCGCCTATCCGTCCTCCCCGCCCAGGGTGGCAAGCATAATGGCTTTAATCGTATGCTTCCGGTTCTCCGCCTCGTCCCAGGCCCGGCTTTGGGGGCCGTCCAGCACCGCCGCGACAACCTCCTCCCCTTTTACCGCCGGAAGACAGTGCATAAAGATGCTTTCCTTTCTGCCGGTCCTGTCCATCAGGGCCTGGTCCACCTGGTAGGGCCGCAGAAGCCGCTTCCGCTCCTCCTGCCGCGCCTCCTCCCCCATGGAAGTCCAGACATCGGTGTAAAGGGCGTGGGCCCCCCGCACCTCCGCCAGATCCTTGCTTATCCGAATTTCAGCCCCCGAAGAACGGGCCAGCGGTTCGCACAGATCCAGCAGCGCCTGATCCGGGTTAAGCTCCGGCGGCGTCACCACCGTAAAGTTGACCCCCATCTTGGCGCAGATGACGATGAGGGAACGGGCCACATTGTTCCGTCCGTCCCCCACAAAACAGAGCTTTTTCCCCGCGCAATCCCCAAAATTCTCCTCCAGGGTTTGCAGATCCGCCAACACCTGGGTAGGATGGAAGGAATCGGTAAGACCGTTGTACACCGGCACGCCGGCATAGCGGCTGAGAATCTCCGCCGTTGACTGCTTAAAACCCCGGAATTGAATAGCGCTGAACATGCGCCCCAGCACCCGGGCGGTGTCCTCCAGAGACTCCTTAAGCCCCAGATGAATATCCTGGGAAGAAAGGAACACCGGATGCCCCCCCTCCTCGCCAAAGGCCGTTTCAAAGGCGCAGCGGGTCCGGGTAGAACGCTTTTCAAAAATCAGGGCCAGAGTTTTGCCGCTAAAACGGCGCCTGACGCCCCCCTTCTTCGCCTCCTCCTTCACCCGCCGGGACAGATCCAGCAGATACCGGATCTCCTCCGCCGAATAGTCCAGCCATGTCAGAAGGGATCTGCCCTTAAAATTCTCCGCGGCCATAGCGCCCCCTTTGTAGAGGCCAAATTTACCATGCCCGCCTTGGGAATAACAAGATCCCGGGAGAATCAGCAAACGCGGCGGCCTTCGATTTAGCGCGGGCCGGGTATCGAGTTCCTTTTGGGCGCATCCCCGGCGCTCCGCGCCGGGGACCGGGCTATCCGCTCTAATAAAAACCCCGCGGGTTTTTATTCCGCTTCTATCCCTTGCGCGGGCGAAAGCCGCGCCGGGCGCGGCTTTCGCCTTTTGCGTTGCCGCGCCCGCGGCGCGGCAACGTGAGGAATTTATCCGCAATAGTGTTGTTCGGAAAGCTCGGTTTCCGAACAACAGCCAACCGGGGTATTGAACAAGTCCAATGTCGGCGTTCCGCGCACCGGCTTTAAGGATACCCCCCGCCGCCCCTGAGCCAGGCCGGGAAGGGCGGGGCACAGCGAAAGGCGCAAGCCGGCCGGCTTGCGCCCGCGCAAGGGATAGAAGCGGTATCTTTTGCCTGGCGGGGCCAGGCAAAAGATTTAAGCGGATAGCCCGGTCCCCGCCGCAGGCGGGGATGCGCCCATAAAAATAAGAACACTGAGACATTCCCGGCGAGGCTTTCATCAATGATAACGGAGGGGTAAACTAAGAGACGCTGTAATATACTGGTGTTATATGATTCGGTTTTTGTTTTTTCTACGCTTTAGATCCCAGCTTCGCCGTACCAATCCCCGGGTGGTGGAGGCCCTGGAAGACCGGGTATTGGCGCTCATACGGGAGGCCGGCGGCGTAGAAAAACCTGAACACCGCATGGTGGGGGCCGTTTTTAATGAGGCCGCCATAGGGCTTGGCCTGGACATGCTCGATTGTATAGACGCCGTCATGGATTATGTGGAATCCCGGGCCGATGAGTTGTTCGGCTACGCCCTGCTGATCGGCAGGGACATACCCGAAGACGGGGAACGGATCTGCCGCTGCCTGTCTTCCCCCGGGCGGGCCGGGATCTACTGCGATGAGAAAAGCAGGGAGCTCCTGTCCTATTACCTCCTTTTTGAAGCCCCCGTCGATTCGTCCTCCCTGCCGGACGGGGCCGGGGCCTTTTCCCGTATCAGCGTCCGCAAGCCCCTGGAGGGTCTGCGGGCCCCCCTTTCCGTCGAGGCGGAACAGTCCCGGCGATCCGACATCGTCAGGAGTTTAAAACAGGGAAGGGGGGGGAACACCCTGGTTACCGGGCCGGAATTTTTCGGGAAACGGGCGGGGCTTTACGAATTCGCCGGCGGCGGCGCCCCTCCCCTGGCGGTCCACTTCGGTTCGGGGATCGCCGCCGCTGCCGGCCGGGGGCCGGCCGCCCTTCTCGACGCATACAGTCCGGAGATCCACCGCTTCCTCGCGGATGCCGCCGGTTCAATGGCGGGGGATCAGGCGGAGGATGCCGGGGAAGAACTGGAGTTTCTGCGGGAGACCCTTTTCCAGGACCGGCTCCAGGGGGAATTCCCTCCCCTCCGGTTCAACATGGCGCGGCGTTTTTTCAGTCTGCTCCTGGCGGCCTACACCAGGGCCGCCGGGGGCCAAAAGCTCCGGGCCGTCCTTATCCTGGAAAACATCGACAAGGCTGCGGAAGGGACCGCCCGGATTGTGCAAGAGGTCCTGGCCCCCTACGCATCCCGGCACGCCGCCGATTCCTCCCGGCCCCCCCTGGAAATTTACGGCACCGCCTCCCCCGGCGGGGCGCCGGTAGATCCGTCCTGGGACCAGATTTTCCACCGGATCATCCGGCGGGAAGGGGCAGGGGGCGGCTTCAGCCCGGACATGTCCCGGGATCTTTGGGAGATCTGTTACGCCTTTACCCTGCTGGGCCGCTATTTTCCCGGCTATATGTTCCCCCAGCTCCTGGCCGAAGGGGGTAAATCCTCCAGGACTATCATCCGGGCCCTGGATATGCTTATCAATGCCGGTCTGGTGGACAACCCCCAGGATCCCCGGCCCCGGATCAAAGATTTCCTCCCCCAGGCCGAGTCCATCTTGGGCGAGCGGAAGGCCCTCGTCCGGCGGATGGTGCGGAACCGGCTCCTGGACTGGGTTTTCGCCCGGCTCATCCATCCCTGCTTCCCCCTACTGGACGCTCTGGCGGCCCTGGACGGGGGGGCGGCGGTATTCGAAACCATCAAGAGGGGGGATGAACTGATCCTTAAATCCATCGTCATGGATATGGCCAAGGGCTATCCCGCCGGTTTTGAGGAGGCCCGCAAAACGGGAAGGCTGGAATCCATCGTGGGCCCCCAGCGGGCCCTGACCGTAGAATTCCTCATCCACGGCTTTCGGGCCCTCCTGGCCGGAAACAAAGAGGACATCAAGGAAGCCTTCCGCTGCGGCCTGGTGGAGGACCGGATATACCCTCCCTTCAAAGCCCAGACCCTGGCCAACATCGGGGCCTATTTCCTGGGAATCCGGGACGCAGATTCCGCCCAAGACGCCGTTAGAGAAGCCTTCCTCCTCAGCCAGAACGCCCCCTGGTCCGGCCTTGCCCAGTCGAACCGCCTCCTTTCCCTGGTAAACATCTTCAAACAGCGGATGGGGGAAACCGTGGAGTACGCCGGATTCGCCGTGGAAAACGCGGAGAAATTCGGCAATTACGAAGAACTGCCCCTGGCTCTTTTTTACGACGCGGCGGTACAGTTCCTTCACGGCAATATTTCCCAGGCCCAGCAGTCCGCGGAGGCCGCGGAAATTCAGGCGAAAAAGGCCGGCCTGATGGAATGGGCGGATCGGGCCCGTTTTTTCCGCGGCAAACTCGCCTTCGATCTCGGCTTTTACCAGGACGCCCTGCAATTTTTCCAGGACATCGCCGGCAGCCCCGCGGGGAATCCCTCGCCGGAAAAAATGTCCCTCCTGGAAGCCTGGGCGTACCGGGCCCGGATATATTCCCAGACCTCCTTCCTGCCCGGCCCCGGCGGAAACATCGACGCGGAACTATTCAAAGTCGAAGGCGCCTACCTGGCGGGCGATTATTCCCTGGCCGCGGATCTGGCCGGGGATCTGGCCGCCGCCCTCTCCGAAACCCTGCCCGACGAACTCTTCATCTACACCGAGCAGCCGGACTGGCGCAGCGGCTTCAGCCAGTGCGAACTCCTCCTCCTCCCCCCGCGGGAAATCTGGGGCCGCATGGCCGCCGTCTACTACGCCCTGTCCCTCTGCCGGAGCTCCCCAAAGGGCAGGGCCGAGGCCCTCGGAATCATGCAGCGGGCCCTGCGGGACGAGCGGCTCTCGGACGCGGACCCCTGGGACTCCTTCTACTACTACGCCTGGTACCAGGTGCTCCAGGAATCCGGCGCCCCCCAGGTCGATATGAATACCGCCATCAGCATGGCCTTCAAACAACTCCAGCGAAGGGCCAGCCGGATAAACGATATCAAAGCCAGACAGACCTATCTTACCCAGCCCCGCTGGAACGGCGCCCTCAGCATGGCCGCCCGGAAACACCGCCTTATTTAGTAGAGTTGTTCTGAAACTTCAGTTTCTGAACAACTCCCGCAGGCCGCCTGGCCTAAAAATTCGGATATATGGACGGAAGAAATTTACCACTAAGGCGAAGAAGGCGCACGAAGACAGGGATTGGAGGCGCCTTTTCATTCCTTCGTGTACCTTTGTGTTCCTTCGTGGTTTATCTTCCTGCTCCCGGTTCTTTCGCTTATCCAGCGGTTTAGGGGAAGTAAGGTATTCACAGGCCGCTTAACCTAAAAGATCGGATATACGGACGGAAGAAATTTACCACCAGGGCGAAGAAGGCGCACGAAAGCGGGAACTGGTGGCGCCTTTTCATTCCTTCGTGTTCCTGGCGAGCCGTAGTTCGCCTTGGTGCCCCTTTGTGGTTTATCTTCCTGTTCCCGGTTCTTTCGCTTATCCGGCGGTTTAGGGGAAGCAAGGTATTCGCAGGCCGCTTAGCCTAAAAAATCAGATATGCGGACGGAAGAAATTTACCACTAAGGCGAAGAAGGCGCACGAAGACAGGGATTGGAGGCGCCTTTTCATTCCTTCGTGTTCCTTTGTGTTCCTTGGTGCCCCTTCGTGGTTTATCTTCCTGTTCCCTGTTCTTTCGCTTATCCGGCGGTTTAGGGGAAGCAAGGCGCTAGTATATCCCCAGGGTTAGATTTAACGTGGCGCAGTGCGCGCCCTTCCCACACCGGCCCCAGACTACTAAAATAACGGGATACTACAATATGAGAGGAAGTCTCCATGGCAAAAAGAGGAAAGGTGATCATCGACCGGGAACTGTGCAAGGGCT
>JAIRSD010000147.1 GCA_031255615.1 Treponema sp. | reverse complement strand
CTCTCGTGGGCCGGTTCCGGGGCCCCCTCCACCACCACCGGCCTGAGGCCCCGCCCGTCGTACAGGTCATACAGGGCCTTCCAGTCGGAATAACTGGTAAGATCGAACCTGTTGTTGGGGGTTTCCCCCGGCTGGTTCCGCGGCACCCCCACCACCGCGTGGGTAATGCCGGTTTGAAGGGCGTAATCCCAGGTACGATCCGGGCTGGGCCGCAGCGCGTCCGCTAAAATCATCATAAGCCTCCTTCCAGGTTTTTCCGCAATATGTTTTACAGAACAATTCTTACACAACAATTCTACGCCATGGGGCTGCCTCGAAACTCCGGTTCCGAAACAGAGCCGCAGACCTTACACATTCCGCAGCTTCAGGCCCCCGTCCACCAGGACGGTGGAACCGGTCTGGTACCGGAATGCGTCGGTCACCATGCAGGCCACCACGTCGCCGATATCCTCCGGTTCCCCAATCCGGCCCAGGGGCAGGCGGGGCATCTTTTTCCAATCCCCCTCCTGTTTGCGGGGAAAGGGATTGTCCCGGCCCAGGTTGCTGATGACGGCGCCCGGGGCAATCGTATTCACCCGGATCCCAAAAGGCGCCAGATCCACCGCCAGGCACTGCATCAGGGCTTCCTGGGCAATTTTGGTGCTGGTGTACAGCGCCTGGGAAGGCAGAGGGTACAGGGCATTGACCGATGTGGTAATCACGATGCTGCCCCGATTCTGCTTTTTCATCGCCTCCGCCGCCCGCCGGCAGCAAAACAGAGTCCCCTTCAGGTTGGTGTTGACCAGCCGGTCCAGCTCCTCAGCCGTGGTCTCCAGGGCCCGCTTCATCACGGAGACCCCCGCGTTGGCCACCAGAATATCCAGTTTCCCATCGTTTTCCGCGTAGTACCCGTCAAAAAAGCGGTCAATCTCCTCCCGCTTCGTCAGGTCCACCCGGCAGCCCGCACTCTTCGCACCCAGGGCCGCCAGCTCCCCGGCAGCCTCCTCGATGGACGCGGAATCCCGGCCAATAATCGTTACCTCCGCCCCCAGGTTTGCCAGGGACTTCGCAATGCCCCTGCCAATACCGGAGTTGCCGCCGGTGACGATAGCCTTTTTGCCGTCCAGACAAAAAATCCGATTGATGTAGTCCATGTTCATAGATGTCTCCGCCGCGTTTATAAGGAGGGGGCCGCTTCCGCCGTTCCGCAGCCATGTCAACCGGCCCCTGTGTAAAGGCGGCAATGCCCGGTTTAGAACATGCCGCGTATCGAATGTTATGTTTTGGGCGCATCCCCGCCTGCGGCGGGGACCGGGCTATCCGCTCTAACAAAAACCCTGCGGGTTTTTATTCCGCTCCTATCCCTTGCGCGCTCGCTGTGCCCCGCCGTTTTTGCGTTGTACCGGGGGCGGGAGCCGCCGGCGTAAAGGGCCCGGGGCGGCAATCGGGGAGCGGTTCACCGGCGGCCCAAAAAAAGGGCATCGCTAAAAACCCCAGCCGGGTTTTTAGCGATGCCCCGGAGAAAAGCCGCCGGTATCGCGGACAGTCCGCTACCGGTAGGCCTTGTTCAACTCATCGGCCACGGGCCTCCAGCGGCTCTCCATTTCTCTAAGCCAGCGGTCCAGCATGGCATCCACATCTTCGTTGGAGGCCAAAACCTGGCGTTCAAATTCCTCGCTCTGGGTCTGGAAACCGCCAAACTGGTTGTACAGCGGGGTGGCGAACTTCGCCCGGTCCCAGTCAAAAGCTTGGATCTTAAAGTTATATTTATTGTTCTTTACAATATCAATGGCCGGGGCGTAAGAAACAAAGCCCGCCTGATCCACCTGGGACTGGTAGAACAGGGAAAGGGTGGGCGGATCCGCGTAGCGGTAGGAAAAATCCGAATAGGGAGAAATCCAGCGTCCATCCGCGGCCTTGGGCCACAGCAGTTGAATGTCCGTGGGCCCCGTGCGCCGGTAATCCACATCGGGAATCCCCGCCTCTTTCCAGGCCCTGCCGTCATCGCTGGCAATCCAGTCCCACAGATCCAGGATCCGTTCATACTTCTCGTTCTCCAGGCCGTGCCGGAAATGGGCCACGGACCAGTAATCTTCCACCTCGATAAGCATATAGGTGGCATTGTCCTTGGGATTCAGGATAATCATGGGCCCCACATCCTGGGTATCCGAAAGAACCCCGTTGGTCGTCATCTGGGGATAAATATTGCTGTTCAGGAAGTTGGGACCCCCGTTGTGGCAGTACATAAAGGCTCTGCCGGAACGGAACATATCAAGCCCCTCGTTGCCCCGCAGGGACATCTGATCCCGCCAGATATAATTCCTGCGGTACAGTTCGGCGACAAATTTAAGTTCCGCCCGGTAGTTGGGGGTGGCAAAATAGGGGATATACCCGTTGGCGGTTTCGATATAGGTGTTGCGGTTCAGGTAGCCGTCCCCCCGATCGAGGGATAGGCCCAAAAGCTGCATATACAGGCCGGGGAAGGCCCAGCCCTCATTGGTAATGCCAATCGTGTTGCCGGAACCGTTCTTGCCGGGATCCTGCCGCTTTACCGCGTCAATCAGGGCCTTGGCTTCATCCCAGGTATACACATCCCCTTCTTTATAAAGCCCCACCTGACGGGCCCAATCCCGGCGGTAGATGTAGTGCATATACTGGGTGCTCCGCATATAGGGCTCCAGGGCACGGGCCACAGGCCAGCCGTAGAGCTTCCCGTTCACCGTCAGCATCTGATCGTCGGAAACCAGGCGATCCCGCAGGGCCTTAAGGTTGGGCCGCTTGTCAATATCCGCCTGGGCAATTTCCCGGAAGGCCCCCGCCTCCGCCCAAATTTTAAATTCCGCCGTATTGTTCAGCTTCATATCCCACCACAGCACGTCGGGAATATCGTCCCCGGCGATCATGGCGCGGGTTTTTTCGTTCCAGTCGCCCCAGGTTACGGCGATAAGATTATAGTCGATATTGAACTTGTCAAAGAGCCATTTGTCTTTGGCGGACTTGCCGGTTTTTTCCGCGTCAAGAACCGTGGTAGAGATCGTAAGGTGCTTCGCGTACTTGCCCTCCGCCGCGCCGCCGCCCGGGGCGGGGGCATCCCGCCGCCCGCCGGCTGTTAAGGGAACCATGCCCGCCAAAAATAGCACGAGCAGCGCGAAAAGAATGTTCTTTTTCATCTTTTCCTCCTGTTTTCCGGGGCGTCGATCCCCGGATATGATGAGACCTGTTCGGCAGCCCGATGGCTGCCGCCGGACCAAGCCGCAGGGTTTTATAATAGAGTTGTTCAGAAATCCCAGTTTCTGAACAACGACCGCTTAAAAACGAAGCGCACGGCCTGTTCAATAACCAACCGGATTATTGAACAGGCCCAATTTCCCGCCCTATGGCCGCGAAATCGCGGATCTGCGCGGCCGTTACCCTTTCACCGCGCCGGCGGTAAGGCCCGTCAAAAAGTAACGCTGTAAAAACGGGTAAATCGTCATAAGGGGAAAAACCGTTACAATAATGCAGGCCATCTTGATGCCGTCCGAATAGCTGGGAGGGCGGTACTCCCCCGGAGGGGCGTTTTGGGAAATAAAACTGGCGTCCGAAATAATTTTCCGCAGGGCGTACTGGAGGGGCCACTTGGCCTGGTCCTTGACGTAGAGCATGGCGGAATACCACTCGTTCCAGCGTTCCACCGCGTAATACAGGGTAAAGGTAGCCAAAATCGGCAGGGACAGGGGCAGGATAATCTGGAACAGAATCCTCATTTCACTCGCCCCGTCCAACACCGCGGATTCCGTAAGCTCCAGCGGAATATTACTCATGCTGTTGGCCACGATAAGCATGTAGGAAATACTGATCACGCTGGGCAGGAACATGACCGCGAAGGTGTCCAGCAGCCCCAGGGCCTTCATCAGCAGGTAGGTGGGGACAAGGCCCCCGCCAAAGTACATGGTAAAGACCATGAGAAAACGGAAAAACCGCCGCCCCGGTATGGGCCGGGTCATGGCGTAGGAAAACAGCACCGTAAGCAGCATATTGTATGCGGTTCCAACCACCATCAGCAGGGTGGACGTGCCCATGGACTTAAGAAGCAGGGGGGAATCGAAGACAAATTTATAGCTGTGCCACTCCACCCTGGGGGGCCAGAGCATAAACGGGGACCGCACATAGTCGTACTGGGGAACAATGGAAACCAGGATCACATTGTAAAAGGGGTACACAATAATAAGGGTGAACAGGGTAAGAAACGTAAAAATTACAACATCCATAAACTCAATGGGCTGGCGGATACCGGAATTCTTTCCGCGCCGCCGGCGGACCAACCGCCTGTCTGCCGCGTTACTCATAGGGGTCTCCTTAGATAATTCCATCGTATCCGGCCCGGCGGGCCACAAAATTCGCGCTCATCAGAAGCGCGAAATTGATAACCGTTTTAAACAGCCCCACCGCGGTGGTGAACCCGTAGTCCATAACGGTCTGGGACTGGAAGGAAAGGCGGTATATGTAAGTGTCAATAATATCCCCCACGTCAAAAACGGGGGCGGTGTACAGGTTAAAAACCTGATCAAAGTTGGCGTTCATAATATTTCCCATGTTGAGGATAAACATGATCACGATGTACCCGGCAATTCCCGGCAGCGTAATGTACCAGATCCGTTTAAGCCGGTTGCAGCCGTCCACGGTAGCCGCCTCGTACAAGGTGGGATCGATGCCGGTAATGGCCGCCAGATACAAAATGGTGCCCCAGCCGGCCTCTTTCCATATATCCAGACATACCAGGGTCCAGCGGAAATAGGCGCTCTTGTAAAGGAAATTCCAGTTGTCGGCCAATTCGGGCCGAAACAGGACCGCCACTTTTTTTACGGCCCCCGCGTCCCCAAACAGGTTCAGCACGATGCCCGCCACCACCACCCAGGAAAGAAAGTGGGGAAAGGTAAAGGCGGTCTGCATAAACCGTTTGTAATTGGGCAGCCGTACTTCGTTGATCATCAAGGCCAGGATAATGGGGAAGGGAAAACCGGCGATCAGCTTCATAAAAGAAATAATCAGGGTGTTGCCAAAGGCCCGGAAAAATTCCGGCTCGTGCAGCATGCGCCTAAACTGGGCAAGCCCCACCCACTGGCTTGAAAAAAGAAAATCGTAGAGTCCCTTTTTCCCGAAGACGGGCCTGAAACTTTCAAAACTCAGGAAAATTCCCGGCATGGGCAGGTAACGGAAGACGATGATCAGGGCCAGGGAGGGGCCGACCATAAAGAGGTACACAAATTTGTACTTCCAGATCAGCTTGCCCAGGAGGGACCACCATTGCGGCGATCCGAAGGGCACGCTGTCCAGGGACGTTACGCCAACGGTACTAAACCCGATATTTGCCATGCTCCCCCCCGGTTTTTGTTCGCAACGGGATCAACGCCCCGCCCGCAGGGCCGCGGCCCCCGCGGAAAAGGCCCGGCGGGGATCCCAAACACTTCTGGTTACTTAATGCATTACCTAATTAAAGAATGGTACCACCAAACCCCCTCCCTGTCAAGTTTTTTTTATGTAGTTCCGTGAGGTTTTTCGAGCATCGGCCTGGGGCCCGCCGGTTGTTCGCCGCCGGATTTCATCCCCTTATTCCCAATAGGCTCTTATACCCCGTCCCCTGGGGTGAGGAGCTTCATGCCGTGGATTCTCCGGTATCCCGTGAAGGGTATGGATAACCCCCCCCAATAATACTTTGATTATCCTCCATCACCGGATAAGCGAAACGATCGGGAAATAAGGAATATTAACCACTAAAGCGCCAACTACGGCTCGCCAGGAACACGAAGGAATGAAAAAGCGCCTTCAATCCCCGTCTTCGTGCGCCTTCTTCGCCTTGGGGGTAAATTTCTTCCGTCCGCATATCCTGGCTTTTGGACTATCATCCTAACGGTTTCTCCGGCAGGGGCCCTTCCTCCAGAGCCGGAGGCGCCCCTTCGGGGCCCGCAAAACGCCGCCTTGACAGGGCCGGAACCCGCGGGTAAGGTTATTGAGTAAGGTTACTAAACGATGTTATTAGGTAAGGCTTTTCCAAACCCCCGGGCTTGGAAGACCGGCGGGAACCTGCCGGCCGCCTTAAAATTCAGGGGAAAGCCGGTCCAGGCCGTTTTTTCCCAACCTTGTTCCGGAACCGGCCGGGTTGCGGAGCAGGTCCACAGGCCTAACACGGTCCCGCGTTAGCTAAACGGAAATCCATGAGATCGCCAATACGGATGAGCGACATTGCCCGGGAACTGGGGGTAAGCACGGTAACGGTCAGCAAGGCCCTGTCGGGGAAAGAGGGGGTGGGCAAGGATCTGCGGAAATCCATCATCCAAAAGGCGGAGGCCATGGGTTATGTGTACAACAGCCTGCCCCGCAGTATGCTGAAAGGCCGGACCTACAATATCGGCATCCTGATTGCGTCAAAGTACCTGGGGGAAAATTCGTTTTACTGGATTTTTTATCAACGGCTCCTCCAAACCCTCAAGGGCACCTCCTACACGGGGATTCTTGAGGTGGTGAACGATGACGACGAAACCGCCTGCGCCGCCCCGTCAATCGTCGCCGCCAACAAAATTGACGGGCTTATCCTGCTGGGGCAGTTTTCCAACCCCTATCTTGCGGCCATTACCGGGACCATAAGGCAGTGCGTTTTTCTTGATTTTTATTCGGAAATTGGCCGCTGCGACTGCGTGGCCTCCAATACCTTTCTTGGGTCCTACTATCTGACCAGGATGCTTTTGGCCGCGGGCCACAGCAGGATCGCCTTTATCGGGTCCATTCCCGCGACCACCAGCATTATCGACCGCTACATGGGATACTGCAAGGCGATGCTGGAAGCGGGGATTCCCTATGACGCCGCCATCGACGACCGGGACAGCAGGGGCGTGTACCTTACGGAACTCCGGCTCAAGATCGGCAGCTACACGGCCTATGTCTGCAACAACGATCAGGTGGCGGGCGGCGTGATACGCCAGCTCCGTCGGAACGGGCTGGCCGTTCCCGCGGATATTTCCCTGGTGGGTTTCGACAACGAAAGTGAGGCGGTTACCGACGGCGTTGGGGTTACCAGTCTGGAAGTCAACATCGACCAAATGTGCGGGAAAAGCATCGGGACTCTGATACAGCACATCGAATCCGACGATTACGGCCTTCCGGGGATATCCTTTGTTGACGGAAAAATTGTGGTAAAGCAGTCCATCGCCCCGCCCAGGGCGTAACGGGGCGTTGCCCCGCGAGCTCCGCCTGGCGGCCGGCATGGATGCCGGCCGGAACCAATTCCTGGGGTTTTTGTGAAGCAAAAACCCCAGGCCCAAAAATGGCAAGGAGGCCATTTTTGGGCAGCGCAAGGGATAGGAGGGGTGCGGAGCAGACCCGGCGCTTTGCGCCGGGGCCGGAGCCCTGGCAACCAGAGGTTGCCTTGATAGCCCGGTTTTTTGCGGCGCAGCCGCAAAAAATGCGCCCGAATATTCGATATGCGGAGTCCGCGAAACCTGCTGCCTGGACCCGGCGCGGTCTTGATGTTTTTTCCTGAAGTCCCGATACTTTCCGCGCGTATCCGCTGAGGGCGTAAAGGAGGTGCCATGTACCGGCAGACCGCGATTCCCCGCTGGCGGGGTTTCAATTTGCTGGGGGTCTATGTGAAGGGGCGGAGTCCCGGACACTACAACGAAGAAGATTTCCAGATGATGGCCGACTGGGGTTTTGATTTTGTGCGGCTTCCCTTGAGTTACCGTTTTTGGACCGAGGAGGGGGACCCTTTCAGCATTCAGGAGGAGGGGCTGGCGCCTATCGACGAGGCGGTCCGCTGGGGGGAGCGTTACGGCATCCATGTGAACATCGCCTTTCACCGGGGACCGGGCTACTGTATTCACGACCGGCCTGACGGGGCCAGCGGGTTTCAGGAACCCTTTGATCTGTGGAAGGACGATGACGCGCTGGAATGTTTTGTGCGGCATTGGGTTCTTTTCGCCAAACGCTACCGGGGGGAGGGGGCGGGGCGGCTGAGTTTCAATATGCTGAACGAGAGCTCCCGGGCTTCCGTGGAGGATCACGGCAGGGTCATGCGGGCGGCTGTCCGGGCTGTCCATGAGATTAGCCCCGACAGGCTCTGTGTGGTGGACGGTCTTTCCGGCGGGAATTTTCCCCTGGCGGATCTGGGGGACCTGGCGCGGGAGGGCTGCGCCCAAAGCTGCCGGGGCTACATCCCCGCGGGGGTCTCCCACTACCGGGCCCCCTGGGTGGATAGGGAATCCCAATTTCCCTACCCGGTGTGGCCGGGGGGCCTGGCGGGGGACGAAGTCTGGACCCGGGAGCGGCTGGACGCCCACTACGACGCCTGGGCCGGTCTGGGGGAGGCCTTTGAGATGGGGATCCACTGCGGGGAGGGGGGCTCCAACCACAACTGCCCCCACGACGTGGCCCTGCGCTGGCTGGAAGATCTGCTGTCGATTCTCAAGTCCCATAATATCGGCTACGCCCAGTGGGAGTTCTCCGGCGATTTCGGGGTTCTGGACTCCAACCGGGCCGACGTGGTCTACGAGGAGTACCGGGGCCGCCGGCTCGACAAAAAGATGCTGGACCTTTTACGAGCGTACTAAGCTGAGACCTGGAGGTTGCTATGTTTGCGCAAACCGTACTGCCCCGCTGGAAGGGCTTTAACCTAATGGGCATGTTTACGTCGAAATCGCCCGGCTGTTATAACGAGGAGGATTTCCAGCTTATGGCGGAGTGGGGATTCAATTTTGTCCGCCTGCCCCTGACCTACCACTTCTGGGTGGAGAACCGGGACCCCCGGGCCATCGTGGAAGAACGGCTGGCCCCCATCGACCAGGCGCTCCGCTGGGGGGAGCGTTACGGCATCCATGTGAACATCGCCTTTCACCGGGGGCCGGGCTACAGTGTGAACCCCGAATTCGCCGAACCCTTTGATCTCTGGAAAGACCAGGAGGCGGTGGATTCCTTTGTGGAGCACTGGGAACTCTTTGCCAAACGCTACCGGGGCGAGCCCTCCAGCCGGGTAAGTTTTAATCTGCTCAACGAACCCTTCGACGTGATCCCCGAAGTCCACGCCGGGGTCATGCGGGCCGCCGTCCGGGCGATCCACCGAATCGATCCGGGCCGCCTGTGCCTTATTGACGGCATCGCCGGGGGGAACTACCCCATGACGGACCTGGGGGACCTGGCGCGGGAGGGATGCGCCCAAAGCTGCCGGGGCTACATCCCCGCGGGGGTCTCCCATTACCGGGCCCCCTGGGTGGACAAGGACAGCCGCTTTCCCTACCCCGTCTGGCCCGGCGGTTTCGCGGGGACGGAATCCTGGTCCCTGGAGCGGCTGGACCGGCACTACCGGGCCTGGGCCGCCGCGGCGGGGGCCTTTAACATGGGGGTCCACTGCGGGGAAGCGGGGGCGAACAACACCGTGCCCCACGAGATCGCCCTGCGCTGGCTGGAGGACCTGCTGTCCATCCTCAAAAGCTACAACATCGGGTTCGCCCTGTGGAATTTTACCGGCGGTTTCGGCGTCCTGGACTCGAATCGCCGGGACCTGCGCTACGAGGACTACCGGGGCCGCCGGCTCGACAAAAAGATGCTGGACCTCTTACGGGCGTACTGAACTGCGAACGTACACCAGGCTGAGACCGGAAAACCGCCGGCCGCTGACCGGGGAAGATTTCCAGCCTGGGGCGGACCGGGATCCCCGCGCCGTCGTGAAAGATCGGCGGCGTCCCGTTGAGCGGTCTCCGGCAGCGTGCCCCGGGTACAAAAAATGCGCCGGACCGGGGTCGAATTTTTTTGGGCGCATCCCCGGCGCTCCGCGCCGGGGACCGGGCTATCCGCTCTAACAAAAACCCTGCGGGTTTTTATTCCGCTCCTATCCCTTGCGCGGGCCGGCCGGGGGAGTTTCGCTCCGCGAAACCCCAAAAATCCGCAGTACCGCAGCGGGGGCCCCACGGTGGGGAGTTCCGTCGGGGAAGCCCCCGGATAACGCTGACGCGGCGCGGGGCTGCGGGTTCCCTCCCCGGTGATCAATCTTCCCCGCCGCCGGGGGCCGCGAAAAGACGCCCGTGCTGCGCCAGGTAAAAAACGAACCATAGCCGATGCCTTGCGTCATTAAAAACGGTGAATTACCATAGGGCATGACCTGTTTTTCCACCGCCCTGGTGCTGATTCTCTGCCTCCTGTTCCTCGCCCCCTGCCAAGCCGCGGCCCAAGACCTGGACATCGACCGGGATTCCATCCCCCAGGTCCTGCGGCAGCCCCAGTGGGGGGAGGCCCTGCGTCATCCCCGGGACCTGGTCATCGGCAGCCTGGAGCGGGGGGTCGTGCCGGTGGAAGCCCGGCGCGCCGCCCTGGAGATCCTGTCCGCCCTCAACGCGGGGAACCGGAACGCCCCCTCCCTGGCTTCCCTTGGCCCCCTGGCCCGGGAAGAACTCTTTGCCGCCCTGGGGGAAGTCCAGCCCCGCAGGTACCGGATCGGGGAAGGACGGGAGGAAACAGACGGGGCCTGTTCCTTTTTGGTCCGCTTTTTAGGCCGGGAAACGGGAATTGCCGGGGAACTGTACCTGCGGTTCCAATCCCCCCCGCCGGAGGCGCCCGCCGGGGATTCGGAAAATTCCGCCGCCCCGCCTCCGCCCCGGGCCGCTGCCGGCTGGGTCCTGGACGACCTGCTGCTGGAAGAAAAGCGTCCCCTTGGAAGAATATCCGACGAACCGGTCTTCGATTTCCCCCCCTACGAACGGTTATACTAGGGCCTGTTCATACTAAACCACCGGATAAGCGAAAGAACCGGGAACAAGAATGTTAACCACGAAGGCGCACCAGGGCGGGCTGCGGCTCGCCAGGAACGCGAAGGAATGAAAAAACGCCTTCAATCCCCGCCCTTCGTGCGTCTTCCTCGCCCTGGTGGTAAATTTGTTCCGTCCACATATCTGATTTTTAGGTCAAGCAGCCTACTGGGGTTGTTCAGAAACCTCAGTTTCTGAACAACCCCAATAAAAAACAATACCTCGCATAGCAGGCCTGTTTACACTTCGTCCGCTGTTGGCGGGCTTGGTCTGCGTTTTGGCTGATTCATTCCGATTCGATCTATTCCCGCTATTCCCGCACCAAAACTCCGCCAAGGTTTTATTCAGGTGCCGTGATAAACGGCGCGATTTTCCATGGGAGATTATGGGCGCGGCGGGTGATTCCCGGTTTATTCCGTCCGCCCGGATCACCTGCCCGGACTGCACGAAAACAAGGCCCCGCACCGACCAACTGCCTACGATTGTGTTTTTTGCGGACTCCTGCTTGTCCGGGGCGGAGGCGATTAGCGAGGGTCTTCGCGGCCGCCTTGAACGGAGTCCCGGTTCCACAAACCTTATTGCAACGCTGCTGCCCGCGGGAAAATCCCGTGGAAAGCGGAAAACAGAAAGCCAATGAGATTCTGCCCGCGTAAACACATTGGACAGACTCCTTATCAAGGGAAGCGGGCCGCCTTACGCGCCGGGGCCGGGGAAAGGCCCTCTACCAACGGAACGGAATTGCCGATAAACGATTATGCGTAATTTTGTCTGGGCCCCCGTTCTCCTGATCCTCGGCGCCTGCCTGTGGAATTCCTGTAAAACCCCGGCGCCCCCTCTGCCGCCGTCGGATGCCCCCCGCTATTCCCTGTCCTTTGAGGGGGTGGAAGCGGAAAGCCCCGCCAGGGTATCCCTGCGCTACAGCCTGCGGGGGGAAAACCGCGCCGCCGGGGAGGCGGGCATGAGGATTCGCGGTTGGAAGGTCCTGGTGAACGGGGAGGAGGGCCCCTTCCCCGACGGAACGGGGGCCGCGCTGTCAAGCTCCCCGGGGGAAGGGGGCGCCCTGCTCCTGAACCTGGACCTTGATCTGCCGGAGGATGGGGGGGACTTTGACCAGTACCACACCGAGTTGACGCTGCGCCTCGCCGGGGCCGCCGGGGATATCCCCCTGTCCGCGGCGGCATCTTTCCCCCGAATCCGGGCCCCGGAGTTTACCATTGCCTCTATCGCCGTCATGAAGGCGGAACTGATAAACACCCAGTTCCGCCTTGATCTGCAAATCGACAACCCGAATGTGTTCCCCGTGACCCTGTCGTCCCTAAGCTACGAACTCTACGGCAAGGGGCGTTTCTGGGCCAGGGGCAGGGAGCGGAATATCCTGGAGATCCCCGCCCGGGGGCAGGCGGCGGCCCGGCTTTTCCTGGAAATGAGCTTTACCAACATGCGGCGGGAACTCCTGGACGAGATTATCACCCTGGGGACCGTGCCTTACCGCTTTACCGGCGAGGTCCTGGTAGACACGGGGATTCCCCTGCTCCCCAGCTTTACTACGCATTTTGACCGGCAGGATCTTTCCGAGGTGCTTGAATAGATGGCGGGAACAAGCCTGGGGCCGGAGGAGCTTCTTTCCGTTTCGCTGCGGCGGCAGTTCCTCACCCACCGAGCCCCCTGCGAAAGGGTGGTGTCAAAACTCTGCGGCCTCCAGGCCCAGTTCGCCAACAACCCCAAGTACGCCCTGCGGATCCGGGGCAGCGACTTTGACGGGGAACGCTGGAACCGGGGGCTGGTAAAAACCTGGACCCTCAGAAAGACCCTCCACCTGGTATTGGAAAAAGAACTGGGGCTGTTTCTCTCCGCCCAGGGAATCCCCGGAGACTGGCAGGACGGCTGGGGACTCGCCGCGGGGCGGATGGCGTACTGGGCGGAATTTCTCCTGGACCGGATCAACCGGGGTATCCGGGGCAGGGAGGAGCTCAAAAAACAATGCCGGGAAAGGGGCATATCCGCCGAGGAGGAGGGGAACGTGTTCCACGGCTGGGGGGGCCTCCTCTACGAAATGAGCCGCCGGGGCCTTATCGCCTACCACAGCGGGACCGCCAAACAGTTCCTTCCCTGCCCCCCCATCGAAACCCTGCCCCGGGACGAAGCGCGGGCCGTCATCCTGCGCCGCTACTTTGAATCCTTCGGCCCCGCCGCCGTCGAAGACTGCCGCGCCTTTACCGGCTACCGGCAGCGGGAACTGGACGCCCTCATCCGGGACTTCGCCATAAAACTCCGCCCCCTCTCCTGCGGGGGAAAAGAATACTTTTACCTGGGCGAACTCCCCGAACCCCGGCCCCTTCCGGCCTGCGTCTTCTTAACCGGCTTCGATCAGCTCATCATGGGCTACCGGGACCGCTCCCGGGTCATGGACGCGGGAGACCGGAACCTGGTGATTACCAACAGCGGCATCGTCCACCCCACCGTGCTGATCCGGGGCCGCCTGCGGGCCAGTTGGAAAAAAGACGGGACGACTCTGCTCATCCGCCCCTTCCGCCCCCTTTCCCCCAAAGACCGGAGCCTCGCCGCGGAAACCGGCAGGGAGGTCCTGGCCGGGGAGATCGACGACTGCCGCTTTGCGCCCCCTGAGCAATGAGAAAGGGCCGTTTTTAAGCGATTGAGTCCCTTTTGGGCGCATCCCCGCCGGCCCTTCGGTCCGGCGGGGACCGGGCTATCCGCTCTAACAAAAACCCTGCGGGTTTTTGTTGGCCGCTCCTATCCCTTGCGCGGGCGAAAGCCGTGCCGCACCGGCACGGCTTTCGCCCTCTGAGCTGCCGCGCTCCGCGCGGCAGCTTATGGATGTTCCTCCCCATGCGGAGTTTCGCGGCATGCCGCGAAACTCGAACACGCCGCGCGTTTTGGATCCGGCATCCCTGCCGTGTTGGAGATTTTTCACGACCCGGTCTCGCGCCGCGCCGGAGCCGGGAAATTGCCGCACCGGGAACGCGCAAGGGATAGAAGCGGTATCTTTTGCCTGGCGGGGCCAGGCAAAAGATTTAAGCGGATAGCCCGGTCCCCGCCGCAGGCGGGGATGCGCCCATATAAAGCGTTATACCTATTCTTCCTCTTCCTTTACCTGGAAGGCGGCGGCGGCCTTGATAACGTCCTCGGCGATGCGTCCCGAGATGGGCGCGTAGTGGTCGAAGGAGACGCCGAAGGATCCGGTGCCGCTGGTGATGGAGCGGAGGTCGATGGAGTAGCGCAGCAGTTCCGCCTGGGGGACCTCGGCGCGGATTTCCGCTATGCCGCCCCCCACGTCGTCCTGTCCCAGGATCTTACCCCGTTTGCCGGAAAGATCGCTCATCACATCCCCCAGGTATTTGTCCTCCACAAAGACGGTCAGGTTCATGACGGGTTCCAGCAGGACGGGGCCGGCCTGGCGCATGGCTTCCCGAAAGGCGTTCCGGGAGGCCAGCTTGAAGGAGAGTTCCGATGAATCTACCGGGTGGTACTTGCCGTCCACGATGGCCACTTCCACGTCCACCACCGGGTACTGGGCGATGGTGCCCCGGGCCATCCCTTCGGCGATGCCCTTTTCGACGCCGGGGATATAGTTTTTGGGAACCGCGCCGCCGAAGATTTTATTTTCGAATTTGTAGCCCTCCCCCCGGCCCAGGGGGGCGATGTCCAGGACTACCCGGCCGTACTGGCCGTGGCCCCCGGTCTGTTTCTTGTGGGTGTATTCGGCGCTGGCCTTTTTCGAGATGGTTTCCCGGTAGGCTACCCGGGGGGTGTGGGTTTCCATTTCGATTTTCTGGTTCTGCCGTATCTTGTCCAGGATGATGTTGATCTGGAGTTCCCCCATGCCGGAAATCACCGTCTCTTTGGTTTCCGTGTTATAGACATAGCGGAAGGTCTTGTCTTCCTCGGCGGCCCGCACCAGGGACTCGCCCAGCTTGTCTTCCTCTTTTTTCTGCGTCGCGTTCACCGCCACCGAATGAACGGGTTCCGGCAGCCGCAGGGGGAGGAAGTTAAGATTCCCCTCTCCCTCGGTGAGGGTGTCGTTGGTTTTCAGGCTTGCGGCCTTGGCGATGATCCCCACATCCCCCGCGGCCAGTTCCTTTATTTCCTCAAGTTTTTTTCCGACGCAGGTGTAGAGTTTGCCGATCCGTTCTTTTTTATTTTCCGAAACGTTGAGGGCCTCGGACTCGGCGGAAAGTTTTCCGGTAACGACCTTGACCCAGGAAAGTTTTCCAGAGAACTGGTCGTAGCTGGTCTTGATGACCAGGGCGGAAAGGGGTTTGCCGGGATCCACCGGTATCTCGTGTTCCTTGCCGTCCTTGTCCAGGGCCAGATCGCTGGCGGTGCCGGGCAGGGGGGCAATGTCGGCGCTGAATTTGAGGAAGGGGAGGAGCCCCGAATTTTTCAGGGGCGCCCCGAAAAAGACCGGCACATATTTGTGATCCGCCAGGGCCTTGATAAGCCCATCGTGCATCTCCACCGCGTCCAGGGATCCCTTTTCGATGTAGTGTTCCATCAAGGCGTCGTCCCCGTCGGCGGCGGCTTCGATCAATTTTTCCCTGGCGGCGGCGATCTCGTCCTTCCGGTCCCCGGGGATCTCCCCCTCCTTTTCCAGGGCAGATCCGCCGTCCTGGACGAACCAGGCCTTCTCGTTCAGTACGTCGATGACCCCCTTGTAGTCCGCCCCCTGTCCCATGGGCAGGACGAAAGGCACGGGATCCATTTTAAATTTGTCTTTGATATCTTCCAGGACCTTCGCCGCGTCCGCCCGCTCGTCGTCCAGTTTGGTTATGTAGAATCCCCGGGGTTTTTTCCGGGCCTCCAGGTTGCGCCAGAGTTTGATGGTTTCGATCTGCACCCCCACCCGGCCGTCCACCGCCAGGAGGACGAATTCGCTGGCCCGGAAACCCAGGATCACATCCCCGATGAAGTCCGAGGATCCCGGCGCGTCAAAGAGGTTGATCTTCCGGCCCTCCCATTCCAGATTGGCCATGGCGGTATGGATCGAAATTTTCCGTTCAATTTCTTCGGCGCTGGAATCCCCCACTGTTTTTCCCGAATCTACGGTTTCCGGCCGGGGGATCACCCCGCCGGCGAAAAGAAGACGCTCAAAAAAACTGGTTTTGCCGGTCCCTCCATGACCCGCAAGACAAATATTTTTGATGTTATCGGTGCTGTAACTCATAGGGACTCCTTGATAATCGTTTCGCTAGGAATGTTAGTATGATGAAACGGCGCGGGAAGATTGTCAAGAAAAATATCTTTGCCCTATAATAAAAAAATGGACGAACGGAAAAAAACCATAGGCGATCTGGAACTTAAAAAGAAGGAATCTCTGCGCTCTCTTGGGGCCGCTTACGAAGAGTTCGGAGAGATTTTATTTGGCCGGGTCAATGGGCGGGAAGAAATCCTCGGCGCCGATTCGACGGAGTACCTTAAGCTGCAGCAGGAAATTGCAGACTCGGAAGGTCTTATCCAGGCTACCAAAGAGGCCGTCCAGCGCCTTAAGGAACTGGAAGGGGAGATCCTCGCCAAGGAGCAGGAGCACACGGCCCTGACCGCCGAAATTCACGACGCCTGCATCGAGCTGGGCCGGGACGCCGTGGGGGATGATGCGTTTTCCGTACTCCTAGGCGGCTACCGTCTGCAAATTGACCAGATTGTCCCCAAGCTGGACGACGCCAACGCCCGGCTGACCGGGATCGACAGCCGGGGGGGGGCGGGCTTCTTCGGCTGGATCGGGAAGAACACCCAGCAGGCGATGTACAAGACCCTGGCGGTCAAGCACGAGGGGAGCCTGAAAAAGCTCTACGCCCTGGCGGGGGAAAAACTCGCCGCCGCCGAAGACATTGCGCCCCCTTCCAGCCATGCGCTGGAGGAGGCGCTGCGTTCCGTCCGGGGCTTAAAGGACGACGCCGCGGCCCTGAGCCAGGAACTTGAGGGGATGCGGGAGGAACGGCGGCGGATGGGGAGCCTGTTCAACGCCGAGGGCGGCCCGGCCCGGCGGATCCAAAACCTGGAAAAGCGCATCGCCCGTATTCACGGGGAACTCAAGACGGTGTACCGCCGGGTCGGCGAATTGGCCGCCACCGAAAGCCGGGGCGACCGGTTCAGCCAGGTCCTGCAGCCGGAAGACAGCCGGATCATGGAAACGGTGGACCGGAACAGGGAACTCATCGACGAGTACAGCCGGGAAATCGAAAAACTAAAAACCGCCATCATGGTTGACAACCAAAAGGCGGAGATCGAAAAAATGGAACGGGCCATTGAGGAACAGAAGCGGCGGATCGCCGCCGCCGAGGGCCGGATCGGGGAATTGAACCAGTTGATCGAGGAGGCCAGGGGCCGCGTCGAAGAACTCTCCGCCCTTCTGTAAGGCAAGGGGATCGGTGCTTTTCCCTGGGGCAAACGCCGCGTGCTGCGTGTATGTTGGGCGCATCCCCGGCGCTCCGCGCCGGGGACCGGGCTATCCGCTTCAATCCTTTTGCCCGGCGGACCGGGCAAAAGGATACCGCTTCTATCCCTTGTGCGGGCGAAAGCCGCGCCGGCTTTCGCCTTCGCCGTGTTCCGCTCTTTCTGGCCGCAAGCCGGGAGGGCGGCCGGGGATCCCCGGCCTAACAGCCGGGGCTAAACCGGGAGCCGCTGGTAAAGGGGCCCTGAAAAATGAACCTCCTCGCCCTAAAGGGCGAGGTGCCGTGTAAGCGTTGCATCGTTTACGAGGTTCATTCTGTAAGGAAATTATTTAACTGTGGGGCCTCATACCATTTTTTGTTGGCGTTGCCAATGTTGACCGCCCTAAAGGGCGGGGTATGAGATCCCACTGCGAATCAGGTTAATGTTATGGCAAAAAAAACACAGGAAAAGGCCCGGCGGGAAGCCGGATCCGAAAAAATTTCCGCCGCCCCCCTGAAGGGCGCTTCCGCCGCGAAAGCCGCGCCCGCGAAGGACGGGGCCGTCGATTCCGCGAAGAACGGCGGCGTTAAGGGAGTCTACGACGAATCCAAGGTAAAGACTCTTTCTTCCCTGGAGCATATCAGGCTGCGGACCGGCATGTACATCGGCAGGCTGGGGGACGGCGGCAACCCTGACGACGGAATCTATGTACTCCTTAAAGAGGTAATCGACAACAGTATTGATGAGTTTATCATGGGCAACGGGAAACTCGTTGAGATTCAGATAAAGGAACAGCAGGGCGGGACGGTAGTCAAAGTGCGGGACTACGGGCGGGGCATCCCCCTGGGAAAACTGGTGGAGTGCGTGTCGGTGATCAACACCGGGGCCAAGTACAACGATGATGTGTTCCAGTTCTCCGTGGGGCTCAACGGCGTGGGAACCAAGGCCGTGAACGCCCTGTCCTCCCACTTCCGGGTGATCGCCATACGGAACAACGAATACGCGGAGGCGGTTTTTTCCCGGGGCGATCTGGTCAGCGAAAAACGGGGGAAGCTGAAGGAAGCGCAGAAGGACGGCACCTATGTTGAGTTCACCCCGGACCCGGAGATGTTCGGGGACTACCAGTTCAACCTGGAGTTTATAGAAAAGCGCGTGCAGAACTACGCCTACCTCAACGCCGGCCTTACGATCAGCCTGAACGGCAAGCCCTACAAATCGGATCAGGGCCTGTTGGATCTCCTCGCCGAGGAAATAGGCGAGGACGGGATCTACCCCATAGGCCACTACAAGGGGGAGCGCCTGGAATTCGCCTTTACCCACACCTCCGGTGAGCGCCACTACGGGGAGCAGCACTTCTCCTTTGTGAACGGCCAGTATACTTCAGACGGGGGAACCCACCTCCAGGCCTTCAGGGAGGGCTTTGTGAAGGGCGTCCAGGCCTATCTGAAAAAGGATTACCGCAGCGAAGACATACGGGAGGGAACCACCGCGGCAGTCGCAGTAAAACTGAAGAACCCCGTGTTTGAAAGCCAGACAAAAAACAAGCTGGGAAACTCCGACATCCGGGGCTGGATAGTCCAGGAAGTCAAGGATGCTGTGGAGGACTGGCTCCACAAAAACACCGAGGCCGCAAAAAAA
This sequence comes from Treponema sp., assembly GCA_031255615.1. The sequence goes on along the minus strand of JAIRSD010000147.1, from coordinate 65 downwards.
CTGGAACAGCGGATCATCGCGAACGAACAACTGCGGACGGAGCTGAACGCGGTTAAAAAGGAAGC
>JAIRSD010000122.1 GCA_031255615.1 Treponema sp. | reverse complement strand
TTCGGAAAGATCAAAGAGAACCGGCGGCTTACGGTACGGTATGAGAAATCAGATATAAACTTCCTCGGGTTTATCCTAGTCGCTTTTCTTAAAATCCTCCTTTGCTAACAGTGCCTAGGGCTCCGCGCCGGGTCCGGAGGGAGGGGCGTGCCGGGGGTCGAAAAGCTGGGGGTTGGCGACGAATTCGCAGCGATCCCGGAATTCGCAGTTGGGGCAGGCGGAACCGGGGCAGGATTTGAACTCCTGGCCGACGGTTTCCAGTTGATTCATGTGCCATTCCAGTTCTTTGATAAGTTCCTGGACGGCTTTGATCCGCTGGAGGTTCCGGCTGATGAGGGCCCGGTACTGTTTGACGAGTTCTACCCGGCGTTTTTCCCCGCTGGCGTCTTCGTTGCCCAGGCGGATGATGCTGCCGATTTCCTCCAGGGAGAGGCCGTAGTTTTTGAGTTGGATGATCCGGGCGAGGTAGACCAGATCCTTGTCCGAGTAGTACCGCTGGCCGCCGTTGGTCCGGGGCTGGGTTTTTAACAATCCCAGGGATTCGTAATACCGCACGGTCCGGGTGGTAACGCCGGTTTTTTTGGCCAGGTCTCCGATGCGGTACGACGCTTGCCGCTGCTCTGTGGATGATCTCCGCTTCATGTTCTCCGTTTCACGCTTTCTGCTTTATGTTCTCCTGTGTTTCATGCCCCTGTTTCCGCTTCCCGTTCTCCGCCTCTTGTTTCCCTTTTTACCATATTTTTTTCTTGACAAATTTTCTAGGAGGCCTGATGCTGGTACTATGAAATTGACCTTTAACGTTAACGATAAATTTTTGGCGGGAGGTTTTTAATGACGGCTCCGATGAAGGCGGCGTTTTTGCGGGAACCCCGGTGTCTGGCGGTCGAGGAGGCTCCCCGGCCTTCCGCGGGGCCGGGGGATATACTGGTGCGGACGGCCTATTGCGGGGTCTGCACCCTGGAGCAGCGGCTCTACACGGGGGATCGGAGGCTTTTTTATCCGATTATTCCGGGCCACGAAGCCGCGGGGATCATCCAGGAGGTTGGGGAGGACGTGAAGACCGGGCACCAGGCGGGGGATCATGTGGCCCTGGATCTGGTGAACCGCTGCCATATCTGTCCGGCCTGCCTTTCGGGGAATTCGAATATGTGCGAAAACCGCTTCAAGAAGGGCCAGCGGGTGCTGGGGGGCTTTGCCGAATACATCTTGGTCCGGCCGGATCAGGCCTATGTGGTTCCCCGGGAAATTCCCCTGGAGCGGATCGCCTTTAGCGAACCCCTGGCCTGCTGCATCCGGTCGTTAAAAAAGGTATCGCTGAAGCTGGGGGAGAATCTGCTCATTATCGGGGCGGGTCCCATGGGGATGCTGCATCTGAAGGCGGCCCTCCTCATGGGGGCCCGGGTCATTGTCGCCGACATTAACAAGAAGCGGCTGGCGGACGCGGAATCCATGGGGGCCGACGCGGTGGTGGACGCTTCCGACGGCGGGGCCGCGGTGGAGGCGGTAAGGGGGCTGACGGAAACCAGGGGGGCGGACTGCTGTATTGTGGCCTCCCCCGCCCCGCAGGCCCTGGAAACGGCGGTGAATTCCCTTGCCCCGAACGGTAGAATCAACATTTACACCTCCTACAACGACAAGCCCCTCCTCCCGCTGGACATGAATTCCCTCCACCGGATCGAAGCCCTGGTAACCGGCTCCGAGGGGCGGAGCGAGGAAGACTTTTACCAGGCGACCCGCCTTCTTTCTTTCGGTAAAATCAATACGGCGGATCTGGTAAGCGGAATCTACCCCCTGGAGGAGGCGGCCTCCGCGGTGGAAGCGGCTTTGTCCGGTGCGGCCTACCGGATCCTGCTCAGGATGGGCGGCGATTCTCAGTGAAAACGCCGCACGTCCCGTGTATCTTGGCCGTGGTTTTTCCGGCTCCGCCGCAGAGAACCCGGGCTGTCAGGGCAGCCGCAGACTGCCGGGGCTCCGCTCCAATTCCCCGCCCCCGCCTGCGGCGGGGCTGCTCCGCCTTGGGGGCGGGGAATTCCGTTCCCATCCCCGCGCGGGCGCAAGACGGCCTCCCCGCCCTGCCGGCCCGGCAGGGTAGGATGCGGGCGGGGCGAGAGGGGCCGGGGATACGCTGAGAACCGCCGCAAGACGGGAGGATAGTAGTGCTTTTAACCGTTGATATTGGGACCTCCACCTTTAAGGCGGCCCTCTTTGCCTGCGACGGAACCTGTCTGCGGCTGGCCGCGATTCCCCTGGGTATCGTCCTGGGGGGGGATCGGGGCCACGAGGCGGATCCCGCCGCCTGGCTGGAGGCTTTTCACAACGCACTGGACCGCCTGGGCCCCCTGGGGGAGACGGAGGCGCTGATCATCAGCGGCAACGGCCCTACCCTGGTGCCGGTAACCGGGGAGCCGGGCTGGACGGAGGGACCGGGGGCCCCCCGGCTGCGGCTTCCCGCGGCCTCCGCCCGGCTTTGGCTGGATCGCCGGGCCGGGGAGGAATCAAACGCCGTCTCCGCCCTGGCCGGGGGATACGTGGATCCAAGTTTTTTTCTTCCCAAGGCCCTGTGGGTCAGGAACCATGAACCCCGCCTTTACGAGGAGACCCGGTATTTCCTTTCCTCTCCGGAATTTTTGGCCTACGCCCTTACCGGAGAGGCCCGGACGATCTTTCCCTCCCGGGGTTTTGAACGCTGGTTCTGGACCGCCGATATCCTCGCGGCCCTGGATTTGGATCCGGCCCGCTTCCCCCCCTTCGTTTTCCCCGGAGAAACCATCGGCGAAATTTCCGCCGCCGCGGCCCGGGCCTGGGGCTTCCCCCGGGGGCTTCAGGTCATCGCCGGGGGGCCGGATTTTTTTGTCAGCATCCTGGGGACCGGCGTTACAAGCCCCGGCCAGGCCTGCGACCGTTCGGGAACCTCCGAGGGGATCAACCTCTGCACCCGGGAAAGGGTGATGGACGGCCGGCTCATGTCCTACGCCCATCCCATCGATCCCTGCTGGAATCTTTCGGGGATCATCTCCACCACCGGCAAAGCGGTGGCCTGGGCGAGGGAGCTTCTGGGGATTGGGGACCGGCGCTTTGATGAGTTCTACCGCCTCGCCGCCTCGGCCAAGGCCGGTTCCGGGGGGCTGGTGTTTCTCCCCTACCTGGCCGGGGAGCGGGCGCCCCTCTGGGATCCCGCGGCGCGGGGGGTGCTGGCGGGCCTGAGCCTTGCCACGGGCCGGGGGGAGCTGGCCCGGGCGGTAGTCGAAGGGGCGGCCCTGGCCATCCGGGATGTCGTCGCCGTGATGGAAGAATGCGGCTGCCCCGTGGGGGAACTGCGGATCACCGGGGGGCCCGCCGAAAGCGGCTTCTTTAACCAGGTAAAGGCCGATGTCTGCGGACGGCCCTTCCTCCTTCCCGTCCAGCGGGAGGCGGAACTCCTGGGATTGGCGATCATCGGAGCGGTGGCCCTGAAAAAATACGGGACCCGCAAGGAAGCGGCGGAGGCCCTGGTAAAGATAGAACGGACCTTCGCCCCCCGTGAGGAGTACCGCTCTTTGTACGCCGGCATCTTCGACCGGTATCGGGCGGCCTACCGCGCCCTGAAAACCCAGTTCCGGGAAGCCGCCGGGGGGCCCGGCGGGATTCCGGCGGACAACCCGCCAACAACGCCCGGCGGGGCGGAAACCGCGTAAAAAAACTGTATAAAAAACCAGAGGAGCAGACATGGAAACGGGAATTCGATTGCGGACAAACCAGTTTTTCGATTCCAGGGATGGAAAAACGGTGATAGTCGCCCTGGATCACGGCGGCATTGCCGGCCCGGTGGAGGGGATCGAGAATCCCGCCCAGGTCATCGGGGCCTGCGTCGCCGGGGCCGTGGACGGCATCCTGACGACCAAGGGCTTCGCCGACGCCTCCCGGCGGGAATGGGACCGCTGCACCGCCCTGATCCTCCGGGTAACCGGCGGCTTTACCGTCCTGGGAGGCGGCTTTGAGGAAGAAATGATCATGGAACCGGAAACCGCCCTGGCCTACGGCGCAAGCTGCGCGGCCATAACCGTCAAATTCGGCCATGAACACGAGGGGATCCTCATCAAACAGGCATCCCTGGCCGTTGACGCCTTCCACCGCCTCGGCGTTCCGGTCATGATCGAAGCCATGGCCAGGGGAACCATCGACAAAAACAAATTCCCGGCCAACGATCCCGAAGCCATACGGATGGCCGCCCGGATGGCCGCGGAAATCGGCGCCGATCTGGTCAAAACCTACTACACCGGCAGCCCCGAAACCTTCGCCCGGGTTGTCTCCGGCTGCCCGGTCCCGGTGGTAATCCTCGGCGGGGCCAAAACCGACTCGCCGGCGGGGGTCTTTCAGGACATCGCCGACTCCCTGGCCGCGGGGGGCGCGGGCATCGCCATGGGCAGGAACATCTGGGGCTTCCCGGATCTCCCCGCCATGCTGGACGCGGTAAAAGGACTCGTCCATGCGGGCTGGACGGTGAAGCAGGCATTGGAAAGAATCCAGATCCAGGGTTGATGGAGATGCGGAATCCGCGTATGGCCTGTATGTTGGGCGCATCCCCGCCTCCGGCGGGGACCGGGCTATCCGCTCTAACAAAAACCCTGCGGGTTTTTATTCCGCTCCTATCCCTTGCGCGGGCGAAAGCCGCGCCGATACCGGCGCGGCTTTCGCCTCTTGAGTTGCCGCGCTCCGCACGGCAACTTGCCGCTGCCGCTCCCTGTATGGAGTTTTCGCGGCATGCCGCGAAACTCAGCGGCTGTTCCCGGCCCAGCCGGGTTTTGGAACAGCTTCGAAACAGATAAAGTAATACCGTTGTCGGCGGAACATTCAGTTTCCGAACAACAATCGTATAAATTTTACCGCAATAAGGAGAAGACGCCATGAAAAAAATGATTCCGGTTATTTCCGCCCTCCTGATCCTGCTGATGGGGATCCCCCTGTCCGCCTCTCCCCGCCGGGAGAGTTCCGGCGGCGAGTCGGCCCTGTCGGTCCTGGTCTACATCACCGGCATGGTCGCCGGCAGCCCCCCCTACGAGCTTTTGGTCGAGGGGGCCCAGGAATTCGCCGCCCGGCACCCCGCCATAACGGTGGATATCTATGAGGCGGGCTTCAACCAGGCGGAGTGGGAGGAACAGCTTACCTCCCTGGCGGCCTCGGGGAAATACAACCTGGTCATCGGATCCAACCCCTCCCTCCCGGAGATCTGCGTAAGCGTGGGCAAAAAATTTCCCAACCTGAAATTTATCATTACCGACGCGGAATTGGCGGGGAACCCCCAGATCGCCACCTACCTGTACAACCAGTATGAGCAATCCCTCTATCTGGGCTACCTGGCGGGGCTCGTTACCGTCAGCGACATGTCCCGGGCCAACAAAGAAAAAAAGATTGGCTTTATCGCCGCCCAGGAATACCCCCTTTTGAACAACCACATCCTTCCCGGATTCCTCGCGGGCGCCAACATGGCGGACCCTGAGATAACGATGGATTTCCGGGTGGTGGGCAACTGGTTCGACGCGAACAAGGCGGCGGAACTGGCGGGGAGCATGATCAACGCGGGGGTGGACGTGTTCGCCTCCATCGCCGGCGGCGCAGCCCAGGGGCTGGTCCGGGCGGCCCAGGAGCGGGGCGCCTATATCGTGTACCACAACACCAACGAGTACGCCGCCAGTCCGGGGGTCATCATAGGCTGCGGGTCGATGGAGCAGAAAAAGCTGGTCATGGAAATTTTAGGGGACGCCGCGGCGGGGAAGATACAGTACGGAAGCTCCCGGACCGTGGGGGTCAAGGAGGGCTACCTTGATTTTATCGCCGACGATCCGGGCTACACCGGCCACGTTCCCCCGGACATACGGGAAAAATTTAACGCCTTCATGGCGGACGTAAAGGCGGGAAGGGTTTCCTATACCCTGCCTGCCCTATAATCCGCTTCTTTAATTTATGGAACACGCGGTAGAATTGCGGGGCGTCACCAAGATCTTCCCCGGCGAGCGGCAAAAGGCGAACGACAACGTTTCGCTCTACCTGGACAAGGGGGAGATCCTCTGTCTGGCGGGGGAGAACGGGGCGGGAAAGACGACCCTGATGAAGATTCTCTACGGCCTTCTTCCCCCTACCAGGGGGGAGATCCTGGTGGGAGGACGGAAGGCGGAGATTCGCTCCCCCCTGGACGCCAACCGGCTGGGGATCGGCATGGTCCACCAGCATTTTATGCTCTTCCCGGATTTTACCGTAGCTGAAAACGTGGTCATGGGGATCGAACCGGTCAAGGGATTCGTCCTCTACGATTTCGCCCGGGCGAAAAAACTTGCCGCCGAGGTGATCCGCCGCCACGGTTTTTCCATCGATCCCGACGCTCCGGTTAAAAGCCTTACCGTGGGGCAGATGCAGCAGGTGGAGATCGTGAAGATGCTCTACCGCCGGGCGGAGGTTCTTATCCTGGACGAACCGACCGCGGTTCTTACAGAGCAGGAAACCGCCGCTATCTTCAAGACCTTCCGAATCCTGGCGGATTCCGGCCGATCCCTGGTGCTTATCACCCACAAACTCAAGGAGATTACCCAGATCTCCCACCGGGTGGCGATTATGCGGAAGGGGGAGATGGCGGCGGTCCGCAATACCCGGGATATTGACGAGTACGAAATTTCCCGGCTCATGGTGGGCCGGGGGGTGGATCTCAAGATAGACCGGGGGGCCCGGCGGAGGCCGGGGAACAAAGCGGTCCTCTCCTTCCGGGACGTTACGGTCAAACGCCGCGATCAGGCGCGGCCCCTGCTGCGGAACCTCAGTTTTACGGTGTACGCCGGGGAGATTCTCGGCTTTGCCGGGGTAGCGGGAAACGGCCTGGGGGAATTGGAATCGATCCTGGGGGGATTGCTGCCCATCAGTTCGGGCCGGATCTTCCACCATGACCGGGACATTACCGGTTTCAATTCGGTAAAGCTGCGCCGGGAGGGACTGGCCTACGTTCCCGGCGACCGCCTCCGTGTGGGTTCCGCCGCCGGCGCGGGGGTCGGCGAAAACATCATCATTAACCAGCGAAAAAAACTTTCCCGGGCCGGCTTTCTGGACGGGAAGGCGGTCGATGCGTTTACCGGGAAACTCCTGGCGGAATACAACATCGCCGGCGGAATCTGGCAGCGGATGGGCTCCCTTTCCGGGGGCAATATCCAAAAGGTCATTCTGGCCCGGGAAATTGTCCAGTACCAGGATTATATCGTCTTCTCCGAGCCTACCTGGGGGCTGGATGTTGCCTCCAGCCGCTATATGTACGATCAAATGGCCCTGCTCCGGGATGCGGGGGCGGCGGTGATCCTCATCTCCTCTAACCTGGATGAAATCCTTGTCAACGCGGACCGGATTCTGGTTATGTACCGGGGAAGCGTCGCGGCGGAGATTCTTCGGGACTCGTTCGCCTCTGCCGGAACCGTGGGGGAGGATGCCGGTACGGCTGTCAAAGAAGAAATCGGCGCCTTCATGCTCGGCTTAAAGACCCGGGACCGGGAATCCCGGAACGCCGGAACCGGGGAAGCCCAGGGAAACCGGTGAATACCGCCGCGGCCCCGCGCCGGGGCCGGAGGCTGCCTTGATAGCCCGGTTTTTTGCGGCTCCTCCGCAAAAAATGCGCCCAAAAGGAACTCGACACGCGGCGTCTTCTCCAAACCGGGAAGCGCCGTGAATACCGGGGGAAACCATGAAGAGGGAAACGTTGAAGAAACTCTGGTCGAAGCTCAGGAACTACCTCGCCGCCTCCGGGGGAATGGCCGTGGTCCTCCTTATCTCCTTTGGGGTGCTGATCATACTGGCCTTGTTTATGAGCAAGACGCCGGGAAAGACCTTGAGTTATTTTTTCTTCGGCCCCCTGCGGAACTTGTATTACTTCGGCAACATGCTGAACAGCGCCATCCCTCTTATTTTTGGCGGTCTGGGTTTCGCCGTCGGGATGCAGGCGAATTGTTTCAACCTGGGGGGGGAAGGGCAGATCTATGTGGGGGCCTTCGTCACCACCCTGGCCGCCCTGGTCCTGGCGCCCCTGGGGATTCTGGGGGCCCTTGTCGCCCTGGCGGCGGGGGCGGCGGCGGCTGGTCTGGCCGCGGGGTTGTCCGGGTTTCTCAAGATCCGCTGGCATACCAGCGAACTTATCAGCACCTTCCTCCTTTCCAATGCGCTGATCCTTACCACCAATTACTTCATCACCGGCCCTTTTTTGGACCCCGGCACCAACCTCCAGTCCACCCGGAAAATTCCGGAAAGTTTCCGCCTGCCCCTCATTCTTCCCCCCTCCAATTTGAGCGCCGCCCTGTTCTTTGCCGTCCTGGCGGTCGTCCTGGTCCAGCTTTTCCTTTACCGGAGCAGCAAGGGCTACGAACTCAGGATGAGCGGCCTTAATCAGGTCTTCGCCCGGTATGGGGGGATAAACACCTCCAGGAGCGTACTCCTGGCCATGTTTTTAAGCGGCCTCCTTTACGGACTGGGCGGGGGAATCGCAATCTACGGCACCTATTATTCCACCATGAAGGAATTTTCCTCCGGGATGGGCTGGAACGGCCTGGCGGTGGCCCTTATCGCCCGGAACAGGCCCCGGGCGGTAATCCCCGCGGCGATCTTCTTCGCCTGGATTGGATCCGGCGCGCGGCTCGCCATGCAGTTTTCCGATGTTACCGTTGAAATCGCCTCCATTGTCCAGTCGGTGGTCTTCTTTTTGGTAACCAGCGTGGTCCTTTTGGAGCTTTTCAAAAAACACGGGGTTTCCCTATGAACGCTATCCTTCCCATCCTCCACAGCGCCGTTACCATTATGACCCCCCTGCTCTTTGCCGCCATGGGGGGGCTTTTTACCGAATTGGGGGGCATGCTCAACATAGCCCTGGAGGGCCTCCTCTTGACGGGGGCCTTTGGGGGGGTATTTTTCGCCCATGCTACCGGCAGCCTTCTCTGGGGGGTCGTCCTGGGCGCCCTCGCGTCGGTAGCCCTGGCCGGGATGATGGGGGCCGTCACCCTTAAACTAAGGGCCAACGTGTTCATCACCGGCCTGGCGGTGAATCTTTTCGCCGCCGGCTTAACGGTGGTCCTCTCGTTCCGCTTCTTCCAGACCCGCGGCGTGGTGGTCTTCAACGACCTGCCCCGGCTGAGGGTGTTCAACATCCCCGGCATCCACCACATACCGGTCCTGGGAGATCTGATCTCGGGCCACACCTGGTATGTATACGCCAGTTGGATCCTCCTTTTCGCCTCCTGGTTCGCCATCTACCGGACCCCCTTCGGCTTCCGGCTGCGGGCCTGCGAGAAACGGGGCGAAGCCCTCCGCTCCCTGGGCCTGAAACCGGACCATTACCGCTTCGCCGCCTTCTTGCTGTCCGGCCTAACCTGCGGCATCGGCGGATCCTACCTCACCCTCAACCTCCGCGCCTTCGTCCCGCATATCTCCTCGGGAAAAGGATGGATTGCCCTCGTGGTCATCTTCCTCGGCAACCGGCGGCCCCAGGGCCTCCTCTGGGCGGCCTTCGTCTTCGGCCTGGCCGACGCCTTTTCCAACTTCGCCCAGGGGGCCCTCAACGTTCCCGCCGATTTCATCCTGGCCATCCCCTACCTGTTCACCCTGCTGATGATGATCGCCGTCTCGATCTACACAAAAAAGACCAGCGGAGTTTTACGCTAGGAGGCCGCTTGGCCTAAAAGACCGGATATGCGGCATGGAAGAAATTTACCACCAAGATACTATGATTTTGAATTATCGGGATTGCGCGGTACTCTGGTCCGACGAGGCCGGAGAGCCGGCGGCAGGTTGATTCTACGCATGGGGAAATCCGGGCTTGCCCGGGGGAACCCCGGCACGAAGATTAGTCGAAACCGGCCGCCGTAAAGTAAAACGCTGCGCCGGGCGCGAGCCCGGCAGACAGCGAATAGGAGTACGGTGGCACCACGACATCCGATAATCGCTCCCGGCCCTTAATTTATACCAAGGAGCGGAGAAATGGTAGGAGAAAAAGGGCGGTATGTAGGAATTGGACTTTACCCCAGTAGGTAGACACTATTAAGCGACTTGCCCACAGTTAAACACATCAGGGGCCACATAGTCAAGTGCAGAATGTATACGAAGGCGGTTGTAATACGCCTCAAG
>JAIRSD010000081.1 GCA_031255615.1 Treponema sp. | reverse complement strand
AGCCCCGCTTCCATGGCCGCGGCGAGTTCCGCCGCCCCGGCATCTTCCTTCCCCTTTAGGGCCTTCGCCATCCCCATAAAGCCGAAGGAAATAATGGTCCCCAGGGAAGAAGGGGCGGCCTCGTTAAAAACGCCGCCGCATTTCATAAAGACCCGGCCCAGGTCCTTCTCCTCCGCGGCGGCAAGATAGTCGCTGAGGGCCTTGAAACCGGCGGCCATGGAAATACCCAGATCCCCGTCGCCGTTCTGCTGATCCAATTCCACTAGGTAGTCCCGGTTGGCGGCCATGAGTTTGTTCACCGTCTCCATGGCCGGCCGCAGTGTCGCTGTGTTCATGTTCAACCTCTACTTATTCAGGCTGGTGTAGAAGGGGGTGATCGCCGGGGCCCTGAGCAGTTCCTTGAGTTCGGCGTCAAGCCGCATGATGGAAACCGAAAGCCCCTGCATCTCCATGGAGGTGGCAAATTCCCCGACATGGGGCATAAAAACGGAGACTCCCGCTTCCCCAAGGAGGGCATGGATCTTCCGGTACACGATAAATTGTTCCTCCAGGGGGGTCCCCCCCAAACCGTTGATCAGGACGGAAACCTCGTCCCCCTTTGAGAGGGGCATATCGGCGGTGATGCGGTCAAAGGCGATCCGGGCCAGTTCATCGGCGCTGATCATCTTGCGCAGTTCAATCCCCTTCTCCCCGTGGATCCCCATGCCAATCTCGATCTCATCATCGTTGATGGTAAAAGTAGGCTTCCCGACCTCGGGAAGAATGCAGGGAGAAAGGGCGAAGCCCATGCTGCGGGTGCGGTCCAGGGCCTTCTGCGTCAGGGCGGTTGCTTCCTCCAGGGAAAGGAGTTTATCCGCGGCGGCGCCGGCGATCTTATAGGCGAAGACGATTCCCGCCACCCCCCGGCGTTTATCGGCGCTTTCCCTGGGAGCGGAAGCCGTATCATCCCGGCCCAGGGCAACGGTGGTTTTAATATCGTCGAATTCCACCATCTCCCGGGCCATTTCGAAATTCATCACATCCCCGCCGTAATTACCAAAAAGACAGAGGACTCCCTTGCCGGAATCACAGGCGCGGATCATATCCGCCATCTTTTGGGATGAGGGAGAGGCAAACACATTACCCACGGCGCAGCCGTCCAACATGCCCTGGCCTACATAACCGAGGAACAGGGGCAGGTGGCCGCTTCCTCCGGCGGTAACAATGCCTACTTTTCCCTCCTTTTTCGGATAGGCGCTCAGAATAATCCGGCGGTCGCCATTCAACAGTCGAATCTTTCCCTCATAGGCAGCGATGATTCCGTCTACCATTTCGTCAACGAAATCTTCCGGTTTGTTAATGATCTTACGCATGGTACTCTCCTTGACTCAAACTATTGTTGTCCCGGCGGAGGGCCGTGTCGTCAAGGTTCTTCGTCTCCTCGGCGAATACGGCCCGATGGTGCTCCACCGCCCGCTTCTCCTTCAGTTTATCCAATACCTTTCGTTCTTGAGAAGATTCCAAATATGCCTTCCGTTCTTCCTCCACCTTTAACCGGGCCCGGGCGGCGGCCTCCAGAAGCTCCTCTCTCCGGCGGTCAAGCCTCTGTAAATAGAATTCGTAGTTCCGGTAATAACCGGCAAGAAACGCGGATTGGGCGCCGCCCTCATCCTGCGGGAAGCCGGAAGCGGTAAGACGTTCCGCAAGGGTCTTTCTGCGCAAAAGGGCCAGATCCTTCAGTTGGTTTTCTATATCCGTAAGTTCCGACACCGCCCTGCCCAGGGCAATCTTCGCCTCCTGTTCCCGATGCTTCCGCAGTTCCAATATTTTTTCGGGGCCGAAGCGGAAACGTTTCATGGGGCGGAGACGGGAACATCTTCAGCGGGAGGCGGGACGACGGCGGCTTCTTCCGGGAGGGGAACCCCGGCGATCTCCCCCAGCTTTTGGAGAGTGCCGGAGAGGGGGCATGTTTCTTCGGCATCCTGTATGAGGAATTCCTCAATAGCCGGATGCCTGGCGATGGCGGCGTCGATATCCGGATTGGAACCCGCGTGGTAGGCCCCTACATTGATAAGATCTTCCGCCTCAGCGTAGACCGCCATGTGCCGGCGGATGATCCCCGCGGCCCGGACGCTTCCGGGATCGGCGACTCTACCCGCCTTCCGGGAAATACTCTGCAATACGTCAATGGCGGGATAATGGTAGGCCTGGGCCAAATTTCGGGAGAGGACGATGTGGCCGTCCAGAATCCCCCGAACCGTATCGGCCACCGGTTCGTCCATGTCGTCTCCTTCCACAAGGACCGTATAGAAACCGGTAATGGTTCCCTTTTCAAAATTACCGCAGCGCTCCAGAAGTTTGGGCATGGAATCGAACATGCTGGGGGTGTAGCCCCTGGTGGCGGGGGGTTCCCCGCTGGCAAGCCCAATCTCCCGCTGGGCCCGGGCGAAACGGGTGATCGAATCAAAGAGGAGCATCACGTCCAGCCCCTGATCCCGGAAGTACTCCGCCACCGCGGCGGCCACATAGGCGCCCCGGAGCCGGGCCAGGGGCGGGGATTCCGAGGTACTCACCACCAACACCGAACGGGCAAGCCCCTCGGGGCCCAGATCGTTTTCGATGAAGTCCACAACCTCCCGGCCCCGTTCGCCGATCAGGGCGACCACATTTACGTCGGCATTGGTATTCCGGGCAATCATGCCCAGGAGGGTGGATTTCCCTACCCCGGAACCGGCGAAAATGCCCATCCGCTGCCCCCTGCCCACCGCCAGGAGTCCGTCAACGGCCCGGACTCCGGTAACGATCCGCTCGGTCACCTGCCGGCGGCTGAGGGGATCCGGGGGATTCGCCATGGCGGGGTAGCGAAGGAGGGCGCCGATGTCTCCCTTGCCGTCGCTGGGATTCCCCATGCAATCCAAAACCCTCCCCAGGAGCCGGGGAGAAACCGGCACTTCCAGGAGATTCCCGGTGGCAACCACCCGGTCTCCTATTTCGATTCCGCCGGTACCGCCGTAGACCATGAGCTGGACAAACTCGTCGTGCAGCCCCACCACCTCCGCGAAGATCGTCCTCCGCTCCCGGCTTAAAGCGATCCGGCAGATCTCGCCGATAGTGGCCTGGGGCCCCCGGCTTTCCACTAATATTCCCTGGACCCGGGAGATTCGGCCCATACACTTAATAGGATCGATCCCCTCGGCGGCCCTGCGGTATTTGGCGAAGATAGTTTCCATAGCGGGCTAGACCCCTTCGGCAGCCGGCGATCCCGCAGCTCCGGGGGCGGCGGCTTTGGTCCGGGCGCTGGAGGAGGATTTCGGTTTAGTTTTAATGGGGGACATTTCTAAAATCTTCGCCTCCATTTCCGCCAGTTGGCTGGAGATCCGGGCGTCGATCTCCCCAAAGTCGGTTTCGATGACGCAGCCGCCGGGACCCACGGTGGAATCTTCCACTACCTGGATACCCGTTCCTTCCATCATCTGGATAAAATCCCTGGTATGTTCTGTCGTCAGCTTAAGATCCGCTATGTTTACCCGGATGATCACATTCCCCCGGGCCCTCACCTTCCGCAGGGCCTGGATCACGTTCTGAAGGATCACGTTCCGCTGGCTTTCGGTAATAGTCTTTACCACCTTACGGGTCAAAAGGAGAACCAGATCAACAATCTCCTGTTCTGCCTCCGTAAGAATTTCCCCCCGTTTATCCTGGGCCCGCTCAAGGACCGCCTGGGTCCGCTGGACAAGCCGCTCGACCTCCGCCTTACCCTGGGCATAGCCTTCTTCATAGCCCGCTTTCCGCCCCTCCTCCAGGGCTTCCCGTTTTTCATCCTCCAGGGTCAGATGGGATTCCGCTTCAAGTTTCTGAATCCGCTCCCCGGCTTCCGCCGTCATCCGCTCCGCTTCCGCCGCCGCCGCGTTTTTAAGATCCTCCCCTTCCCGAATCTTCAGGTCCATCTCCGCCGCCGCCTTCTCACGGGCCTCGGTGATGATCCGCTCGGCCTCAGTGTTGGCGCTTTCGATGAGGGCCTCCCGTTCCAGGGCCCATTGGGACTTAAAGGCTTCGGCTTCCCGTTTGAGATCCTCCGCCGTGGGGCCGGTGTAAAGCTCAACGGGTTCCACGGCCTCCACCGGGTCTTCCCGGGGGGCAAGGTAGGCCAGTTCCTCGAATGAGGTGGGGGGGGCCAACACGATCCTGGAACCGCTGAGGGTTATCTCGTTTGCCCTAAAAACCGCTTTTGCCACTCCCTACTCCTCGCCGGCAATTCTCAGTGTGCTCCCGGTCCGTTTCGCGCCGGGAATCCCCGGCATACCGGGGGTACGCCGGGGCATGAATACCGCCCCTGCCCGCAGCCCGCTCCAAAACAGCGGGGAAAAGCGAAAACCGCGCCGGCACGGAGGCCGGCGCAGGCCGCGGATGGGTCCCTGAATTTTGGCGGGAAGCGCCAAAACCGGCGAACCCGCGAAAACGGCAGGGACGCCGTTTTCGCGGACCGCGCAAAGGATAGGAGCGGAATTCCCCGCCCCCGGAGGGGGCGGGGAATTGGAGCGGATAGCCTGGTTTTTTGCGGCCCGCCTGCGGCGGGCCGCAAAAAATGCGCCCAACATACATTCGATATTCAGCGTTTTCTAAACCTGGAATTACCGACTCCCCGCACAGACTACTAGACAACCAATTCGTCTTCGCCGGCCCGGGCGACCACGATTTCCCCGGTATCCTCCAGGTGCCGGATGATGGAGACAATTTTTTGCTGGGCCTCCTCCACATCCTTCAGGCGGACCGGCCCCATATACTCCATGTCTTCCTTCAGCATCCCCGCGGCGCGTTTGGACATATTGCGGAAGATCTTGTCCTGCACCTCGGTATCCACCGATTTAAGGGCCTTGGCAAGTTCCTGGGAGTCCACCTCCCGCAGGACCTTCTGAATAGCCCGGTCGTCCAGCATGACGATATCCTCGAAGACGAACATCCGTTTCTTGATCTCCTCCGCCAGTTCCGGGTCCTCGTCTTCCAGGGCCTCAATGATCTGTTTTTCCGACGCCCGGTCTACCAGGTTAAGGATCTCCACGATACTGTCAACGCCGCCGGCGGTGGTGTAATCCTCGCTGGAAAGGGTGGAAAGTTTCTTCTCCAGAACCCGTTCAACCTCCCGCAGCACCTCCGGGCTGGTACGGTCCATGGTGGCGATTCGACGGGACACGTCGCTTTGCACGTCGTTGGGAAGATTCTGCAAAATCACGCTGGCCTTGTTGGGTTCCAGGTACGCCAGAATCAAGGCGATGGTCTGGGGATGCTCCTGCTGAATAAAGTTTAGAAGATGGGCCGGATCGGTGCGGCGGATAAAGTCAAAAGGCCTAACCTGGAGGCTTGAGGTAAGCCGGTTGATGATATCAATGGCCTTTTGACTTCCCAGGGATTTCTCCAATAGTTCCCTGGCGTAGTCGATGCCGCCGGTGGTGATGAACTGGTTGGCCATCATCAGTTCCTGGAATTCCTGGAGGATCGCGTCCTTTTGATCGGGCTCAATGGTCTCCATCCGGGCGATCTCGAAGGTCAGGGTCTCTATCTCATCCTCCCGCAGGTATTTGAAAACCTCCGCGGAGATTTCCGAACCGATGGACACAAGGAATATGGCGGCCTTTTGCCGGCCGTTGAATTCTTTGCCGCCCTTTTTCTTTCCCCCCGCGGCGGTTGCGTTTGCCGCCCCGCCGGAAGCCGTCGCTGCCTTTGCCATCTTCTATTCCTCCAAGAGCCAGGTTCTGATAAGCTGGGCCACGTCTTCCGGATGTTCCCTGGCCATGTTGGCCACGTTCTCCTGTAGTTCCAACCGGGCCCGTTCTTCCACCGAGATGGATACATCCAGCCCTTCCTCTTCCGCCTGGGCAATGGCGCTTTCCCGAATCGCCTGTTCCCGCCGGGCCCGTTCATCTTCCGCCAGCCTCCGCCGCCGTTCCAGTTCCCTGCTAACGGCCCGGAAAATAATAAAGGAGATCAGGAGGACAACCACGCCGATAAGGAATATCAGCAATGTGGTCTGAAGCTGTTTCTGCCTGAAATAGGCGGAGTCTTCTTCTTTAAACTGGGCGGTCCGGTCAAAGGGAATGTTCTGCACCGTTACCGAATCCCCCCGGCCCGCGTTGTAACCCACCGCGTCCTGAACCAGGAGCTGGGCGGAACGAATCTGTTCCGGCGGTACGGGAGTATACTCCCGCTCAATGGAACCATCGTCGGTTATCACCGGATTCTTTTTTTCATCCCGCTTCCATTTCCACTGGCCGTCAATATTAACCGATACGGTAACCCGGTCAATCTGGGGGCTCCGTTCCTCCTGGGACTTTTCGCTGTTCACCACCTCGTTGTGGGTCCTGGTCTGCTGGGACATTTTGCCGAAGAGATTCGACATATCCTTGAAAGCCGGGGGAGTCTGACCTTCCACCCCGGCGGGGCCTTCAGGATTAAAGCCGGTTCCCTCCCAGGTAGTATCGGACACGGTTTCCGAGAGGGTAAAGGAATCAACCCGGACCGAATCGTCGTAGGGCAGCCCCGGAGTCCGGGGATTCTTTACAATAGGGGAGTACTCTTCCCGTTCAATGCTTTTCCGGGACATATCCATATCGATCTTAATATTAAGATCCCGGACTCGGTCGTCCCCAAAGGTTTTCTGCAAAGCGCCGAGAACCTGGGCCCGGTATTTAGCCTCCAGGGTTTGAATGAGTTTGGCTTCCCGCTCAATCAGAACAAGCCGGTCCGCGGCGGCCATGTTCTCAAAATCGTTAAGCACATTCCCCGCCTGATCGGTGATCACGATATTGGTATCCGCCAGCCCTTCAATGGCGAAACGGAGCAGCTTCTGTATCCCTTCGATCTTCTTCCGGTTAGTGGTAATATCGCTTCCCGGTCGGGGGGTGATGATTACGCTGGCGGTAGTGGGATTCTGCTCGGAACGGAACAGAGTCCGCTCCGGGAACACCACCGTCACATTGGCGTCGTCCACCTCATCCAGCGCTTTGATATGGTCGGTAACCATCCTGGTCTGGGCCCGGCGGAAATTGACGTTCCGCTCAAAATCGGTGATTGTCCAGCGATTCTGATCGAAAATCGCCCAGGGATCGGTGCCCATGGGGATAAGATCCTCCCGGATAAGGAGGGAGCGGAGCCGCCGGGCGGTGGGCTCATCAATAACCTGGATTATCCCGGCAGGGGATACCTCCGCCCGGATTCCCTCCTCATTGATTCGGGTAATAATCCGGTCCCGGGCCAGCTCATCCTGAATGGGTACGTCAATAACCGGCACCAGCGTAGGAACCGAAGAAAACGAAAAGAGGGCGGCAAGCCCCCCAACCACCGCCAATACAATGACCCCCAGGATGATCCGCTGAACCAGGGACCACTTGGCCCAGAGCCCTTGAATTTGGGCAAACAATTTTTTTAACCAATCCATATTCCCCCCCCTCGTAAAGCAAGCAGCGGAATCCCGCTATTCACCCGTCACTATCTTGTATTGATGATGTCCCTCCAGCCCTGAACCAGGCGGCTGAGTATGTTCCTGGTAATATCCAGGGACATACCGGCCTTGGCCTGGGCAATGGTTAAATCGTGGATATCCACCGTATCAGGTTCGGTGATCGCCCGCTGGGCCAGATCCGCGGCGAAGGTATCCGCGGCGGAAACCTGATCCAACGCCAAAAGCATGGCCTCCTCAAAGGTTCCCGCCCGGGTTACCGCCCCGGCGCCGGTAACCTTCTCAAGATCAAGGATGCTTTGCCCCGCGGGACCGGTAAAGCCTCCGGCCCTGGTATAAGAATCGGCCTGCAAATGTTTCGGATGGGTCGTCTTCATCCGCAGGGCGCCGGCGGCGGCATCGTACCATCCGGTGTTTACCGTCCCGGTATTCGCTATGTCCATAATCCCCTCCTCTTATTTACTTACCTTGTTCCGATTTCCAGGGCCCGCTGGAACATGGACTTGGACCCGTCAATGATTGCCGCGTTCGCCTCATAGGCCCGGCTGGCGGCGATAAGGTCAACCATCTCGGTAACAATATCTACGTTCGGCATCTCCACATAGCCTTCCCGGGGCCCGGACTTAATGGCGTCCGGGTGGGTAGGATCGTAGACCAGCTTATTTTCCGCGGCGTAATCCTTCTGCACCTCCAGGACCCGCACCCCTTTCCCCTTGCCGTTATCCAGAGAATCGGGGAGAAAAGGGGAACGCCAGTAGGGACCTTCGGCCACCGGCCGCATGATCACCCTGCTCCGGCGGAAAGGCCCCCCTTCGCTCGTGCGGGTAGTGGACACGTTGGCGATATTATCCGAAATCACATCATGGCGAAGCCGCTCGGCGCTCATACCGGTGGCGGCAATACTAATCGAACTAAAAATTCCCATTACGGCTCTCCTCTATGCGCGGACGGCGGCCTTAACGCAGCGCCCGGCTGACCTGGCCAAACTCAAAGGCGGCGGCCTGGGCCAGGAGTGTATAGGTCATCTGATTCTCCAGAGCCCCCATAAGCTCCTGTTCCGGGTCCACATTGTTTCCGTTGTTGTTGTAGGTGGTGGCGTAGTCCAGGACCCGCCGGGGCTTCACCTCCCGGTAATCCCGCTCCCGCCAGTTGGGGATATGCCGGCTGTCGGTCATGGTAAGTTCCAGGGCGGGCCT
>JAIRSD010000274.1 GCA_031255615.1 Treponema sp. | reverse complement strand
AGGTGATCGACGTTGGGATAATCGAAGCGGACCGTGCGGATAGGTTCGTTCAGCAGATCGTAGCCCCCCACAATCCAGCGGTCCCGGTAGCGCCGGGCCAGCTCCCGCCACAGGGCGATGCCCTTGTCCCAGTAATCCTGGTCCGTCAAAAGCCGGGGCAGGTTGTCCCGGGAATCGTCGATGTTGTCCCCCGTCTGGCCCCCCGGCGCGCCGTGGAGGTCCAGAAAGGCGTAGATCCGGTATTCCTCGCACCAGGCAAGGCATTGGTCCAGCAGGCTGAAACCCTCCTCCCGGAACCGGATTTCCCCCGGCTCATCTTCCATAAAAAGCCGCCAATTAAAGGGAATCCGCAGGGAGTTGTATCCCAGCTCTGCCATCCGCTTGATGTCCTCCGCCGTGATATAGCTGGCCCGGAAGGCCCGCCAGAACCGCTCCGCGTAGGCGCTCCCGGCCAGGTCCCGGATTGTCTCCTCGATATTCCGGGGCCGGTCAAAGCTGCGGCTGTCCCGGGACAGCCACATATAGCCCTCGCAGAGCAGCCAGTTCCCCAGCCCCCAGCCGTTCAGCAGGATCTCCTCCCCCTCGCCGTTGACGAGGACCTTGCCCCGGGCCCTCAGGAGGCCCTTTACCCTGTTCCGGTCCAGTTTTTCCAGCATAACCCACTCCTTCCGCAATGTATTATTAGAAACGCCGAATATTGCCTGTATGTTGGGCGCATCCCCGCCGGCCCTGGCGGTCCGGCGGGGACCGGGCTATCCGGGGCTCCGGCTTCGCCTCCGGCCCCGGCGCTTTGCGCCGGGTCTGCTCCGCACCCCTCCTATCCCTTGCGCGGGCGCAAAACGGCGTGCGCCGTTTTGCGCCTTCTGACCGGCGCGCTCCGCGCGCTGCTATTCCCGGTGCGGAGTTTGGGGCCTTGCCCCACACTCCCCCCAAGCCAGCCTGCCGCCGGCTGTACGCCGCGCCGTGTGTCCCGGCGGCGGTCCCCGGCCAAGGCTACCATAATGGAAAAACCGCGCCCCCCGCAAGCGCGGGAACCGCCGTCCTCCCCGCTTTTCTCTCCCGCAACAGAAAAAAACACACCTTTCCGAAATTTTTCACTCTACCCCTTTTGCGGAATTCGCTCTCATACTACCCCCATGAAAAAGAAAAGTTTTCTGGTACGGCTCCAGGAAGAGAAGTATCTCCAAATAATGGCGCTGGCCGGCCTTGCCTGGATGCTCATTTTTAATTACGCCCCGATGTACGGCATTCTGGTGGGCTTTAAGCGGAACTACCGGATTACCCAGGCCCTCTTTAGCCAGGAATTTCTCCAATCCCCCTGGGCGGCGATGGCCGGATTCCAGCACTTTATCACCTTTTTCCGGGATCCCGAATTTGTCGATATTATGATGAACACCCTGGGCTTAAGCATCCTGCGGCTCCTCTTTGGATTCCCCGCGCCCATCATATTTGCCCTGCTGTTAAACGAAATCAGGATCCGGCGGCTTAAGCGGGTGGTCCAGACAATTTCCTATCTTCCCCACTTCCTTTCCTGGGTGGTGCTGGGCGGCATTCTTACCACCTGGCTTTCCGAGACGGGCTTCTTCAATCAGATTCTTATGTCCCTGGGCCTGATTAACGAGGGAGTCACCTATCTCGCCTATCCCCAGTATTTCTGGCACATTGTCGTCATATCCCAAATCTGGAAAGAATTGGGCTGGGGGGCGATCATTTATCTGGCGGCCATTGCCGGCATCGATCAGGAGCTCTACGAAGCCGCCCAGATAGACGGCGCGGGGCGGCTGCGCCGCATGTGGTCCATCACCCTGCCCTCCATCAAGGGAACGGTAACGGTGCTTTTTATCCTCGCCGTGGGGGGGCTTCTGAACTCGAATTTCGATCAGATCTTTGTCTTGTGGAATCCCCTGAACGCCCCCCGGAGTACGGTGCTGGATATTTATGTATACACCGTGGCCATGCGGGGCATGCGATTCTCCTACGCCACCGCCATCGGACTTTTTAAATCAGTATTTGCGTTCATCCTTTTGTATATCGCCAATAAAATTACCAAAAGGATAAACGATGTATCGCTATTCTAAGGGTAGAGTTGTTCAGAAACTTCGGTTTCTGAACAACAACCGCCTAAAAACGCTATTCTAAAAGACCGCAAGGAGCGCCGGGATGCCAGGAATAAAAAAGATGTCTTTCAGGAAAATCAACGCAGAATCTATCGCCGACGGAGTGATTGTCCTTATCATGCTCCTTGTCTGTTTTCTCATCCTTTATCCGGTCTGGTATACGATTGTCCTTTCCTTCAACGATTCCCAGGATGCCCTGTTCGGGGGCATCTACTGGTGGCCCCGGAAATTTTCCCTAAGGAGTTACGAGACCGTATTTCTTGACCGGTCAATTCTTCGCGCTTTCAATGTAACTATCTGGCGGACCCTTATCGGGACCGTCTCCAGCGTGTTCTTTACTTCCATGGTGTCCTACGCCTTTTCAAAAAAACACATCATGGGCAATAAGGCATACCTGATCATCGGAACTGTTACCATGTTTTTCGGCGGCGGCCTTATTCCCTACTTCATTCTTCTGCGGAGCATCGGGCTTTACGATAATTTCTTGGTCTACATCATCCCCGCCCTCTTTAATTTTTACAATCTGATTATCTTTATGTCATTTTTTCGGGAGATTCCCCCGGGCCTGGAAGAGTCGGCAAAAATCGACGGGGCCAATGATTTCATTATTTTTGTGCGGATCGTGATACCCCTTTCCACGGCGGTTCTGGCGACCATCGCCCTTTTTAACGGGGTGTACCACTGGAACGATTATTTTATGGGGGTCATGTATATCAACAACCCCGATCTCCAGCCCATCCAGACCTTCCTGTACCGCATCGTGGCCGCCGCGTCCATGACCGGGACCCTGGTAGGGGAAATCCCCACCGAGATAACCACCAGCCGGGTAAGTTCCCAGTCTCTTAAATTGGCAACCATGGTCGTAACCACCGCGCCGATTATCTGCATCTACCCGTTTTTGCAGAAGTATTTTGTCAAGGGAGTCATGATCGGTTCCATTAAGGGCTAGGCCATGGGGGGACCCGCGTCCGCGGGTCCCCTGGCAATATTTTTTAAGCGGTTGTTGTTTGCGGAAACTTCAGTTTCCGCCAATAACTCTATTACTGTTTTTTGGAGGAAAGCATGAAGAAATTGTTTGCAGCGGTATTGATTCTGGCGCTGTCCGCCCCCCTCGTTTTCGCGGCGGGCAACAGGCAGGATTCAAGGCGGCCGTCCGGCGGCGCGGCGGCAGGGACCGCCGATACTCCGGGATGGAAGGCCAACGCCTCAACCCCGATCACCTTTGACTGGTACATCAACTTCGCGTGGTTTGCCAGGAAATGGGGGGAGAACCGGGTGTCCAAGTTTATCACCGAAAACACGGGGGTAAATGTGCGTTTTATCGTGCCCGCGGGGAACGAGGCGGAACGGCTTAACGCCATGATCGCCGGCAACGCCCTCCCGGATCTTATTACCCTGGACAACGGGGCGGCCCAGATCAACGAAATGATCGACGCCGGCATGGTGGAACCCTTGAACAAACTGGCGGAGCAGTACGATCCCTATTTCTTTAAGGTCGCCAATCCCCAGCTTTTGGGCTGGTTTACCAAGAGCGACGGGAATGTGTATTCCTATCCCAATTCCGCCACCCCGCCGGCGGATTACATTACCTACAAGGGCCAGTTGACTTCAAACCAGACCTTCCTGGTGCGTAAGGACATGTACGAAGGCATCGGCAGCCCCGACATGACCACCCCCGAAGGTTTCCTGAGCGCCCTGCGGGCGGCCAAGCAGAAGTATCCTTCAATCGACGGCCAGCCCATCATCCCCATCGGTTTCCATGAATTCGGCGATACGGGGAACTATTCCCTCCAGAGCTACCTCCTGAACTTCCTGGCCCAGCCCCAGGAAGTCGCCAACCAGTATGTGGATCCCAACCTGGGGCCCGACAATCCTGAGTATGTCCGCTGGCTCAAATGCCTCCGCCAGGCCGCCGAGGAAGGACTCATATCCATGGATGTTTTTGTTGATAAGCGGGCCCAGATGGAGGAAAAGATCGCCCAGGGCCGGTATTTCAGCATGCTCTACCAGATAAGCGATATGCAGGCCCCCGCGGACGCCCTTTACGCCCGGGATCCCAACATGATCTACATCGCCGTGGAAGGCCCCAAAAATATCCGCAGGGATCCTCCCACCCTCTCCGGCGGGGCGGGCATCTCCGGCTGGGTAGTCACCCTCATCTCCAAGAATTGCAAAGACAAAGCCCGGGCCATCCAGTTTATCACCTATTTCCTCAGCAACGAGGGCCAGTTGGCGATCAATTACGGCATCCCCGGCGTAACCTACGACATGGTGAACAATATTCCCACCCTGAAACCGGAAATGGTGGAACTGAATACCACCGACAAAAACCGGCAGGAACTTGAGTACGGCTTCGACGGCTGTTTCTGGATGCTGACCCAGCCCAGTTGGCGCCGCCAGTATCCGCCGAATCCCCGGCCCCCCGCCAGGGCCCAGGCCATTGACTGGACCGTCCCCTATGTGAATTCCACATCCCAGTACAGTAACATGAATATGGTTCCGGGCACCGACGAAGACCTCATCATCAACGAAATCGGCCGCCGCTGGGGAAGGGATCTGCCCCGGCTTATTTTGGCAAAGACCGAGGCGGAGTTTGACGCTATCTGGAGCGAATTTCAGAAGTTCAAAGCCGACCGGGGCTACGCCAAGGTTCAGACCGCGCAGACCGCCATCATGCGGGAAAACAAAAGGAAGCTGGGAATTAATTAGCTTTCCGGGCTGTATTCTGGAGCCGTGAAAACCACCCGACCTGGGAATCCAGGATACAGCCCCGCTCCGGTTGTCCTTTCGGGGAAAAACAGGAAGGGCCGGATTTTTTCCCGGCGGATGGTTTTGGTTTATACCTTGATTGTTGCCGTCCCCCTGGCCGTAGCTATCCTTATCGGTACCGAACAGATTTGGAACATGGAGTACCGCAGGATAACTACGGCGGTGGCGGACGAATTAAAAGAAGCCGCCCGGCACGCCGATCAGTGCGTCGAACTGTTTATGCGGATAGAGAGCGCCGTTATCGGGAATCCCGGTATGGATGACTTTTTTCTGTTTACCGATAAATCAGATAAAACCGCCATGGTCTTCAAGATGTGGGCCCTCTGCGGCGAATTGGAGCGGCTTCAGTTCTCCTCCCCCCAGGTTAGCATCCGTATTTTTGTTGACGACCCGGAGATCCCGGAACGCTGGCCCGTCTTCTTCCGCCGGGACCGGCTTCGCGGCCCCCTGGAAGACGGCGATTCTGTTAAGGAACGGCGCTGGCATTACGGCTACCCCGGCGGAATCCTTACCGGTTCGGAAGGGGCCTCCATGGTTTCCTATACAACCGGCATGTTGGTGCGGAAACGCCGCATTGGAAACCTCCAACTGCTGATGCCTATGGCGGATTTTTTTCCTTTCCTGGAACGCCAGGAGGACCGCCGGTATTTTGTCTTCTCCGGCGGCAGGGCCCTGGGGGAAAGCCCGGAATCCCCGGCGGCCGGACAGATACTCCAGGCCGCGGAGGGAAAGGCCGATGGAATCCTCAGGATTCGGCTTGAGGGGAAAAGACGCTTTTTCCTGTGGCAAAGGGCGTCGAACAGCGATCTGCTCTTTGTGCGGGACTGCAGCGGGGAGCTGGGGGGATCGGCGATTGATTACCTGCGAATCGCCGCCGGAACCGGCGTCATCCTTTCTACGGTCCTGCTTTTTCTCTTTATCCGCTTCGTTACCGCCAGAATGATGGGCCGCCTCTACCGGATCATGAACAGCATGGGGGAAATCAGGCGGGGCAACCTGGACTTGAGCATTGCGGAGGAAGGGAACGACGAGATATCCGGCATGGCCCAGAGCTTTAACAACATGGTCGCCCGGATTCGGGAATTAATCGCCCAGATAACCGAGGAACAGCGGCTGGTGGCGGAGACCGAACTGCGGGTCATGCAGAATCAAATTAATTCCCATTTTCTTTACAACGCCCTGGAGACGATTAAAATGCAGGCGGAATTGGCGGGGGAATCCTCCGTCGTGGAAAGCGTTACCCTTTTGGGCAGGATGCTCCGCTATTGCCTGCGTTCCGGCCAAAGCCAGGTCAGCCTCCGGGAAGAACTTGAATATATCCGCTCCTATATTGATTTCCTCAATATCCGCAACGACTACCGTATCACCCTAAAAGAACATTTCGATCCCCTCTGCATGGATCGCCGGATCCCCAAAATGCTCATTCAACCTTTGGTGGAAAATGCCTTCCACCATGCCATAGAACCCCGGGGGGAAGACGCCCTTATAGAACTGTGGACGGAGAAAAAAGAGGATGCCCTGTGGATCAACGTCCGGGATTACGGCCCCGGCATCGACGCGGCGGAACTGGCCGGGGGGGCGGAAGAAAAGGGAAAGGGCATAGGATTAAGAAACATACAGCACAGGCTGTCCGCTTTTTACGGCCCCCAGTGGGAGCTGCGGATTGAAAACGCCCCCGGCGGGGGAGCTCTGGTCCGGGTCCCCATACCGGAACAGATCAGGTGAAGGCCATGACAAAGATACTCGTCGTCGATGACGAAAAGAATATCCGGGCGGGGATACAAAAGATTCTCTCCGAAGAATTTTCCGGCGGCATTGTTTTATTCGAGGCAAAAAACGGCGAAGATGCCCTGGAACTGGCGGTCCGGGAAAAGCCGGATATTCTTATCACCGATATTCGGATGCCCAAGATGGACGGCCTTGAATTGATGCGGCGGCTTCGCCTGTCGTCCAGCAATAAAGACATTCATATCATCGTCCTTTCCGGCTACGACGAATTTTCCTACGCGCAAAAGGCAATAAATTACCACGCCTCCTCCTATATCCTGAAACCGGTGGACCGGAAGGAACTTATGGACGCGGTCCGAAGCCTTATGCGGGAAGGGGCGGGGCCGGAGGAATTGGGGAACGGGGGGCGGGGTTTTATCGACGAGGCCCTTGCCTGGATAAAGGACCACCTTACCGAAGACATTACCATGGCCCAGGCGGCAAACCAGGTTTCGGTCAATTATTCGTATTTCTCCGAAAAATTCAAAAAACAAACCGGCGTTCATTTTAACGAATATCTTAAACGGCGGCGCGTCGCCCTGGCCACGCGGCTGCTCATGGAAGGAAATTACCGGGTCTACGAGGTGGCGAAAAAGTGCGGCTACCGGGATGTAAAATATTTCTTCCGCCAGTTCAAGGAAATTACCGGCATAAGCCCCGGCAAGTGGAGCCGCCTGCACCGGACCCCCTTCGAGTTCTAGCGGCCCCATTGCCCTGGCGCGTCTTCCGCGCCAATGCGCCGCCCGGTATTGTGCTTCGTCCAGGGGGCGGGATATGGGGAAGCGGGAAATGCGGCGCCGGGGCGAGGGAGCCGTGCAAAATTCCGCGAGGATCCCGCGTTTTGGCGCGGCGCGCCAAAACGCGGACCCTTACACGAAAACGGCGGGGCACAGCGAAAGCGAAAGCCGTGCCCCGCACGGCTTTCGCCCGCGCAAGGGATAGGAGCGGAATTTTTGCGAAGCAAAAATTGGAGCGGATAGCCCGGTTTTTTGCGGCTTCGCCGCAAAAAATGCGCCCAACATACATATATGATAGGGGGCTTTTAAACCTTTAAACCGGGCAGGGGAATCGCCGGCAAGCAGGCGGCTGGGCGCTAATTCCCCAGGCAGGTGCCTACCGCCAGGGCGGTGTCCACCATGTAGTGGTTCGGGGGCACGTTCTTCACCTTCCCCGCGGGAACGCTCAGATCCACCGAATCGATAGAATCCCCGATAAGGGCCACCATGCGGCCGTAGGCGCCCTTCGCCAGGAGATCGGCGGCGGCGGTCCCCAGGCTGGTGGCCAGGACCCGGTCGGAGGCGCTGGGAATTCCCCCCCGCTGCACATGGCCCAGGACCGTGGCCCGGGTTTCCATGCCGGTTTCCGCCTCAATCTCCCGGGCCACCCGGTAGCCGATGGAGGGGTTTCCCGTTTCCGCACGGTACTTTTTCCGCCCCTTCTTGTCCATCGCGGCCTCCGCCGTGGAAAGGGCGCCCTCGGCCACCACCACGATGGAGTAGTCCATTCCCTCGGCGGCCCGCCGTTCCAGATGCCGGCCAATCGCCCTCATGTCGTAGGGAATCTCCGGGATCAGTATCACGTCCCCGCCCCCGGCCACCCCGGCGTAAAGGGCCAGCCAGCCCGCCTTGTGGCCCATCAACTCGATAACGATAACCCGGTTGTGGCTTTGGGCGGTGGAGTGGAGCCGGTCGATGGCCTCGGTCCCAATGGCAAGGGCCGAATGGAACCCGAAAGTCCGGTCGGTCCCGGCAATGTCGTTGTCTATGGTTTTGGGCAGCCCCAGGACGTTAAGGCCCTCCTGGGCCAGGAGGTAGCCGGTCGTATTGGTGCCGTTCCCCCCCAGCACAACCAGGCAGTCCAGGTTCAGCTTCCGGTAGTTATCCTTGATGGCCTGGACCTTGTCCTCCTCAATCTCACTGTCGCTTTCGTCCTTCTTCGTCTTGAAGGGCTTCTCCCGGCTGGCCCCCAGGATGGTGCCCCCCCTGGTCAGGATCCCGTGGGTATCCGCCGGCTGCAGGAACCGCCAGTTCTCCCGGATAAGCCCCAGGTAGCCGTTGGCGATGCCCACAATCCGCATGCCGTAGCGGTCGTAAGCGGCCCGGCAGACTCCCCGGATAGCGGCGTTCAGCCCCGGACAGTCCCCCCCGGCGGTAAGAATTCCAAAGGTCCTGGTGGCGCTCTGTCGGTTTCCCATCTATCCCCCCGGAAAGGATAACCCGATTTACGGAGGGGGGCAATGCGCGTCATGGCCGGGTTGGAAAGGCCGCCGGCGCGGAACTTCCGCATTTTTCGCAAGCCCTGTTCAATAACCAACCGGGTTATTGAACAGGGCCATTATTTGGATCAAACACGCCTGTCAACACGCCCGCTCCAAAAACCAGACATGTATTATCAAGCCGGCAGCAATCTTAGGCGTCTACTCCGTTTTTGAAAAAGGACGCCTTCCCTCACCGGCCGGCTGCTTAGCCTAAAAGACCGGATATGCGGACGGAAGAAATTCACCACGAAGGCGAGGAAGGCGCACGAAGGCGGGGATTGAAGGTACTTTTTCATTCCCTTGGGGTAGATACCCCGCCGCTCTGCGGCAGGGATTTTTTATTTCCTTCGTGTTCCTGGCGAGCCGTAGCTCGCCTTGGTGCGCCTTTGTGGTTAACATTCTTATTCCCGGTTGTTTCGCTTATCCGGTGATGTAGCGTAATCAAGGACTAGAAAATCGCCACCACGCTGCCGTCGCTGTAGTTCGCGTTGATATAATCCTTGATCTTCTGGGAACGCAAAGCCGCCTCCAGAGCCAGAATCCGGGGATCCTTTTCAAAACCCTTGCGGACGACCACGATATTCACATAGGGGGACTCGGCCCCCTCGATGATCAGGGAGTCCTGCCTGGGGTTAAACCCCGCCTCCAGCGCATAGTTCCCGTTGATGGCCGCCGCGTCCACATCATCCAGGGACCGGGGAAGCTGGGCGGCCTCAAGTTCCCGGAACCGCAGATTCTTGGGATTCGAATCGATGTCCAGGGGGGTGGCGGTGATTCCCGCCCCTGCCTTGAGGGTGATGATCCCGTTCGCCTGGAGCAGGAGCAAAGCCCGGCCTCCGTTGGAGGGATCGTTGGGGATGGCAATCGTGGAACCTTCCTTCAGCTCGGATATATGCGTAATTTTCCGGGAATAAAGCCCAAAGGGTTCTACATGGACCCCGAAGGCGTTGGTCAGGGCGGCGCTCCATTCCTCGTTGGATTCCAGATAGGGGATATGCTGGAAGAAATTGGCGTCCAGGTCCCCGGCGATAAGGGCGGTGTTGGGAACAACGTAGTCCGCGAATTCACGGATCCGTAGTTCGATCCCCTGGGCCGCCAGGTCCGATTTGATCAAATTAAGCATAATAGCGTGGGGATTGACGGTGGCCCCCACCACCAGGACCTGGGCGGATTCCTTTTCCCTCGCGGCCCTGGCGCAAAGCGGTGATACCAGGGCAAGCGCCATGACCGCGGACAAGAACAACCGGGCGGCCCCCGGGGCCGCATCTACCTTTTTCATCTTTTCCTCCTCGATTTTTAAACCGCCTCCCGGCGGATTCAAGCCTAAGTGATGCTGCCCCTCCGGGGACAGACTCGCACGCCGGTCAACGCTTTGAAAGCAGGACCCGGCTCAACGCCGTACCGGCAAACTGCACCGCTTCCACCATGATAAGGAGCACGATCACCGCCGCTATCGTTACGTCGGTGCGGAACCGGTAATAGCCATAGTTGATCGCCAGCGTCCCCAGCCCCCCCCCGCCGATAGCCCCGGCCATGGCGGAATAGCCAATAAGACTGATGACGGTCAGGGCCAGACCGGACACCAGGGAAGGCAGGGTCTCGGGAATAAGCACCTTGCGGATAATCTGAAAATTGGTGGACCCCATGGCCCGGGCCGCCAGAAGCACCCCGTTGTCAACCTCCTGCAAGGCCGCCTCCGCGACGCGGGCCACAAAGGGGGCCGCCGCGATGGACAGGGGCACGATCACCGCCGTGGGACCGATACTGGTCCCCACGATAAGCCGGGACAGGGGGATAAGCAGGATCATCAGGATAATGAAGGGCAGGGAACGGAGGATATTGACGATCCGGGACAGGGTGTTGTAGAGAAGCCGCCGGGGGAACAGCCCCACCGGCGAGGTGCAGTACAGCACCGTCCCCAGGGGAAAACCCAGGGCCGCGGCGATCAGGGTGGAGAAAAAAGTCATATAGACGGTCTCCAGCGTAGCCTGGGGCAGCAGAGTCAGAATGCCGAAAAACTGGGTCTTGGTCATTGTTCCCCCTCCTTCCCCGAATTAAAGGCGGCCCCTGAATCCGGAAATGCCGCCGGCCCTTCCCCGGAAAAACCGTCCCGGCCGGTCAGCAATTCCCTGGCCGCCGCCGAACGGGGACGGGCGAAAACATCTTTCACGGTCCCCCGTTCCGCCAAACGGCCTTCGGAGAGCACCGCCACCTCTTCGCAAACGGCGCGGATCACCTCCATTTGATGGGTGATCAGCACCACGGTAATCCGCATCTTTTCCCGGAGTTCCCGAATCAGGGAAAGGATGGACCAGGTCGTCAGGGGATCCAGGGCGCTCGTCGCCTCGTCGCAAAAAAGGACCTCCGGCTTGGCCGCCAGGGCCCTGGCAATGGCCACCCGCTGTTTCTGGCCGCCGGAAAGCTCCCGCAGCCTGGCCTTCCGTTTATCCTGAATGTCCACCAGTTCCAGCAGCTCCTCCACCCGCTCGCGGATCTGCCGCTGGTGAATTCCCGCAATCTCCAAAGGATAGGCTACATTCCCCGCCACATTCCGGGAAGACATGAGATTAAAATTCTGAAAAATCATCCCCATCTTCCGCCGCCGTTCCCGCAGCGCCGCACCCCGTAGGGTATCCACCCGGTCCGGCCCGTAATACACCTCCCCCTGGTCGGGGCTCTCCAAAAGGCTCATAATCCGCAGCAGCGTGGACTTGCCGGCCCCGCTCTTTCCAATGATCCCAAATATGCTCCCCGGCGGAATAACCAGATCCACCCCCCCCAGGGCGGCAACCTTGGCATAAGCCTTTGTTATACCCTTAAGGGTGATGACCAGGGGATCCCCCGCGGCCCCGGCGCCCAAAAGACCGGCGGCCAAAGCTCTATACGGTTTTGTTGAAAAAAGCCCCCCGGGGCCCATGTCTTCCTCCTTTTCAACCAACAACCCCGGAGATACCCTAGCTATTCTATCGGAATACTCTAGGATGATAGATCGCCCCGGCGGTTTTGACAAGCGGCGAGATGAGTCCAGCATACACAACACGGTCATTGACTTAAATCCCCCGCAGTGTCGGCCGGCAGCACACAGTTTAGAACACGCTGCCTGTCGAGGGTAGGTTGGGCGCATTTTTTGCGGCTGCGCCGCAAAAAACCGGGCTATCAAGGCAACCTCTGGTTGCCAGGGCTCCGGCCCCGGCGCTTCGCGCCGGGTCTGCTCCGCACCCCTCCTATCCCTTGCGCGGGCGAAAAACGGCCTCCCTGCCGTTTTTCGCCTTACGGAGTTGCTGCGCTTCGCGCATCAACTCCAACATTGGTAAGAGCCGACATCCTTGTCGGCCGTCCCTGCGGATGTTCGCCTTCCCAATTGCCGCGCTCCGCGCGGCAATTCATGGATGTTACTCCCTGTGTGCGGAGTTTCGCGGCATGCCGCGAAACTCCGCAAAACCAAAACGCAAGGCGTTTTGCTTCGGCATCCCCGCCGGCCTCCGTGCCGGCGCATCTTGCGCCGGAAATCGGCGGAACGGCAAAGGACGGTCTATTCAGGGGTGGAAAAAACAATTATAACTGAAGATCAGATATGGAGTTTGAATCGTT
>JAIRSD010000241.1 GCA_031255615.1 Treponema sp. | reverse complement strand
GCGGCGCTCCATAGGCGCTCCAACTCGTAGAAATTCCTGGCCCGCAGCGACATAAGGTGAATCACCATGGTCCCCAGGTCCGTAAGACGCCAGTCGTCTTCCGTTTCCCCCCTTAACCGGGGGGAGCGGCGGAGGATCTCCAGACCCTGATCCCGGCAAAAATCTTTGATGTGGCGTTCCAGGCCTTCCAGATGGGCGGAACTGGTAACGGTGGCGATGACGAAGAAATCCGTCCAACTGTTGCATTCCCGCAGGTCCAGGGCCACCACGTCAAGGGCCCGGTGATCCCGGAGCAGGGATCCCAGGGCAAGGACCGCGTCCCGGGGGTCCTCCCGGCCGCGGGTCGTTGTTACTGTTCCGGGGCCCGTGCCTTCAAGGGCAAGCCCGCCGTCCTCCGGGGAAATACCGCCGGTTCCGCCGGCATACCGCTCATCCGCCCACAACATAGCGTCCATCAAAGTCCCTTCCAATGATTAATATGAAATCCGACCGGTACTCAAAATTGTGAACCTCCGGTTCGGTCTCTAAATTCTCCGCCAGGGGAGATTCCGCGCGGATATTCCGGCAGCGGAGAATCTCCCCGAAGGTCCTTACCTCCTCCGTAAAAGCCGAACGGTCGATAATCTCCGTCTTTTCCACGTCGTCCCGTTCCGCGTTGCCGATGGAGATTACATCAT
This sequence comes from Treponema sp., assembly GCA_031255615.1. The sequence goes on along the minus strand of JAIRSD010000241.1, from coordinate 9,259 downwards.
AACCGAAACTCCGTAAAAGTTCCGCGGTGCGGCCCGCCAGGCCGTTTATATTGGTCCCGTTCAACACTTCCACCGTAAAAACCCTGTCGGAGAGGGAGCCTTCGGACTGCCGGGTGATTGCCCCCAGGGTTTGGCCCACGATCTGCTTGATGAGGCTTCCGTCCCAGGAGGGCAGAAGCAGGGTCTGCCCGGAAATCTCCCGGATATTCCCCCCCACGGACTGAATATTGGTACGGTCCGTGTCGATGAAGGCGAACTCGCCGGCCAGCCGCTGCCAGGTCCGGCGGTTCATATTGGTGGTCAAAAAACTGTAAAAGAGGGAATCGACGCTGGGGTTGGCAATGTGTTCCCGCATCTCCCCCAGCCGTTTGATAAAGCCCAAAAAGAAACGCTGCCGCCGGAAGGACGCCATGTCCCGGCCTTCCTCGGGGAACTCATAGGCGACGTAGCCCCGGGCCTTGTCCCCGTCCAGCCGCACAAGGCCCGCGGGGAACAAAACCGGGGGGGAATCGTAGATTTCCACCGGAGAGGGGATGAAGATCTCCACCCCCTCCAGGAGATCCACGGCCTTGCCCAGGTCCTCCTCGCCCAGGATCACGGAGAAGTTCAGTTCGATCCCCAGGAGTCCTTCGATTTCATTCTCGAAACCGCCGATTTTCTGGCGGTCGTAGAGGGCGTCGATCCGGTCCACCCGGTTGATTCGCCGGATAATGAGGCCGAGATCCCGGGGGATGTCAAAAATCGCCGCCCGCCGGGTGGCGGGATAGTACATAAGGACGAAGGAGCTGAGGGGTTTACCCTGGCTTTCAAAGATGAAAAGGGTATTGATAACCCGGTCCCCGCTCAGGGCCTCCTCAATCGGATCGGTGCGAAGGGAAAAATAGATGAAGATGATCCCCCCGGCCAGCAGGATAAGAATAGCGGCCAGCAGGAAGGGGCTGGCGTCGGTCTGGGTTCTTCTCACGGAAGCCCGCCTTCCAGCTTCTCAAGCAGCCTGAGGGCATCCTCGGCGGGCTCGATGTTCCTTGTCCTGAGCCATGCGAGGGTTTCCCGGAGAATCTTCCCGAAAAGCCGGTCCAGGCCCGCTTCCCCGGTTCCCTCATAGCCGTTAAAGTCCCGCAGCCGGGGTTCCACCCCCTCCCGGGAGGACTCGATCTTGTCCGCAATGTAGAGGACCTTTGCCAAGGGGCCCATGGCAGGGAAACCGGTGGTATGGTAGGCCACCGCATCCAGGATCTCCTGATCCTGGATGCCGTATTCCTTTTGGAGCAGCACCGCCCCGGCCCGGCCGTGAAGCAGCGAAGGCTTCCGCTTTTCCAGGGGGGAAATATCCCTTTTGTCCATCCTGGCCAGTCTGAATAGTTCTTCTTCCCCCAACTGTTTGCCGATGTCGTGGACCATCCCCGCCAGGTAGCCGGCCCCGCTGTCCAGCCCGAAGAGTCCGGCAAGATGGGAGGCCATCACCGCCACCTGCCGGGAATGGAGGAACCGGGACTGGGACAGAATCCGCCGGGCTTCCCCTTCCATCCTGACCAGGAGGGCGGGACTCAGCGAGCCCGCCGGATACCCGTAGAGGGCGTGTTCCTGGATGATGGTCCGCGCCCCGGCGGGGACGAGGTAGCGCCAATATTTGCCCTGGGAGATAAGTTCCCGCACCTGGGCGGAAGAAATTTGCATGACCTCGTTTTTCATTTGCCGGCAGGGATAAGGGTATTCCGCCGCCTCCGAGAAGATCCGTCTGGCGATAATAATGTCCGCCTGGGAGGCGATCCGGCCGGAATCTTTCCACCTTGGAAAATCCCCGGCCAGATCGTCCCCCAGGATGAGCCCCGGTTTACCCTCCGGCAGGTAGCGCCGGATGATGTCGGTCAGGGTATCCACTGTGTAAGAGACCCCTTCCCGCCGTATTTCGCAGTCGTCGATGATAAGCCGGGGATCCCCGGGAATGGAGGCGGCCAGCATATCAAGCCGGTCTTGGGGGGAAGGGGCGGAGGCCCCCAGCTTAAAGGGGGACTGAAAGGCGGGGACAAAGACGACCCGGTCGTAGCCGAAGGCGGAAAGAACCGCGTCCGCCAGGTAGAGGTGCCCCAGGTGGACCGGGTTGAAACTTCCTCCCAGGATGGCCAGCTTCATAGATCCTCCCTTCCGGTCTCCGCCAGATGGAGCAGTTCCCCCCCCAGACCCTCAAGACCCTGGCCGGAAAACACCGATATTCCCCGGATCTTTTCATCCGGGTACCGGGCGGCCAGGGTTTTGAGCCCTTCGGCGGCGCCTTCCAGATCCAGCTTGGTTCCCAGGATGAGCCGGGGTTTGGAGAGCAGCTCCGGGGAAAAGGCCCCCAGCTCGTCGCAGAGCACCCGGAAGGCCCCCAGGAAATCGTCCGAGGACAGATCCACCAGAAAAAGCAGGGCGCTGGTCCTGGATATGTGCTTGAGGAAACGGACCCCCAGGCCCAGACCCTGGGAGGCCCCTTCGATAAGGCCGGGGATGTCCGCCAAAATGATGTCCCGGTCGCCGGCCCGGAGGATTCCAAGGTTGGGAATCTTGGTGGTAAAGGGATAGGGGGCTATCTTCGGCCGGGCGTTGGTAAAACGGTCGAGGAGGGAGCTTTTTCCCGCGTTGGGGAAGCCTACCAGCCCTATGTCGGCGATGATCCGCAGTTCTACCAGAAGCCGGGCCTGCCTTCCCCTCTGCCCCGGCAGCGCCTGGCGGGGAGCCCGGTTTACCGCCGACTTAAAGTGGATGTTCCCCCAGCCCCCATTCCCCCCCTTGAGGAAGGTAAAGTCCCCCCTGTCTTGGCCGAAATCCCGGAGGATTTCCCCGGTCCCGGCGTCTTTTATCAGGGAACCGGGGGGCAGGGGGATGAACACATCCGCGCCGTTTCTACCGTAACGGCCGCTCCCTTCGCCGTCCCGGCCGTTTTCCGCCTTAAAAAATTGTTTGTAACGAAGATGGGAAAGGGTGCGCAGGTTCCGGCGGACCGTGAAGATCACATCGCCGCCCCTGCCTCCGTCGCCGCCGGAGGGGCCGCCTTTGGGGACATACTTCTCCCGCCGGAAGGCAACGCAGCCGTTGCCGCCGGAACCGGAAGATACTTCAATTAACGCCTCATCAGCAAATTTTTCCAATGTCGTAATGGATGGACCGGTTGAAAGACCGGAGGGGAACCGGCCGGGCCGGTTTCCGGGTTACGTTCCTTTGAGGGCCTATTCCGCCGCGACAACAGAAGCGAGCTTCCGGCCCCGGCGCCGGCTGAAATTTACCGTTCCGTCTTTAAGGGCGTAAAGGGTATAGTCCCCGCCGCAGCCCACATTATCGCCGGGGTGTATTCTGGTTCCCCGCTGCCGGACAATAATTGAACCGGCCTTAACCGCGGAGCCCCCGAAAACCTTAACTCCCAAATATTGGGGATTGGAATCCCGTCCGTTTTTCGCACCGCTGCCGCCCCGTTTCCGCGCCATCCTATTCCTCCATTTACGGCTCCCCGCCGGGGCGCCGGTTTTCTATCTCTATACCGCAATAATCCGGAAATTCTTCCGAAACAGACCGCAGGCCTTCAATCAGAAAGTCCCCTACCGCCGCCAGAAGATCCCGTCCCTCCGGGCTGTAATCCGCTTCCAGCCACATAAGCCCCCGGCCCGGGGCCCCGGCCCGAATTTTCAGGCCCCCGTGTTTTGCGAGGGTCCTGAGGGCGCTCCGCAGCAAGACTGAAACCGCCGTACAGACCGGGTCGGCGCCTTTCGGACCCGCCAGGGCGTGGCCTTCGACCCGGCAGGATCGGAGAATTCCCGCCCCGTCAATGCTTATCCGTACCCGTATCATCGCGCTGAGGATGCCGCCCGGCCTTTACCACATTCCGGTCGTGCCGAAGCCCCCGGCGTTCAAGACCGGAACCCCAAAACCTTTAGACCCCGCTTATGTCGTCGATTTTGATGATCGAAAACTGCTGCCGGTGCCCCTGTTTGCGGCGGTAGTCCTTTTTGGGCTTGTACTTAAAGACGATGATCTTGGGATCCTTGCCGTGGGATTCCACCGTAGCCCCCACCGTAACTCCCCCGACATAGGGGGTTCCCACGTTTACGGAGGCCCCTTCCCCGGAAACCAGCAATACCTTATCAATATTCAGGCTGGACCCCGGTTCGGCATCCAGCTTGTCAACCTTGAGCAGGGCGCCCTTTTCTGCCTTGTACTGTTTACCCTTAAACTCTACCAATGCGTACATCTATCCCTCCGGTCGAATCTTCCACAAAAGATAAACAAAAAGATCCCCCGCCGCTCTGAATCGCGGGGGAAAACTAAATATTGTAACTTTATACCCTATCCGGGGGGGGCTGATCAAGGGTCCGATTCGGCGGTCCGGCGGTTTTCAGTTTGGGGACGCATAGCGAAGGCAGCCGGACCGCATCCCCGGCACAGGGCCGCGGCGCGGGAGCGCCGCGGCGTTCGGAGTTTGGGGCGGGACCCCAAACTCCAGGCCCGGGGAAGAGGGTTTCCGAGTTTTTGCGGAGCAAAAACTCCAGAGCCCGCGAAAACGGCAGGGAGGCCGTTTTCGCGGGCCGCGCAAGGGATAGGAGCGGAATAAAAACCCGCAGGGTTTTTGTTAGAGCGGATAGCCCGGTTTTTTTGCGGAGCAAAAAAATGCGCCCAAAACACCCTTGCTGCCCGGCCCTTGCTAAACCGCGGTCTGCCGGGAGGATCGCCCCATGTCGATGATCCGCCGGCAGTCGGTGAGGGTGGAGTTCCGGTGGGACACGATGAGGATGGTAGTGTCCCCGTATTCATTTTTGAGGGTCTCCAGCAGGCCCTTTTCGTTCAACACGTCGAGGTTGCTGGTGGGTTCGTCCATGACCAGCATGGAGGGGTTGGAGAGCATGGCCCGGGCAATGCCGATCCGCTGCCGCTCGCCGCCGGAGATCCGGCCGTTGAGTTCCCCCATGGGGGTTTGGTAGCCTTCCGGCAGGGTTTGGATAAAATCGTGAATGCGGGCCCGTTTCGCGGAACGGATAATTTCGTCCATCCCCGCGCCGGGCCTTTCCAGGGCGATATTGGCGGCGATGGTGTCGTTGAAGATAAAGGTTTCCTGTTCCAGCATGGCGATTCGGGAGCGCAGGCTTTTGAGGGATATTCGTTTGAGGGGGATGCCGTTGATCCGGATTTCCCCGCCGACGGGTTCCCAGAATCGGAGCAGGAGGCGGATCACGGTGGATTTTCCTATGCCGCTTTCCCCGGTAACCCCCACCGTCTCCCCCTTTTTGAGGGTGAAACTTAAATCGTTGATGATCTCCCGGCCCCGCTGGTAGCCGAAACTTACCCGGTCGAATTCCAGCTCCTGAATCTCCTCTATGTCGAGGGGGTCGGGGTCTTCCACTATTTCCGGCTGGTCGTCCATGAGGGCGAAGTACCGTTCCGCCGCGGCATAGGTCTCCAGCAGGTTGGAAATGACCGTGGTGAGGGACTGGGTGGAGGAAAAGGAGGCGGAAACCACGAAGGACAGCACGATGACGCCGCCGGGATTCTGACTGCCCCTGAGGGCCAGGAAGGAGGCGGTCATGATCACCAGGATCCGGGCCAGGTATACGAAGAAGACCGGCGCGGAGGTAACTATCTGCCGGTGGAGGGTGAGGGCGTGGGCGGCCCGGTTAATGCCCCGGGTTTTTTCCAGCAGGGAGGCGGTCCGTTTTTCGCCGTGGTTGAAAATTTGTATTTCCTTGAGGGAGGCCACGCTTTCCACCATGAAGGATTTGAGGTCCCCGATTCTCCGGCGGTAGTCCTGGCCCAGGGAGCGGCCCGTTTTGATTGCCAGGAGGGGCAGGGCGACGCAGATGATGAGGTACACCGGAGCTAGGACGGGGACAAAGAGGGGATGCACCAGGGCGGCGAGGCAGAGGGTCCCCAGGGGCAGAAGGATCATGGTAAAGAGGGGGCCGATGGTATGGGCGAAAAAGAACTCGATGGTCTCGATGTCCGCCACCGCCACCGAAAGGATATCCCCCTTCCGCCGGTCCAGAAGCCGGGCGGGGGCAAGCCCGCGGAGGGACTCAAAGAGGCCGCAGCGCATGTCCGTCAGGAGTTTATAGGCCGCCACATGGGACACAAGACCTTCCAGGTAGCGGCAGATCCCGATGCTCAGGGAGGACAGGAGCATCAGGGCCCCCCAAAGCAGGGGGTTTCCGTCGGCGAGGCCCGCAAAGGAGAGGATCAGCAGGGCCCCGGAACCCATAAGGATAAGGTGGGCGGCGTTGCCGACGACGCTTGCCAGGGTGGAAACCGCCAGGGGGCCCTTCTGGGATCCCGCTATCCCAAAGAGCCTGCGGGAAAGGGCGAATATACCGGTCTTTTTTTTCATAAAACCGCCTCCCGGGCGCAGCCGGTTCCCCGGAATTCCAGGATCTCCTGTTCCCGAACCAGGTTGTAATAGATCCCCCGGTTCTTCATAAGTTCTTCATGGTTCCCCGATTCGGCTATTCCGCCCCGGGAAAGGACGTAAATGGAATCCGCGTCCCGGATGGTTCTCAGACGGTGGGAGATGATGAGCAGGGTCCTGGTCCGGGCCAGGCCGGCGATGCAGGCCCAAATATCCCCCTCGCTTTCCACATCCACCCCGGAGGCGGCCTCGTCAAAGACGATGTAGGGGGTCCGGCGGAGGAGGACCCGGGCTATGCCCAGTTTTTGTTTTTGGCCCCCCGAAAGTTTGGCCCCGCCGTCTCCCACGTCGGTCCCCAGGCCCTGGGGCAGCTTTGAAAACCAGTCCCCCAGCCGCACCTGGGTAAGGGCTTCGATCAGGGCGGCGTCCTCCGCCTGGGGGGCGGCGATCCGCAGATTTTCCGCGATGGTCCCGCTGAATATGCCCACCTGCTGGGGCACCATGACGATTTTCTCCCTCAGTTCCTCCGGGCTCCGGGAGAGATAGGGGATTCCCTCCATATCGATTCCTCCCTCCGGGGGATCGAAGAAACGGAGCAGAAGGGCCGCTATGGTGCTTTTTCCGCTGCCCGAGGGGCCCACCAGGGCGGTTACCTTGTTCTTCGGTATCTCCATATCGAGGCCCCGGATCACCGTATCCCGGCCCGGATAACGGTAGGAAACCCCCTTGACGCGGATGCCGGAAAAAATATCTTTTTCCCCGCCGGTCCGGTCGAAGGGCAGGAAGGGCCGCTTCGTGTCGATGTCCAGGATGCCGGCGATAGTCTCCGCCGCGGCGATGCCCGTCAATGCCTGGTGGGCGCTGAACATGAGCTGCCTGATGGAGGCAAAGAAACCATAGCCCAGCATTAAGACCATGATTCCGTCCCCCAGGGCGATCTCCCCCCGGACAAGCTGGCCGCATACCAATAGCACCGAAATAAAGACCGACAGGTAGATGAGGCCGTCGGAAAAGAGGAAGGACACGAAGGTGTTTTTTATCATCGCCATGAGGTTCCGGTTGAAGTTTTCCGCCTTGTCCCGAAGCCGCAGGGATCGGTCCCCGTCCTGGTTAAAAAGTTTGAGGGTGGAGAGGCCCTGGAGGCTCTCCAGGTAGTAGCCGGTCAATTCCCGGAAACTTCCCCAAACATCCCCCTTTAATTCCTTGATTATTTTTCGAAAGAGGTTGTTGGCGGGGAAAATGACGATGGAGACGATGAGGAGCAAGAGGGCCGCGGGGAAGGAAGATTCCCGGAGCCGAAAAAAAAGGAAGACCGGGGCGAAAAAACAGTAAAACAGACTGGGCAGGTATTTACTGTAATAAACCTGCATGGACTCCACCCCGTCCACCGCGGCGGCCACGGCCTGGGACAGGCCGATCTTTTCGACGCTCCCCACGTCGAGCTGGAGGACCTTGGAAAAAATACGCCGCCGAAGGCTGAGCCGGGCCTTGGCGGTGCAGCGGTATTCCGCCTCCCCGATAAGGACCTCCCCGGCCAGGACCATCAGGGAAGCGAAGAAGGCCCGCCGGAGGGCCCCGGAGAGCAGGGAACCGGAAAGGGGCGAATCCGCCATGGAACCGAGGAAATCCGAAAGAACCCAGGAAAAAAGGGCGATCCCCGCCAGAACCAGAATTTTGAGGCCCACTATCGCGGCGATCCACAACCAAAGACCCTTCGCCATTTTAAGCAGCGCCTTACTAATAAGCAGCATTACCGTCTCCCCCTTTCAGCATCGGCTGGTGATTCACAATGTTAGTGTTAAGTAACACCGCGCAACGATATACCGGGCCCCGGATTAGGTCAAGGGATCAATCCGCCGCCGCGGTTATTCTCAGTTTAAAAAATGCCGCATGCAGAATGTGGGTTGGGCGCATTTTTGGCGCTCCGCGCCAAAAACCGGGCTATCCGCTCCAATTCCCCGCCCCCTCCCGGGGCGGGGAATTCCGCTTCTATCCCTTGCGCGGGCGCGAAAGCCGCGCCGCGGCTTTCGCCTTCGCCGTGCCCTACCCTTCCCGAGTCGCGCCGGGGGCGGCAGCCGCGCCTCGACACAAATGCCGTCGGCATTTATGCCGCCGGATTCCCTCCCGGGGACAGAGCGGGCTATACCGAGAACCGCTGCCGCCCCTGCGGGTGATTTCCGGCTGGGAAAAAGACGCCCCCTGGCGAATGGAGGCTGGACCCCGGTTTTTTGCCGCCGCAAAAAACCAGGCTGCCGGGGCAGCCGAAGGATGCCGGGCTCCGCTCCGGCCCGGGCGCGGAGTACCTTGCTTATATTCCATCACCGGATAAGCGAAAGAACCGGAAACAGGAATGTTAACCACGAAGGCGCACAAAGGAACACGAAGGGAATGTACAACGACCTTCTGTTGCCGAGCTTCGTGCGCCTTCCTCGCCTCCTATGTTTTGTGTCAAGGGATTGTCTGGTTTTATTTCAGAGCCGGACCTTACCCCGATGGGTAGATACAAAGATAAGCGGGAGATATACCGGGAGGAGAGAGAACGATGGGATGGGAAAGAAAGACAGGGAACGGCTGCCGCATCCTGGTTTAAAGTTGTCACATGAGGAATGGGATGTCAGTATAAAACAGCCGACCGGATTGTTGCTGCTCAGGCCGATTATCTGTTTGCCCTGAAAGAGAACCAGGGAACCTTGTATGAGGATGTGAAAACATACTTTGAGGACGTTGACAGCGCTCATCCTGACCCAAATGCCGCTGTTCATACGGCCTTTGAGGTGGACCATGGGCGGCTTGAGACCCGTTTTCATGGGATTACCGGGGATGTGTCTTGGCTTGTTGAGCGGCATCCGTTCTGGATAGAGTATCAAATCCATCGGGATTATTGACGCAAAGCGG
>JAIRSD010000155.1 GCA_031255615.1 Treponema sp. | reverse complement strand
GCCTTGATCTTGGCGTACATATCCTCGTTGCTGGCAAATTCGTCGTAGTACACCGTGACGCCGTATTCCTGTTCAAACTTTTCGATGACCGAATCCGGGGTGTAGTAGGTCCAGTTGTAGATATACAGCCGGTTCGGGTCCGATCTGCCCCCGGCCCAGCCCAGTACGGGAAACAGCAGCGCCGCGGCCAACGCAACGCCCACAACAGGTACCTTTCTTCGTATCTTTTTCATCTCCAGCCTCCTTGATGTTCGGGCGGTCTCTTCCAGATGAAACCGCCGCCGACTCTATCTAAAAACCCCAAGGGTTTTGCGACCTTTTTTTACGGCAGGGCCGGCCCTATTTCGCCGCGATGTACTTGAGGAAATTCCTTAGGGTGTAGGTTAACAGCACCGTACCCAGGATCATCACCACCGAAAGGGCGTTGATCACCGGGGACACGCCGAAACGGATAGCCGAATAGATGTAGAGGGGTAGGGTGGAGGAACCGGGGCCCGCCACAAAGTAGGTAATAACAAAGTCCTCCAGGGAAATGGTAATGGCCGTAAGAAAGCCGGAGACAATGCCGGGCATACAGATGGGAACCGTTACCTTCCGCAGGGTTTTGGCTTCATTGGCCCCTAGATCCCGGGCCGCCTCGATAATGGAAAAGTCGAATTCGTCCAGCCGGGCCGTGACCATGAGGAACACGAAGGGCAGGTTAAAGGTGGTGTGGGCGATAAAGATTGTCAAAAGCCCCAGTTTTATACCGACCCCCGCGAAAAAAATGGAAAGGGAAACCCCGATGATGATCTCCGGCAGGATCATGGGGAGGAAAGAAATGATCTGCACGTAGTTCCGCATCTTAAAGCGGTACCAGGCCACCCCGATAGCGCCGAAGGTTCCCAGAATCGTGGCCGTTCCCGCAGAGGTAATAGCGATAAAGATACTGTTCCAGAAGGCCCGCCAGAGGCCCCGGGAGTGGAGGAAGAGCTGTTCGTACCAGACAAAGGAAAAACCCGTCCAGCCCATGCCCTTGGAGGCGTTAAACGAATAGAGGATCAGCACAAAGAGGGGAAGAAAAAGAAAAACGATAGCCGCGATAAAGATCGTCTGGGAAAAGGAAAAGGGCCGGCGGGCGGCCCGCGTGGCGTGGCGGGCCGCGTCGGAGGAGCTGACCCCCAGCTTTAAAGAAGTAATAACGCTGCGGACCACATTTTTTATGTTCATTTGGCCCCTCCCCGTTCGTCGGTCCGGACCTTTGCCTCCCGGCGCTGAAGATTCATCATCAGGACAACTCCCGCGGTGGTAACCACCGTCAGGACCATGGAGATGGCGGAAGCCAGGGGCCAATTCCGGGATTTTGTAAGCTGGTCGGCAATGACGTTCCCCAGCATATAGGAATCCTTTCCCCCCACCAGCAGGGGCACGGCGTAGGCCCCGAAGATCGGGATAAACGTAAAAAGCACCGCCGTGTATATGCCGCTTTTAATATTGGGCAGCAGGATCCGCAGAATGGAAATAGGCTTGGTGGCCCCCAGATCCCGGGCCGCCTCCAGCAGGGAAAAATCGAATTTATCGATGGTGGAAAACAGGGGAAGAATGGCGTAGGGCAGATACATATACACCAACACCAATACTACCACCCGCTGGTTGTAAAGAAAATGGATGTAATCGTCGATAAGGCCGACGCGGAACAGGAAATCGTTAAGAAACCCGTTGTTCCCCAGAATATTCATCCACGCGAATACCCGGATAAGAAAATTGGTCCAAAAGGGCACGATAATCAGGAGCAGCAGCAGGGTCTGGTTGCGGCTGCGGGCCATAAAATAACCGCAGGGCAGGGCGATAAGAATCGTAATAATAGTGGCGGCGACCGAAGTCATAATGGTCCGGGCCGTAATAATAAGGAAACTGGGATTCCCCAGACCCCGGTAGGCGTCCAGGGAAAAAAAGGGTTCCACCCCGCCGTGGAGTCCCTTTTTAAGAAAACTGTAGACCACGATAATAATAAGGGGGGCAAGAAAAAACACGGTAAACCACCCCGCCATGAGAGACGAATAAAGGGGGCCGTAGTTCCGCTTGCCGGGACCGGCGCTCACGGTTTTATTACCTCGACAATATAGCCGTCGTTGGCGCTCCAGGAAATATACACATCGTCCTTCCAGACAATATCCGGCCCCTCGTCGTAGTAGGTAGCGTGCTGCTTAACCGCCCGGATAAGAACCTTGTCGTGGACCTTCACATAGAATTTCGTCTGGAACCCCGAATAAATGGGCTCGTCCACAACCCCCTGGAACAGGTTAATGTCTTCCCGTTTCGTGCTGGGCCGTTCCTTGGAAATAACGATCTTCTCCGGCCGCACCGTAAAACTTACCACCTGCCCCTTTTCCACCCGGTCCACGGTCGTCACCTTGATCCGGCCCAGCTCCGGGACCAGAAGCTCCGCCATGTATTCGGTCTCCGCGGAACCACCCCCGGCGGCAGACGCGGATGCGTCCGCAGATGCAGACGCGGACTGCGGCATCTTTTCTACCGCCGTCACCTCCGCGTCAAAAAGGTTCGTCTCCCCGATAAAACGGGCCACAAAACCGGAGGCGGGACTCTCGTAAATCTCGTGGGGACTCCCCACCTGCAGCACGTCCCCCTGATTCATCACCGCGATGCGGTCGGAAACCGAAAGGGCCTCCTGCTGGTCGTGGGTCACATAAATAAACGTAATACCGATTTTATCGTGAATCTGATCCAGCTCTATCAGCATGTGCTGCCGCAGCTTGGCGTCCAGCGCGGAAAGAGGCTCGTCCAGCAGCAGCACCCGGGGCTCGTTAATCAGGGCCCTGGCAATAGCCACCCGCTGCTTTTGGCCGCCGGAAAGCTGATTCGGTTTTTTCTGGGCGTGCCCCTCCAACTGAACCAGCTTCAGATAGTCATTTACCTTGGGAGTTATCTGTTCTTTTGGAACATGCCTAATCCGCAGGGAAAAGGCCACATTCTCAAAAACCGTCAAGTGCGGAAACAGGGCGTAATTCTGGAACACCGTGTTGGCCTGCCGCCGGTTGGGAGGCAGGGGAAGCACATCGGAATTATCAATCAGCACCGCCCCCGTATCGGGACTTTCAAAGCCCGCGATAATCCGCAGCAAGGTTGTTTTACCGCAACCCGAAGGCCCCAGCAGGGAAAAAAATTCGCCCCCCTGGATGTCCAAATTGATTTCATTCAAAGCCCTAAAATCACCAAAATTCTTGGACACCCCTTTGATGACCACATCGCTTCCTTTCAATCTATTTCCTTTACCTCCGGACCCCTTTACCTGAATTCTAACAAAGTACAATGCGGATTTTGTTGACTAGAGTCAATCATTGCGGGAAAAATTTAAAAAATAATTTAAAGGGGGGAAGCCTCCCCCCCAGGCCCAGCCCGCCGGCCGGCGGTCTTGGCCTCCCCCCCTCTACGGGGGCAAGGGCATGGTCCGGGCGGCGCGGACCCGGCGTTTTCCGCGGGGCCGCCGCCGCGCCCCCGTAACACCCCCGGGGGCGGAAAAAAATAGGGCTGTTCCAAAACCGCGTTTTGGAACAGCCCCCTGGCGGGCGGCAATCCGCCCTACCGGACCCCCTCCGGGTGGCACAGAACCACCGAAAGACCGGCGGGGGCGGAAAATTCCGCGCCGGGAATACGGTAGGGCAGGAACAACTCATCCCCCCGGCGCAGGGCGAGGCTTCCCCCCTCCCAGCGGATGCTCCCCTCCCCTTCCAGCACAATCGCCGCCTGGGGAAACTCCGTGTCCCGCAGGGGCGCGGAACCGGGGCCCCTTACATCAAGCCGGGTGTAGGAAAAAAAGCTGGTCTCCTCGGGGCTTATGATATAGTGCTCCGCCCCCCAGTCCCCCCGCCTTATAAGTTTTGGAGGAATCCGCCAGCGCCGCAGATTTTCCGCCTCGTCGCAGCCGTCGTAGATAAAGGCCCCCAGCATCCGCTCGTCGTAGAGCTTTTCATCCTCCGCTTCCCAGGCGGGCTCCTTCCCGGTCCTGGCCCGGAACATGTCCCGGCGTTTCCGCTGGGTAATCGGGACCACGGTAATATCGCTGGGCTCCTGCACTTCGATGACAAAACAGCCCTTCCCCAGGGCGTGGGGAACCCCGCCGCCCACAAAGTAGGCCTCCCCGGTCTTTACCTGAATTTTATGGCAGAGCTGTTCCAGGGCCGGCAGATCGTCCCGGCGGTAGAGTTCCGCGAACTTCTCCCGGCTAATCCCCTCTTTAAACCCCAAAAGGATGTAGGCGGGCTCCTCCGTGTCGTCCCGGGTCCCGATAACATACCAGCTCTCCTCTTTCCCAAAATCGCTGCCCCACATCTTTTTGGCCCAGGGCCGGGTGGGGTGAGCCTGGAGGATGTACTGCTCCTGGGCGTCCAGATATTTGATCAGCATCCCCAGGGTGTCTTTCCCGTGGAGGGCCAGATGCCGGGGCCCCAGGACTTCCTGAGGATCCAGGTTGATCGCCTCAAAGAGGTACATCCGCCTGCCGTCGGGAAGAACAACCTCCGAACAACCCCGGTGGGGCTCCCCCGGCGGCGGATTCCCCACCCGGGTAACCGAGCCAATCCAGGCCTCGGAACCCGCGGGATCGTCTTGCGGGGGCTCCACCCCCCGGAGCTTATCGATTTCCCGGCCTCCGGCGCCCCGAATTTTGTTGGGCGCCAGCTTCCAGGGCTGATGGTACAGATCAGACATAGCCCCACCTCCTCAGCGGGATCGTATTACAGCGCGGCGCCAAAGGATTAAGGCCGCCCCGGACCCGTTATACATCCGAACCCGGCGGATCCCGGCGGGGAAAGTGGGTCGCGCCCCCCGCGTGATCGATCACGTACCGGTAGGCGGTGTCGAAATCCGGCACCCCGCCGGTGGCCCCCACCTTTGTTACATTAAAGCTGGCCACACAGGCGCCGAACCAGGCGGCGGACTCCGGCCCCCAGCCTTCCAGGGTTCCCCGGATAAAGCCCCCCACAAAGGAATCCCCCGCGCCGGTGGTGTCCACCGGCTTAAATTCCCCAAAGGTGGGGACCCGCCATTCGTTCTTAAAATCCGTCATGTAACAGCCTTCGCTCCCCAGTTTGATCACCAGGAGTTTGATTCCGAATCCGGCGAACCGGTCCCTCATCCGCGGGAGTTCCTTTTCCCCCGTAAGTTTCACCGCCTCCAGGTAACTGGGCAGGATGCAGTCCGATTCCCGCAGCAGGGGGGTCAAAAGCTCCAGGGCCTCGCCGCCGGCATACTGCTCCCCCCCGCTAAAATCGCAGAGGGTCATCTTCCCCATCTCATGGGCCCGCTTGAACAGGGCCGCCCCTCCCCCGTGATCCATGTTGTGCATGCACAGGGCGCTGCCCAGGTAGACGATATCCGCCTCCCGAATCGCCTCGTCGGGAACGCAGTCAGCGTCTAATTCATCGTTGATTGTGCTGGAAACCAGGAAATGCCGCTCCCCGCTGGGATCGATGAGGATGTAGGAAACCCCGGTTCCCAGGTCGGGATGCCGCAGCACCGCCCGGGTATCCACCCCCCACTGGCTGACCCGGTTCACCACGAAGTCGCCGGGATCGTCCCTGCCCACCAGACCGCAAAGGGAAACGGGGACCCCCAGTTTTGCCAGGGTTATCGCCGTATTGAGGGCGTCCCCGCCGGTAGTCCAGGCCGACGAATCGATCCGGTTATGATCCCGCTGAAAAACCGCGGGAGTTACAGGCCGCAAGGGAATATCCATGACCATAAGACCCACGCAGAGTACCCTTTTCATCACTCCTCCCGGCGACGCCGCCTGTTAAAGATTTTATTCTCCGGGATACTTCATACCCCACATATCCCGAATTCGGTCCATAATTTCCATTACCGCGATAATCTCCCGGTGGGGCAGTTCCGGGGGCTCCGGCTTCCCCTCCTCAATAGCCCGGCGGCAGGATTCCACCTGGTACTCAAAACCGGTGAGCTGCCGGGGGGCGTAGTGGACGGAGACCGGGGAACCGGTGTTATCGTACACATGAAAGGCGGCGCAATTCCCGGTGTTGGGATACTCAATGTAGCCCCTGGTCCCGTAAATCATCCCCCGCTTATCGCCGCCGTTGACCATGCTGGTATAAATGGACGCCGCCGCGCCGCCGGGATACACCAGGCTGGTAAAGCTGAAGGCGTCAACCCCGGTTTCATACATGACCGCGTGGGTGTCAATTTTTTCAATATCCGTCCCCAACACCATTAGGGCAAAACTAAGGGGATAGACTCCCAGGTCCAACAGGGCCCCGCCGGCCAATTCCGGCTTAAAGTACCGTTCCCTGCCGGCCCCCTCGTAGCATAAATTCGCCGTTACCACGGAGGGCTTGCCGATAACCCCGGAGCCAAGGACATTTTCGAGGATCTTCCGCACCGGCAGATACCGGGACCACATGGCCTCCGCCGCGAAGATCCCCTTTTCTTCGGCCTTTTCCAGAATTTCCCGGGCCTGGGCCGCGTTCACCGTAAAGGGTTTTTCGCAGAGAATATGTTTGCCGTACTCCAGACAGGACTTCATCACCCCGTAGTGATGGGAATGGGGCACCGCCACATATACCAGGTCCACCGCCGGATCTTCCAGCAGGGCCGTGTAGGAACCGAAGGCCCGTTGTATCCGGTTTTTCTCCGCGAAGGCCCTGGCCCTGTCTAAATCACGGGAAGCTATTCCGTAGGCTTCCACGCCGTTGTCCATAAGATGAAGGGTATTCGCCATTTTAACGGCAATATGCCCCGCGCCGATGATGCCGACCTTCATAATACCCCCAAAAGCGGCCTTATTTTAACACAGCGCCAGGGCCGGCGCAACACAAAGGATTAAGGACAAGGGGTATATCTCCCTGCCTCCTCTTACATTCCGCTCTTTTGCCGCCCCCTTTTCAGGCATCGTTACCTGACAGGCCGCTTGGCCTAAAAATCAGATATGCGGACGGAAGAAATTTACCACGAAGGCGAGGAAGGCGCACGAAGACCGGGGGTCGAAGGCGTTTTTTTCATTCCTTCGTGTTCCTGGCGAGCCGCAGCTCGCCTTGGTGCGCCTTCGTGGTTAACATTCTTGTTCCCGGTCGTTTCGCTTATCCGGTGATGGAGGGTAATCGAGGTACTAAGGTGCGTGCGGCGGCAGGGCGCCGCGCGTTCTGGGTTTGCGGAGTTTCGCGGAGCGAAACTCCCACACAGGAGGGGCAAGCTCCTTGAGTTGGCGCGCCTGCGGCGCGCCAACTCAAGGAGCTTGCTCCCCCTGTGTGGGAGTTTCGCTCCGCGAAACTCCGCAAACCCAGACCACGCGGTACCCTGCCGCCGCCCGCACCTTAGTACCTCGATTCCCCTCCATCACCGGATAAGCGAAACGACCGGGAACAAGAATGTTAACCACGACGGCGCACAACGGTACACGAAGGGATGAATACGCACTTCCAATCCCTGCCTTTCGTGCGTCTTCTTTGCTTTCGTGGTAAATTTCTTCCGTCCCATATCTGATTTTTAGGCCAAGCGGCCTGTTAGTACCCTGATTACACTACACCACCGGATAAGCGAAAGAACTGGGAATAGGAATGTTAACCACCAAGGCGCACAAAGGCGAGCTGCGGCTCGCCAGGAACACGAAGGAATGAAAAAAACGCCTTCGACCCCCGGTCTTCGTGCGCCTTCCCCGCCTCCTATGTTTTGTGTCAAG
>JAIRSD010000065.1 GCA_031255615.1 Treponema sp. | reverse complement strand
GAATTATTTCCACCCGCTATATCCGCCGAAAGGGAATCGCCGATTATAAGGATCTTGTCCCTGTCAATTTGTGGAATATGCGAGAAAACATACTCGAAATATAAAGCATGCGGCTTTTGATAACCGATGAATTCAGAAACAAAAAAGCCAGAGATATATTTTTTGATCGCCGAATGTTCAATCCTGGCTTCTTGCGTTGCCAGAATTCCATTTGTTACAATATAAATTTTTTTATTACAGGATGTGATTTCTCTACATATCTCCAATGCGCCGTCTGTCAGGAAAGATCCTTTGCCAAGTTCATTTAAATACCTTTCATTGAAATGGTTTACGTCACAATGAACGCCAATTTCATTAAATAGCCGTGTAAACCTTAGCGTCTGTAATTCCGTTTTTGTGATTTCATTGTTTTCGTAGCTTTTCCACGCATGGGAATTTATTTCCTGGTACTTTAATCGTACATTTTCTGAATATTCAAGATCGTAATGATCGAACATAATTTTTAATGCGTTTTCTTCTGCCATATCATAATCAAATAATGTACCATCCGCATCGAATAGAAATATGTCATATTTTTTTCATTGTGTTGTCCTTGTGCTTCGTTTTCAAGCGGTTGTGTTCTGAAACCGAAGTTTTTGAACAAATCCAATTTACAATATATCCTTTATGTAATACTGTCAAGTAAATTTAGGTCCCTTCGCATAAGGGGCCTGTAGCCGCCCCAGGGGCCATCGACCCTCTATGCGGCTGGGCCGCTTCGCCCTGTACCCCGTTTCGGGCGCATGCGGACGGCGCGAAACCCCGCGGGGTTTCTTTGCCGCGCCGCCCAAACGCCGCTTGCGGCCGGAGCCCTGGCAACCGGAGGTTGCCTTGATAGCCCGGTCCCCGGCCTCGGGCCGGGGATGCGCCCAAACATTCAATATGCGGCGTTTTCTGAACGGGGGCAGGGGCGCTGTAGGTTTTGACGGATTCGGGGGGCGCGGGGGTTTAAAGAGGGAGGGGGGCCGGTGTAAATTTGGGGCGGGGGTTATTATGAAGCAGATGTATATCGGGAAGTCGGGAATCCAGGTTTCGGCGGTGGGTATGGGCGCGTGGGCAATCGGCGGGGATAGTAGTTGGGGGGCCAGCGACGATTCGGAATCGGTGAGGGCTATCCACCGGGCCCGGGAATTGGGGGTAACGCTGCTGGATACCGCTCCGGCCTATGGGCTGGGTCATAGCGAGGATGTGGTGGGCCGGGCGCTGGAGGGGCGGCGCGGGGATTACATTCTTTCCACCAAATGCGGGCTCCGCTGGGATACTGATGAGGGTTCCTTCCAGGTGGAACGGGACGGGGTTACGCTGCGGCGGAATACCAGCGCCGCAAGTCTGGAGTTGGAGCTGGAGCGGAGTCTTCGGCGGCTGCGGACCGACTGTATCGACATATATATTGTGCATTGGCAGTCTTTGCCGGATTTCCCGGTGCCTGTCGCCGAGACGATGGGTTTCCTTTTAAAGGCAAAGGAATCGGGGAAGATTCGGGCCATCGGCGCTTCCAATGTGAACGCCGGTAATCTGGCCGAGTACCTTGCCTGCGGGCAGTTGGACCTGATTCAGGAAAAGTACAGTATGCTGGACCGGGCCAAGGGGGACGAGCTTTTCGAACTCTGCGGCCGGAACGGGGTAACTTTCCAGTGCTACTCTCCTCTGGAACGGGGGGCCCTGACGGGAAAATACAGGGTTGGGGATCCGGTGAATATGGGCCGGGCCAAGGCGGGCGTCAAATGGTACAGGCCGGAGTTTCTTCCTAAAATCGCCGGCCTTTTGGACGCCTGGGGGCCGCTGTGCAAGAAGTACGACTGCACCATGACTAATCTGGTGATAGCCTGGACTGCCGCCCAGGGGAACGGGTCCAACGTGAATGTCATGGTCGGCGCCAGGACTACCGCGCAGATCGAGGAGAACGTCAGGGGCGGCGCTGTCGTGCTGGACCCCGCGGACATCGAGGCCATGCGGAAGGATGTCGAAGCCCTGGAGAGCGGGGAGGCCTAGCGGAGCTTCGTTTGGGGGCTGGCGGGGGTCGGCGGCTTTGCCGGCGGAGGCCGGGGGCCGCCCCTCGCCCTGTCCCGGCAATGCTCAGGTGAGAATATGCCGCGTATCGCGGGTAGGTTGGGCGCATCCCCGCCGGCCCTACCGGTCCGTCGGGGACCGGGCTATCCGCTCCAATTCCCCACCCCCTCCGGGGGCGGGGAATTCCGCTTCTATCCCTTGCGCGGCTCAAAAAATGGCATCCATGCCATTTTTTGAACTTGGGGGGTTTTGCGGAGCAAAACCCCCCAATGGTCTGTCGCGCCGGCCTCCTGCCGGCGGCATCCTTGCCTCCCCGCTTCGCCCCCGGCGAAGGCCGGGGGCATAGCGTGGCCTAGTCCGGGTGCCTGCGGCGGACAGGCGACTATGTGGCGGCGGCGGGGAGGGCCCGCTGTCCCCCGCCTTCCCGCTTCGCCGGCCTTATCCCGGTTTCGCAAAGCCCTGTCCATCTCCCCCGCTCCCCGCCCCTGTCCATCTCCCCCGGCCCCCGCCCAGGGGCCGGGGGCACAGCGTGGCATAGTCCGGGTGCCGGCGGAGGCCGGGCGGCTCTGTGGCGGCGGCGGGGAGGGCCCGCTGTCCCCCGCCCTCCCGCTTCGCCGGCCTTATCCCGGTTTTGCAACGCCCAGTCCGTCTCCCCCGGCCTCTGCCAGGGACCGGGGGCACAGCGTGGCCTAGTCCGGGTGCCTGCGGTGGCGGGAAGGGTCGCTGGTCCCCGCCTTCCCGCTTCGTCGGCCTTATCCCGGTTTCGCAAAGCCCTGTGCATCTCCCCCGCTCCCCGCCGGGGGGCCGCCCCCAGCCTTCCGCCCCGGTCCCCGTTCGCTCCCTGCACGCTCTTCCCCGCCCCTGTCTATCTTCCCGGCCCCCCGCCCAGGGACCGGGGGCACCGCGAGGCATTGCCTGGGTGCCGGCGGAGGACAGGCGACTATATGGCGGCGCACTTCACAGGCCTTAACCCGGTTTCGCAAAGCCCTGTCCGTCTCCCCCGCTCCCCGCCGGGGGGCCGCCCCCAGCCTTCCGCCCCGGTCCCCGTTCGCTCCCTGCACGCTCTTCCCCGCCCCTGTCTATCTCCCCCGGCCCCCGCCGGGGGCCGGGGGCGAAGCGGGGCATTATCCGGGTGCTTGCGGAGGACAGGTGGCTTCGCGGCAAGACGGGGGGCTACCTCATTCCCCCCCCGCCCAGGGGCTGGGGGCACAGCGCGGGGCATAGTCCGGCTCCCGGCGGGAGGCCGTCCCCGCCCCCCGCCGGGAACATTTTTTCAAATTACCCTTCATATTAAAATTCCCGCAGCCGATAATCTTATAAGGATCATCGGCGCACGCCGCGGCCTCTGGGTTGGACTTGGAAAGGAAGGCCGATAGAGGGGGCTGCGCTCAAACTCATGGAGGGGATTTATTTTGGCATACACTAGCCAGGTATCCGCATATCGGGAAACACGAATCAAGACGGCGGGCCAGGGCCAACTCGTGCTCATGCTCTACGATGAGGCGGTTAAACAACTCGACCGGGGCCTGGAATTGCTGGCGTTGAATTCCCAGGGAAAAAAGGACCCCGGACGGATTGAAAAAATCAGCAAAGCCATGCTCAAGGCCCAGGAGATCCTCACCGAACTCATGGCCTCCCTGGATTTTGAACGGGGCGCCGACATAGCCAAGAACCTCTTTGCCCTCTATACCTGGTTCAACCAGGAACTCCTGGAAGCCAACCTGAAACAGGACCCCCGGCGAATCACCGTTGTCCGCAACATGGTGCACGAACTTCGGGGCGCCTGGGCCCAGATAGCAGCCAAAAATCCCGTGGAAATGGCAAACCGGCCCGCCGCCGGCGTCAATATCGCCGGGTAGGAAACAGACGCATGGCGGAATCCCAGTTTAGCCGGGAAGAATTGAACCGGCGCGTGGCTGTCCTTCGACGTTTTCGAGAACTCCTTGCCGAGCAGCGGAATCGCTTCCGCTCTTATCTTGAAGAACTGGACCAGCAGAAAGAAATCATCGAGACCGGCAGCGCCGAACAGCTCATCGCCCACGTGGAACTCGAAGAAAGAATCGTGGCGGATATCTTCGCCATCCAGAAAGTCATCGACCCCCTGGACGACATGTACCGCACCATCGGCCCCCCGCGTCCCGAAATGGGCGACGAAGTGGGGAACCTCAAATCCGCCCTGGAGGGCCTGAAAAAAGAAGCCGCGGTCCGTTCAGGCCGCAACAGAAGCATCCTTTCCCGCCGCATGGCGGAAATCCGGGAAGAAATAAAGTCCTTCCGGACCAATCCCTACCGCTCCGGAGGAACCTACCCCGCCCCCGGCATTCCCGCCGCCCCCACGCTGCTGGACATCACCGGATAAGCGGCGGGCCTGTTAAAGCGCGTCATCCCTTTTTGGGCGCATCGCCGCTCCGCGGCGACCGGGCTATCCGCTCCAATTCCCCGCCCCCTCCGGGGGCGGGGAATTCCGCTTCTATCCCTTGCGCGTTCCCGGACTATACGTTCCCTCCCCGGGTGTACATCCGCCGGACTGTAGAGCGGCCCCTCCCGGATCGCGCCGGATCCTTACACACCCAGGCCCCGGTTTGCCAGGAACTATTTCCCGGGGGCTGCGCCGCTTTTCCGGGCGCGGCAAACCCCGATGACAATCATTGCCGGCAGATAAGCCCCTATCCCCGGCAGTGCGTCTGTCATAGATCATCCTTCTTGAATTTAGCAATCGTTCCGCGTATTTTAGAGAAAGCGGAGGAGATTCTCGATGGGAAGGATAAAAAGTGCGCTGGAAATCGCCCTGGAACGGACCGAATCGGTAAAAAGCGACAAGGACAGCATCGGTCAGTTTGAAGCAAAACAGCAGGGGAAAAAGGCCGCCAATGAGTTTCTTGAAGACCCTTCCCGGAGTCTGGAGGAGGTCCTGAAAAAAACCCCCCGGGAACAGCGGGCGAGCCTGAAACAGGGGATCTTCGAGGTCCTTGTTTCCCAGATCGCCCTTCCCCTGAACAAGGACGACGAAAAACGGATCCAGACCGTGGGCAAGGGGCTGGGGGCCGTTGTCTCCGACAACCGCTTTGCCGCCCATTACAAACAGTTCATCCAGGCCCTCTCCCGGTATCTGGATGAGGTGGACCAATACGAAAAGGCCATCCTCCACCAGTACGAACCGAAGCTCCGCCAAAAGGAGGAGGAGCTTACCCGCCGCTACGGACGGCAGGTCCGGCTCGATCCCTTCCAGGACCCGGAATTCGTCGCCTTCTACAACCAGCACATGAACGCCCTTAAAGGCAGCTACCAGGGCATGGTGGACCAAATTCAGGAAGAAGCCCGCCGGTCTTTTGAATCCCCTTGAGGGCCGCCGGCCCCCTCCGGCCGCGCTTTAGAGTTCCACCTTCATGTCCCGCAGGCGGTCCTGAATTTTTCTTACCTCGATGCGCCGGGGCGCTATTCCTTCTTCGGCGCAGAGGGCCGCCGCCGTTCCCGCCGCCTGGCCGATTGCCATCATGTTTCCCATGCTTTTGCAAGTGGCCAGACCCAGGTGGCTGAGGGACGCGCAGCGGCCCGCCACCAGGAGGGGATCCACTTCTTTGGGGAGCATGCAGCGGTAGGGGTATGCGTGGCCGTTCTTGATAGTGCCGTGGTAGTTCTTGTCCTCCCGCAGCCCCCCCGGATCGATGGTGCCGTACCGGCGGGCCACCGTGTCTTCAAAGGACCTTCCCTGCTGGGCGTCCTCCAGCGTCAGCACGTATTCCCCCTCGATGCGCCGGGTTTCCCGCACCCCCAGGCCGGCGCCGGTCCGCACCAGGGAGCAGTGTTCCAGGCCGGGGAACTTGTACTTTCTGGCCGCCCGGACAAAATCAAAGGCCACTTGCAGGCCGCTGCGCTCCGCCACATTCACATCGGCAATATTGGTGGCGTCAATAATGCCGAGGCCCTCCTGCCCGCCGTTGTTCACCGAGACGACCCCCGGCACCGTGGTCCGGTCGAATGAATAGAAAGAAGACCTGGCGCAGTCTTCGTCCCCCATCGCATCCTTGAGGATCCGGGTAAAATTCTCCGTGTCCCCGTTGTAGGCGGCAAAGAGTTTTTCCTCGTCCACGTTGGCCAGAACGAAACCCATCGTAACGGGCATGAAAACCCCGTCCTCCTCCCGGCCCTTGCGAAAGGGAACCCCCGCGTAGTAGGCCAGGTCCCCGTCCCCCGAACAGTCCACATAGACCCGGGCGCGGTACAGGCGGCGGCCGTATTTTCCGTCGCAGACAAGGGCGGCAATTTGCTTCCCCTCCATCATGACC
Source organism: Treponema sp. (assembly GCA_031255615.1). Next base: position 5,179 of record JAIRSD010000065.1, on the reverse strand, counting down.
CCCGTGACGGGGCTGTGGAGGAGGTAGCGGCAGCGGCGCTCCTCCAGCAGCTCCAGGACGGCCAGCCGCAGATAATCGGGGTGGACGTGGAGGCCGTCTCCGTCCACCCAGCTTGTCTTGCCTTCCCGCGCCGCATCGGGCCCCATGCTCCTTAATTTGTTGACGAATATTTCGTGGACCCCGCCCCGGCTTTTCCCGTTCAGCAGGAGGCGGTTCATGGGCATCCAGCCGGACACCGCCGCCGTTCCGCCGAAAAAGGCCCGGGATTCCAGGATCAGGGTCTTTGCCCCGTTAGCGGCCGCCGCCAGGGCCGCCCCTATTCCCGCGGGGCCGCCGCCGGCTACAATTACATCAAAATTCTCCCCCTCCCGGGGGAGCAGGGCCTCAATTTCTTTTCTTTGCAGCATGATGGAACCTCGCTTTTGCATGAACGTAACCGGCGCCCCGGGCCGTCCGGGGTGCGGAAGATCCTTCCGGGCCGGTGGTTTCGGTATACCCCGGATCACCGGAACTGTCAAACAGATCCCCGGTTCCGGCGGCGGCGTTCGGGCAAAGGCTCGTTTAAACGAATCGCCCCCGCGGACTTTTCCGCAGTCCTGCTGTTTTTCCGCCGGCGGGTTGTGCGGAACGGGCCGGGGCGGAACCGGGAACCGCTCCGGCGATTCCGGCGGCAGGCGCGGAGGGGCGGCGCCCCGGGAGGATCGTCCGGGGCCAGGATTGCTGCGTTTTTGCTCCGCAAAAACGCGCAGGGCGGAAACCGCCCCGCCCGGCGGACGGCGGCCCCGGGTTTTTGCGGAGCAAAAACCCGGGGATAAAAATCCGCGGGACGCGGATTTTTGAAAGGCGGAAGCCGTAAGGCTTCCGCCCGCGCAAGGGATAGAAGCGGAAGTCCCCGGCCCCGGAGGGGACGGGGAATTGGAGCGGATAGCCCGGTCGCCGCGGAGCGGCGATGCGCCCAACATAAACCTGGCATCTTTCCGCATCCGCTGGTAATGCGGGCCTCCCATTTTCCCCTTGTTTTATTTCCGCTTGTTCGTGTAGACTGATTTTTACTGGTTCATTTCCGGCGGCGTTTCGCGGCCGCGGGCATTTTAGGGATTCGGCTGGTTTTGGGAAGGACCGGTCAAAGCTTGGTTGCCTTTTCGCGGGGAAGTTGTTTTGAAGGTTGCAGGATGCGGGCGTTTCCGCCGCGCGCCTGATAAAGAGTTGTCCGGGGGATTCAATCCCTGGACAATAGTAGAGTTGTTCAGGACTTTCAGTTTCCGAACAACAACCGCTTGAAGAAAAATGTGGATTTCCTGGGGAAACCTGCGTTTTTCGCAGGGCTTGTTCAATAATCAACCGGGTTATTGAACTGGTTTTGCCGTTAAAATATGGGCAACATGGGCGATTTTTTCATTGCTGTCGAAATATCCGCCGTTTTTTCGAAGGTGTTCGAGGGCGGCAGTCTACTGAACAACTCTATTAACGGCCCTTTGACAGATGCTCGTTCCATGGGAGGGTGAAAATGAAAACTATACTGGTGGTTGATGATTCCCGAATCATGAGAAACATTGTTAAAAATACTTTTTCTGAATTGAAGATTCCCTGTAAGTTTATTGAGGCGGGGAACGGCATCGACGCGCTGCTAAAGCTCCAGATGCAGCCGGTGGATCTGGTTCTGCTGGACTGGAATATGCCGGAGCTTTCCGGTCTGGATTTTTTAAAGCATGTCCGCTCCAAGGAAGAATATAAAAATCTTCCTGTCATCATGGTTACCAGCGAGGCCGCCCGCTACAATGTTATTGAGGCCCTGAAAAGCGGCGCCACCGATTATATCATCAAGCCGGTGAACGAAAAGAAATTTCTGGATAAGATCAAGATAAATCTCTAACTTTTAAGGGGGAACTTGTGGAAAAGTATATTCAGCCCTTCATAGACGTATGTAAAAATGTGTTTAAGGAATTTGTCGGCCTCGATTTGAGCGCGGGGCGGCCCTATTTCGCGGGCACCAACACGATAACCGACTGGGACATTTCCGCGATCATCGGGCTTACCGGGGAGGCCCGGGGGGCGGTGGTCATATCCATGAAAAAGGATATTGCCATTAAGGTTACCGATATTCTTACCGAATCCCGGCACAGCTCGCTGGACGACGAGGTGGTGGATGCGGTGGGGGAAATTGTCAACATTATCGCGGGGAATGTAAAAAAGAATCTGGAGGAATCTTTCCGTTTGATTATATCCCTGCCGACCATTGTGAAAGGGGCGGATCATGAAGTCAAATGGACTCATAACCAGGCCCGGAGTATTTGCATCCCTTTTACCATATTCGAAAATGACGTGTTCAATCTTTCGGTGGCCATAGAATCGGTTAAGGGGGCCTAGCGTGGCGGGAGAGACGGCAAACAGGCTTCTCCGTTTTTTGAGCAGCGGAAAATTTGAAAATCCCCGGGACGCCGCAGTGATGGACGAAATAGTCCGTTATATTACTTTCAACGTCGCGTTGATAATCGGCGGCCTTCTTCTTTTCTCCTTCGGCCTCAGCGTTGTGTCCGAGGGGAACATCATCCGGGGGATCGTGGATATTTCCATTGGTTTGATGTGCGTTACGGTGATCTTTCTTCTGCGGACCCGCGTTCCTTTCCTGATCAGCGGTTTGATTCCCCTTGTCCCCTTCGGCATACTCTGCGTCGTATTGGTAATGAGCGGCGGGGAAGGGGGTTTTGCGGGGCTGTGGATCTTTTCGTATCCTCCCATCGTTATTTTTACCCTGGGGCTGTACGCCGGTTCCGTCCTTTCCTGCCTGGTCCTTCTGGGGACCGTTGTCGCGGCGGTTGTTCCCGGTTTGTCGGGCTTCGCCTATGCGGGGCCGGTCATTTTCCGCATTATCGGGGTCTATATCCTTATTTTGGTATTGACCCTGGTCTATGAACAGATCCGGCTGCTCAAGGATCGCTGGGCGCGGCAGTTGACCCGGGCCTTGCGGGACGAGCGGGATGAAATTGCCGTTATGAAGGACAATCTAAAAACCGGTATTTTTCTTATGGACAAGGGCTATGTTATCCAGCCGGCCTACTCGAAATCTCTGGAGGATATTCTGGGGGACAGCCGCTTGCAGGGGAAGAAATTTACCGATTTTCTGAATTCCTCTATCAAGACCAAGGAACTGGATACCCTGAAAGATTATTTCGGCATGATTCTCAACCGGTCTTTCGACGCCGCCATGCTGGAGGAGATCAATCCCATTGTCGAGTTTGATTATGTGGACAAACTGCGGGGGGCGCGGAAAAATTTACGCAGCAGTTTTGCGGCGGTAGACCGGGGGCAGTACCACTACATCCTGGGGACCCTGGAGGATATTACCGCGGAAAAATTGCTTAAACAGCAGCTTGAGGAGGAGGAAGACCGGCGGGAAGAGGAGATGCGGGCCTTTTTCCAGGTTATCCATGTGGATCCCAAGGTGTTTAGCGACTTTATTGAGGATACCGATTACGATTTCGACCGGATTAACACTATCCTGAAGAACGATAAATTGACCGCCCAGGAAGCGATTGTGGATATTTATCAGTCTGTCCATGCCATTAAATCGAACGCCCTTATCCTGGGGCTTGAGAATTTCGGCGGCAAGCTCCACGCCCTGGAAAGCGGCATAAAGGAACTTCGGGACGGGGAGAAGATTTCCTTTGAGGATATGCTGCATATCACGCTGGAACTTGAAAAGATCATGAAGGAGACGGACAAATTCCGGGAGATAGTTGACAGGATACAATCGTTTAAGGTGGGTGTCGGGGACAGCCGGAGGCAGGATCGCTATGTTCTGGTGGAGACCCTCTCCCGGGCCTGCGAAAAAGCCGCCCGGGCCCTGAACAAGAAGGCCCGCTTTGTGGTGGAGGATCTTGACGGGGTGGTGCTGGAACACGGGCCCCGGCGGGTTATTAAAGAGATGCTTACCCAGTTGGTGCGGAACGCGGTGTACCACGGCGTTGAGGATCCCGGGGAACGGGTTGAACGGGGGAAAAACGAGGAGGGCATGATACGGCTTTCCATCACATACGGCGGCAGCAGGGTGCATATCAAACTTGCCGACGACGGGAAGGGGCTTGATTTTGAAAAGATCCGCAGGAAGGCGGAGAGTCTGAATCTTTTGCAAAATTCCCCGGCGGCGGATAAAAGCCAGTTGTCCCAGATTATTTTTTCTCCGGGATTCAGCACGAACGAAGGGGCGGATATGCACGCCGGGCGGGGCATCGGGCTTAATATCGTGAAGGAGCGGGTCCGGGATCTCCGCGGTTCCATCAAGCTGCAAAGCGAACCGGGGAAGGGGACCGTTTTTAATATTTACATTCCCCTGGAATTGAAATCGAAAATTGATCAGGCATCGTAGGGCCGTCTTGCTTGCCGGCAGGGAGGCCGACCCAAAAGGCTGCGCCTTTTGGTTTTCGGAGTTTTGCGGTAGACCGCAAAACTCCACACTGGGGGAGGTGCCGACAGGAGGCCGGCTGTTTCCGATGTTGGAGTTGGTGTGCGGAGCGCACCAACTCCGCAAGGCGAAAAACGGCATGGATGGCCGGCATGGATGCCGGCTGTAACCATTTCTTGGGGTTTTGCGAAGCAAAACCCCAAGCTCAAAATCCGCATGGATGCGGATTTTGAGCAGCGCAAGGGATAGGAGGGGTGCGGAGCAGCCACGACGCGAAGCGGCGGGGCCGGAGCGTAGCGGAGCCCCGGATACGCCAGCCGCAAAGCGGCGTTGTACAACCGTTTCCTTGCAGTACAGCCCCAAAGGGGCTGATAGCCCGGTCCCCGGCCCGCAGGGCCGGGGATGCGCCTAATACAAGCCGGAGGGAAAGAGGGCTGTTTACGGCTCTATCCGGTAGAACTGGTAATCCCCCGGTTCCACCCGGAATTCGAAGACCGTTTCCGTATCGCTGGTATACAGGGGCTCCAGGGCGGCCTGGGCCGGGCCGGGGCTGTGGTCCGTGGTGACGGGTTTTAGGGCGGAAGCCTTTCCCCTGAGGTGTATCCTGATCCAGTCCGGGGCGCTCCCCATGGTGGTGTAGGAGTAGACCCCGAAGGTCCCGTTGTCGTAGGTGAAGAGGGACACCTGGGGAGGGCCTTCCAGGTAAATATTTCCCAGGGCCAGGGCTTCCCGGATTCTGGTCAGGGCCTCCGGGGGGATTTTCTTGATGTTTGAAAA
>JAIRSD010000171.1 GCA_031255615.1 Treponema sp. | reverse complement strand
GGGGACGAGGAACTGCTCCCCGCCCTGGGGATCGACGCGGCGGCATACCCCCTGGTGGTGGTAAAACTGGGCTACCTGGAACCCTGCTTCAGGACCATCGCCAAACGGGCCATCATGGCGACCTCCCGGGGCTGCTCCAACGAGGTTCTGGAAACCATCCCCTATACAAAGCTGCGCCGCCCCATATACCCCCTGGATAAGGACATGGACTGGCGGCCGGCTTAAGCCTGCCGGTAATGCTCCAAAAAGGTTCCCAGGCGGCCCAGGGCGTCGGTCAGGGTATCCTTGTCCGGCAAAAAAACGATGCGGAAATGATCCGGGTCCTTCCAGTTAAAGCCCGTGCCGTGGACTAAAAGGATGTGCTGTTCCCGGAGCAGGTCCATGACAAAGCCCTCGTCGTCGGTAATGTTGAAACGTTTCACGTCGATCTTGGGGAAACAGTACAGGGCCCCCCGGGGCATGACCACCGAGAGTCCGGCGATGCTGTTCACGATGTTTACCGCGGCGTCCCGTTGTTCCTTGAGGCGGCCTCCGGGGAGTATCAGATCGTTGACGCTCTGATAGCCCCCCAGGGCGGTCTGTATGCCGAACTGGGCCGGCACGTTGGCGCAGAGCCGCATATTGCAAAGCATCTCCAACCCCTCCGCGTAACCGGCGGCGATTTTCTTGTTCCCCGACAGGACCATCCAGCCGGCCCGGAAACCCGCGGCCCGGTAGGCTTTGCTCATGCCGTTAAAACTGATGGTCAGAATGTCGTCCGCCACGGAGGCCATGGCGACATGCCGGGCCCCGTCGTAGGTGATCCGGTCGTAGATCTCGTCGGCGTAGACGATAAGTTCATGCTCCCGGGCAATGGCGGCAATGCCTTCCAGCGTAGCCCGGTCATAGACGGCCCCGGTCGGGTTATTCGGATTGATCACCACAATGGCCTTGGTCCGTCCGCTTAGCTTGGAGCGGATGTCGTCCAGGTCGGGATTCCACCCGGCGCTTTCGTCGCAGAGGTAATGCACCGCCCTGCCCCCGGCAAGAGTCGCCGCGGCGGTCCACAGGGGATAGTCCGGCATGGGGATAAGCACCTCATCCCCGGCGTCCAGAAGCCCCTGCATGGCGACCATGATAAGCTCGCTTACCCCGTTGCCTATCCAAATATCGTCGATCTCCACGTTCAGGACTCCCTTCGATTGAAAATCCTGCATAACCGCCTTCCGGGCGGAAAAGAGGCCGTGGGAATCGCAGTAACCCTGGGCGTTCCGCAGATTAATGATCATGTCATGCAGAATCTCATCCGGCGCGTTAAAGCCGAAGGCCCCGGGATTCCCGATGTTCAGTTTAAGAATCCGGAATCCCTCGTCCTCCAGCCGTTTGGCTTCCTTGAGCACCGGCCCCCGAATATCGTAGCAGACCTCATTCAGCTTCGTCGATTTATTAAAACTCCTCATATCCTCCGCCTTTACGCGGGCATACTGGAGGGATGTTATGAGCCATAGATCCAGTTTCCCGCATCGTTAATATATCCCCGCAGTATTGCCGCGTATATCTCCGTTTCATTTTTCACGACCTCCTTTTCCCAATCCTTCCGCAAAGGCAGGGAGGAACGGATCCGTTCCCGGGCGGCCCCGGCCGTCTCCCGGGCCCCCTCCACTATGCGGGAAAGGGTGTCTTCCAGGAACCAGGCCGCCAGGCCCGCCGTCAGGGGATCGCCGGACTCCGCCGCGATAAGGCGGAATTTTTCCGCGGCCTCCTCAAGATGATGGTTCAGGAGCAGGACAAAGCCGTGGAACCAGGCCAGCCACTGATCCCGGTTCCCCTTATGTTCGGTAAAAAATCCGAAAGAGGGGAGCCGGATTCGGGATGCCGCCCCTCCGGGGTTCCCGCCGGCCCCTGAAAACCGGTCCCGGGCGGCAAAAAAACGCAGCGCCCCGGCATAGTCCTTCCCCAGGATCCGGGCGGTTCCAAAGATCAGGGCGTTCCGATCCACCAGGGAAGGTTTTACCAGGGCCAGCTTATTTTCCAGGCCGGCCACCGTTTCGAAATCTGACAAAACCAGGCAGGTGTTTATGTAAAGCCGCACCAAATATGCCGGATAGCGCCGCCGCCGGGACAGCCGGGTTTCCAGATAGCCCGCCAGGGCCGGCCAGTCTTCCCGATCCAGGAGGCGGAAGAGTTCCCGGTTGGAAAAATAGTAAAGGTTCAGTATGATAAAAAGAACAACAAGAATCGCCCCCAGGGGCCAAAGGGATTGGATGATACCCTCGCTCCAAACCGGGGAAGGGTCTTTCCCCAGGACAAAGACGGGCATAAAGAACAGGACCAGCAAGAATAATATGATCACTAAATTGAAAAACAAAAAAAGAAATTTGAACTTCAAACGAAGATCTCCTATACTATATTTTTCATTATGGCGGAAACGGAGTGCGGGGTCAATCTTGGAAAAAAACGGCGGGAAAATCGGGGGCGGAATCCGCAGAGCGGGCCCGTTAACGGCTGTCCGCCGCCGGAAGGACGTGTATGAACCGCTATTCCATTAAAGATATTCCCCCCGGTTATTTCTTTAGCAAAACCGCATACCTGGATGACGAATTTGTGGTTGCCACGCCGGAGATGCCCCTGACGGAGGAGCTGATCGATACTCTTTTGGCATGGGACTTCCGGGAGCTGATCAGCGAAGGGGACCCCCGGGAAAGCTATGCCGCCGATACGAAGGAATCCCAGGCCGCCGATGCAGCTACGGTTTCCATCCCAATCGACGCGGATAAACTCGTGGAGGCGGAAAAAATCTTCCGGGATCTAACGGCCCATGTTTATGATCTTTTTTCCGCGATCCTTACGCCCAAACCGGTGAACTATGACAAGGCGGCGAATTGGGTTCGGAATTTGCTGAACCCCATCCGGAAGAACCAGCGTTACCTTTTGCGGATACTAAAAAAAATGGAAAATACCGGCAGAGACTACCTTATCGACCACACGGTAAAATCCACCATCCTCACCCTTATTATCGGTTTTTATATTAAACTGCCCCCCCACCGGCTTATCGAATTGGGAGTCGCTTCCCTGTTCCACGAGATCGGTATGATGAAACTCCCCGCGAAGATCCACCTTAATTCCCGGCCCCTTTCCTCCACGGAACAGAAAATGATTTACGCCCATCCCATCCTGGGCTACAACATGCTGAGAAACATCAAATTTCCCCTGGCGGTAAGCATCGCCGCCCTGGAACACCACGAACGGGAGAACGGATCCGGCTATCCCCGGCATCTTACATCCGATAAAATCAGCCTTTACTCCAAGATCATCGCCGTAACCTGCTCCTATGAGGCGATATCTTCCCGGCGGCCCCACCGGGAGGCCCGGGACGAATATACCGGGATGCTGGAACTTCTTAAAAACGAAGGAAAACAATATGATGATACCATTATCCGGGCTCTGGTCTTTTCGCTTTCGATTTATCCCATCGGACTGTACGTTCTCCTTTCCAACGGGAAGAAGGGGCAGGTGCTGGACGTGAATCCCGAAAATCCCCGGTTCCCGGTGGTGCAGATCTTTGGCGAACTGAACCCGGACGGGAAAAACAAGACCCAGGAAACCTCTCCCAAGGGTCTGCGCATTATCCGGCCCCTTGGCCGGAAGGAGATGGGACTCTGATGCAGATCCTTTCGCCCGGGCCCTGGCCCCTCGTCCCGCTTATCATGGGCATCGTCCTCCTGGGCAGCCTCTTTGCCCTCTTTGAACTATCCCTGGATTCTGTCCGCAAGGGCCGGCTCCGCTCCCTCGCCGAGGGAGGGGATGAAGGCTACCGCCGGGCGCTGGAGGCGGCGGCGGACCCGGCTTTCTATATCCACTCCTGCCGGATATGGATCGCCGTCCTGCGGATCCTGGCGGGGGTCCTGGGAGGTTTTCTGGTCCGGCCCCTGGGAGACATCCTGCTTCCCGGCGGAATGGAGGCGGGATTCCGGGGGGACCTGGCCGCCGCCGCCGCGGTTATCCTGCTCCTCAGCCTGACGGTGGTTATCCTGGGGATCTTTATCCCCCGGATCATTGCCGCCGCCGCGCCGGAAAAGGTGATCGCCGGACTCCTGCCCCTGATCCGTCTTTTTACCCTGCCCTGCCGCCCCCTGCTGAATATTTACTCCCGCGTAGACAGCCTGGCCCGGCGGATCTTCCGTCTGGACAGCGCCGAATCCGCCGGCATGACCGAAGACGAACTGCGGGGCGCCCTGGAGGAGGGCGAAAAATCCGGCCTTGTGGAAAGCAAGGAACGGACCATGGTGGAGGGAGTCTTTTATTTGGGAGACCGGCCCGCGGGAACCTTTATGACCCACCGGTCGGAGCTCCAGTGGCTCGACATCCACGCCGGTTTACCGGAAGTACGGCGGATCCTGAGAGAACACCGCGGCCAGGGCTGTTTCCCCGTGGCGGAAGACACCCTGGACAATATCCGGGGAGGGGTCTACCGGGAGGACTTCCTCCAGGCCCTGGCGGAGGAGCCGCCGCCGGGGGAGGAACAAAACCAGGGGCCGGACCGGTGGCTCGACCCCCTGGTCCGCAAGGTGCCCTTCATCCCGGAAACCATGTCCGCCCTCAAAGCCTTCGAAGCTTTCCGCAAGGGAAATACGGACCACCTGTTCGTGATGGACGAATACGGAGGATTCTCCGGCATCCTTTCCATCCGGGACCTTCTCGAGGAAATTGTGGGGGAGCTTTCCGCCGCCGCCGGAGAGGACGAGGATATCCGCGCCCAGGGGGAGGGACTCTGGATTGCCGGCGGCAGCGTCAACTTCGACGACGCCCTCAAAGTTTTGGCGCTGGGCAGCCCCGGCGGGGAGGACCACCCGGATTACCACACCCTGGCGGGTTTTATCCTTTCCATCGCCGAAGAAATACCCCGCCCCGGCGCCTGCTTCGTCTACGGGAACTACGAATTCAAAATTTTAGACATGGACGGCAACCGGATCGACCGGGTGTCCATCTCCCGGCTGCCGGAAACCTGAGCGCCCCGCCGAAAAACAAGCCGAATCCGGCAGGCGGAAAAAAACGCAATCGGCAATTCCCGGTTTAGCAGTCCGCGTATCATATATATATGGGCGCATCCCCGCCTGCGGCGGGGACCGGGCTATCCGGGGCTCCGCTTCGCTCCGGCCCCGCCTTGCGGCGTGGCTGCTCCGCACCCCTCCTATCCCTTGCGCGGCCGAAAATCCGCATCCGTGCGGATTTTCGGCTTGTGAGTTTTTGCTGCGCAAAAACCCTGAGAAATTATTCACGCCGGCCTTGCAAGGCGGCGTTTGGGGCAAGGCCCCAAACGCCGAACAACCCAAAGGCTGCGCCTTTTGGTTCGGCCTCCATGCCGGCCCTGCATCGACCCCGGTTTCGACGTTTACCGGCTGCCGGGAAAGAGGCCCGTCAAGAACAGCCGGGCATAGAAGCCCTATTCCCCGGCGGGGGCGCTTATCCGCCCCTGGCGGAGTTCCTTGGGGTACACCGTAAGGCCCAGCCGTTTTTCCAGCCGGGCAAGACGCCGCATCTCCTCCCCATCCCCGATGCTTACCATGATCCCCCGCTTCCCCGCCCGGCCGGTGCGGCCCGCCCGGTGGATGTAGGTTTCCTCGTCCTGGGGTACATCCAGGGCGATCACATGGCTGATCCCCGGAATATCCAGCCCCCGGGCGGCGAGATCGCTGGACACCAGGATTGTTACTTTCCCCGACCGGAAAGCGGCCGCCGCGTTCCGGCGGCTGATTTTGTCCATGCCGCCGTAGAGGGCGGCGGCGGGAAGGCGGAGGAGCTGGGGGAGGATCTTCCTCACGTCCCAGGAACGGCCGGCGAAAACCAGGGTCTTTTGGGGGCGGACCGCCGCCAAGAAGGACCGGAGAGTCTGGACCTTCCGCCTGTCTTCGCTCCAGACGGCCCAATGCTGTATCTGTTCCCGGAGAATTTCCTGCTCCCCGGTTTCCACGAAGCCCACATCGGGGCCCGCCAGGGAAAGCAGGGACTCCCGGTCCCCGGCGGACATGGTGGCGGAACAGGCGGCGCAGAGGAGGCCCGGACTCCCGGCGGGGTCCCGGCGTCTTAGGGCTCCGGCAATAAGGCCCCCCAATTCCATAGTTTCTTTCCGCAGATCCTCCGCCGCAAGCCGGTCCCCCTCGTCAAAGACCAGGGCCCTGAGCGCGTCCAATTTGAGTTTTCCCATTTTAACCAGGAGGAGGATCCTGCCGGGATTCCCCACCGCGATCAGGGGCCGGTCCTTCTTTAATCCGTCGATCTGCCGGCTCAGGTTTCCCGAACCGGTAAGAAGGCCGACCCCGGAAGCCTGGAAAATCGGGGGGCCGTCCCTGTCCGGGCCGCCGCGGCCCAGCAGGAATTCGGCCTCCCCCCTGATCTGGGCGCAGAGTTCGTAGGTGGGAGAAAGAACCAGCAGGGCGGGGCCCCTGTTTCCGGCTGCCGCCACATTCCCCTCCCCTCCGCCGGGACCGCCCGCAAAAAGACGCTGCATCAGGGGGATAAGGTAGGCGAAGGTCTTGCCCGTCCCGGTGGCGGAGCGGAAGATCAGAGACCGGCCCGCCCCCAGCTCCGGTATAACCTTCCGCTGAATATCCGTGGGTTTGTAAATATTCCGGTCCCCCAGACGGGCGGAAAAGTAAGGCAGGACCCCCAGGGCCGCAAAAGAATCATCCACCGCGGGAACCTACTTTTTACGAAACTCTTCGTAAACGGCGATCATGGCGTCAATGAATCGATCCACCGAATAATTCCGGGAAAGTTCCTCGGACCTTTTGCCCATCCGCATCTTTGCCTCCTTGTCGGCCAGGACGGCGATGGCCTTTTCCCAGAGCATTGTGTCGTCCTCCACGGCCCAGCCGTTTTCCCCTCCCATAACCATATCGGTAATACTTAAATCCGCGGCGGCGATAATGGGAAGCCCCGATGCCATGGCCTCAATAAAAGTAACGGGGTGAACCTCGCTGTGGGAGGCGCTCATAAAAATATCAGAGGCTGCGTACATGTGGCTAATCTCGTCGGGCCAGTGCAGATATCCGGTAAAAATAACCGAATCGGCAACGCCCAATTCATGGCAGTAGGATTGCAAAGCCCGGCGGTCGGGGCCGTCCCCCACAATGACAAGTTTTACCTGGGGACGGCGGGATTTTATTTCCTGAAAATTGTCAAGCAGGGTATCAACGTTTTTTTCGATGCCCAAACGGCCCACGAAAACAATGACCTCGTCCTCGGGGGCGATGCCAAAACGCCGCCGCATATCCATTCCGCCCTGCCGCAGGCTGGCGGAACGGTCATAGAAAAAAGAAAGATCGATCCCGTTGGGAACAATTCTGACCGGTTTGGCGAAATCCGCTTCCCTTAAATAATTCGCTATTTTTTTTGAGGGCGCTACGATGCAGTACTGGCGGCGAAACATGGTTTTTAATACGACGGAAAAATTTTTCTTTAGGATGGGTTCCAGTAAACGGGTATAGTAAAGGTAATCCTGGTAATAGGTATGCAGGGTGTGGATAGAGGGAATATCAAGTTTTCTGCTTAAGCTCCGGGAAGCGATATGAAGGCTGAATTCCGTATGGGTATGGATAATATCCAGATTGAGGGGCCGGGCCAGATCAATTATCTGTCTTTCGACAAAGAATCCAATCCGGTGCTGCGGTTCCGCGGGAAACTGGAAGGACTTAATCCGAAAAACATTTTCCTCGGGAACCGCCTTGGGATGCTGGACGGTAAAAACATAGGCCCGGTGCCCCCGTTTTTCCAACTCGGCTTTCAATGTCCTGACCACGGTAACTACCCCGTTCACCTGGGGGGTATAACAATCACTGAAAATACCGATATTCATTAATGTCCTTCGCCGGATTTTTCCGCCTCCGGGGCGTTATGGAAAATCCATCCAAAATCCCGCGATCCTCCGTTCCGCGCCGGCAAAACTGCGGCTCTACGCTTTGTTAAAGATGCTGTTTGTGGAAACCGGGGTTTCCAAATCACCCAACCATCATCGTTTTTAAGGGGCTGCCGGGGGAAACTTCAGTTTTCCCCGGCAACTCTATTTAGTGTCTGTCCACAAAGCCGGCTGCTTTGCGGACAGACCTTGCATTTTCTCGCCTAAAGGCTGCGAAAATACGGTTTTCAAGGAAGTCTGTCCATAATATCTACATTATGGACAGACTCTATTTATACAGTATAATCCGCCGGAGAAAAAAAGTGAAGGGACTCTCAAACGGAGGCCGATCCGGCGAAGGCGAAAGCCGTACCGGGGCATTCATGCCGCCGGCAGGGAGGCCGGCTGTGTCCGATGTTGGATGCTGCGTGAAGCGCGGCAACTCCGAAGGGCAAAAAACGGCATGGATGCCGGACCAAAAGGCCGCGCCTTTTGGTTTTGCGGAGTTTCGCTTCGCGAAACTCCTTGCCCGCGCAAGGGATAGGAGGGGTGCGGAGCAGACCCGGCGCTCCGCGCCGGGGCCGGAGGCGAAGCCGGAGCCCCGGATAGCCCGGTTTTTTGCGGCGGAGCCGCAAAAAATGCGCCCAACATACGGGAGACACGCGGACTTGCCTCAACCGGACCTTCGAAATTGGCGTTTGGGCTGTCAAAACCGGAATTTGAAAGGGGCGCCGCGCTAAAATCCGGCGGCCGGGACTGGTACAAGGACCCCGATATGGGTAAGATATTCGGAGTCTTTATATTCAAACTTAGAATGAGGATTGTATTATGAACATCGGTGTTGTGTTTCTGGTTGTGTTTCTTTTTGTTATGACGGGAATCGGCATTTGGGGGATGAAAAAGACCAAGACCCTGGGCGATTTTTTCCTGGGGGGCCGCAGTCTGGGGCCCTGGGTTTCCGCGGTGGCCTATGGGACTTCTTACTTTTCCGCGGTGATTTTCATTGGTTTCGCGGGTACGCAGGGCTGGCAGTTCGGTCTTAACTCCCTGTGGATCGCCCTGGGGAACGCCCTTATCGGCGCGGGGGCGGCCTGGCTGGTCCTGGCCCGCAGGACCCGGCGGATGACTCAAAATCTGGATACCATGACGATGCCGGAATTTCTTCAGGAACGGTACGGGGCGAAACATTTAAAGCCCGTGGCCGCCAGCGTGATTTTCTTTTTCCTGCTCCCCTACTCCGCGTCGGTCTTTAAGGGGCTGGGGCATCTTTTTGAAAAGGTCTTCGGTATTCCCTACGACATCGCCCTGCTCATCATGATCGCCTTTACCGGGGTCTACCTTATTCTGGGGGGCTACTTCGCCATCGCGATAACCGATTTTATTCAGGGGATCATCATGTTCTTTGGGGCCGCCGTGATGATACTCGTCCTTTCCGGCCAGAGGGGCGGTTATGTTGAAGCGTTGAGGCAGGCGGCGGAAAATTACAGCGTCCATATTGCTCCGGCCCAGCGGCCTTCGTTCATCACGGTTTTTTCCCTGGTCTTTATGACCAGTTTCGGAACCTGGGGCCTCCCCCAGATGACGCAGAAATTCTACGCTATCAAGAACGAGCAGGTGATTAAGCGGGCGGCCCTGGTAACGACGATCTTCGCCCTTATGATAGGTTTTTCCGCCTATTCCACCGGGGCTTTTTCCCATGTGTTTTTCGATCCGAATTCGGTGCCGAAAAACGCCGCCGGGGTCATCCAGTACGATCTTATCGTCCCCACCCTGCTTACCAACCACCTGCCCCAGGTTCTTTTGGCGCTGATTCTTCTTTTGGTGCTGTCCGCTTCCATGTCAACCCTTTCCTCCCTGGTGCTGGTTTCTTCTTCCTCGGTGGCCATCGATCTTTATCCTTCCAAGATTGATGAAAAAACCGGTAAAGACCGGTCCGTAGCGATGATGCGTTTTCTTTCCGCCATCTTTATTATTGTCTCGTATTTTATTTCCCGTTTCCAGATTAGTATTATTGTGTACCTTATGTCCCTGAGCTGGGGGGTCGTGTCCGGCGCCTTCGCGGCGCCCTATATCCTGGGACTCTACAGTAAACGGGTTACCAAGGCCGGGGCCTACGCGGGGCTTATAGCCGGCGTTGCGATTATGATCTCCCTGTTTTTTATTCTTGGTTCCAGCCGTTCCCCCCTGGCGGCGAGCATCGCTATTATCGCGCCCTTCGCCGTAACCCCCGCGGTTTCCGCTTTTACCCGGCCTCCGGAAAAGAAACTGCTGGACCGGGCCTTCGAGGGGATTTAATTCGGGGATTTAACGGATATGGAGAAAACTATGGATACCGCGCATGGGGCCCTGCCCCTGCTGGGGGACGAGGCGGCGGCCCTGGGGGCCGTCCACGCGGGTTTAAGCGCCGCCTACGGCTACCCCGGCACTCCTTCTACGGAAATTCTGGAGTACCTGATTGAGGCGGCGGAAAAGACGGCCGGCCCGGGGGCCTTCCGCGCTTCCTGGTGCGCCAATGAAAAGACCGCCCTGGAGGCGGCCCTGGGGGTTTCCTTTGCCGGACGGCGGGCCCTGGTTACGATGAAGCACGTGGGCCTTAACGTGGCGGCGGATCCCTTTATCAACGGCAGCCTTTTGGGGATCAAGGGGGGGCTGGTGCTGGCGGTGGCCGACGACCCCGGGATGCACAGTTCCCAGAACGAGCAGGATTCCCGGTTCTACGCCGCCTTCGCCATGATCCCCTGTCTGGAACCCCGGAGCCAGCAGGAAGCCTACGACATGACCCGGGAGGCCTTTGACATTTCCGAGCGGTTCCAGACCCCGGTGATGCTCCGGCTGGTAACCCGGCTTTCCCATGCCCGTTCAGGGGTAAAAACGGGGGCCGGAAGGCCCCAGAATCCCGCCGCCAAAAGCGAAGAAAAGACCCGGTGGATGCTGCTGCCGGTCCACGCCCGCCGGAACTACGATTCCCTTATCCGGCGGCAGGAGGAGATGGCCGCCTGGTCCGCCGGCGGCGGGGTCAACAAACGCGAAGACGGCGGGGACCGGAGTCTGGCGGTCATTACCGGCGGCCTGGGGGGGAACTACTACGAGGAAAACCGGGAAGACCTGATCAGGCTGCGGGGGGCCGCCCCGGTCCGGCTTCATATCGGGGCCTACCCCCTGCCCCTGGCGTTGATCCGGGAAGTCTGCGCCGGGGCGGAACAGGTTCTGGTTATTGAGGAGGGCCAGCCCTTCATCGAGGAAAAACTCCGGGGCATCCTGGCCCAGCCGGTCCCCATCCACGGCAAGCTGGACGGCATGGTCCCCCGGACCGGGGAACTGGACCCGGACAATGTGCGCCGGGCCCTGGGCCTCCCCCCCCGGCCCGGCATCCTTGGCGGCGGGGCCCTGAACCTGCCTTCCCTGCCGGGGAGGCCGCCCCAGCTCTGCGCGGGCTGCCCCCACGGGGACAGCTACGCGGTGATCAACCGGGCAACGGCGGAGCTGGATCCCCGGCCCGGACACCCGGATGTAGCGGTCTGTTCGGACATCGGCTGTTATTCCCTGGGGGCCGCTCCGCCCTGGGAGGCCATAGAAACCATCGTCTGCATGGGGGCCTCCATCGGCATGGCCCGGGGCGCGGTGGAAGGGGGGATCCCCTACGCCGTCGCCGTCATCGGGGATTCCACCTTTATCCACTCGGGGATCACCGGCCTTATCGACGCCGCCGCCGCCAACAGCCCCATGACGGTGATCATCCTGGACAACTCCATCGTGGCCATGACCGGCTGCCAGCCCACCATGGTGCCTTCGGCGAGGCTGCGGTCCCTGATCCTGGGCTGCGGCCTGGATCCCGCCCATGTTGTTGAACTGGAATCCCGGAGGGAAGTCCTGGAAGAAAACGCCGCCCGGCTCAAGGCGGAGATGGAATACCGGGGGCTTTCGGTGCTGATCTTCCGCCGGGAATGTCTGGAAGCCTACCGGAGACGGCGGAAGCGGGAAACCGGGGCCGCCGGAGAGGAGTCAAAAACAGGAGGAATCCGGTGAAAAGGGACATTATCCTTGCCGGCGTGGGGGGCCAGGGGGTGCTTTCCATCGCCGCCGTTATCGCCCAGGCGGCGCTCGGGGAGGGCCTGGCGCTGCGCCAGTCGGAGGTCCACGGCATGGCCCAGCGGGGCGGCGCGGTGCTGGCCCATCTCCGTATCGCGGACGCCCCCATCCCCGGCGATCTGGTTCCCCGGGGCGGCGCGGACCTTATCATCAGTATGGAACCCCTGGAAAGCCTCCGCTACGTCGAATGGCTCTCCCCTACGGGGGCCCTGGTGACCGCCGCGGAACCCTTTGTCAACATTCCCAACTATCCGGAAATGGATTCGATCCTTGCGGCTCTCCACGGTTTCCCCCTGGCAAAGGTGGTGGCCGCCGCCGCCCTCGCCAAAGAGGCGGGGCTGGCCCGGGCGGTGAATACGGTCATGGTGGGGGCCGCGTCCCCCTTCCTTTCCATCAAGCCGGAAAGTCTGGAAGCCGCCGTCGAAGCCGCCTTTGCCGGCAAGGGGGCGGCCCTGGCGGAGGCCAACAAGCGGGCCTTCCGGCTGGGCAGGGAAGCGGCGGCCTAGACCGGTGGAGACGGCGCAATACTCGGTCCAGCACCTTATCACCGGATAAGCGAAAGAGCCGGGAACAGGAATGTGAACCACAAAGGCGAACTACTACCTTGATTGCACTACACCACCGGATAAGCGAAATGACCGGGAATAGGAATTTTAACCACGAAGGGGCACAAAGGAACACGAAGGAATGAAAAAGGCGCCTTCAATCCCCGTCCGTGGCGGGGGCTGTCAGGGCAGGCGCCGGGGCCCCGGTTTCGCCTCCGGCCCTGGTGCGGAGCACCGGGGCCGCTTCGCGGCCTCCTATCCCTGCGCGGATGCCTCCGCCGCCGGGAGGTATCCGCGATGACGCGGGCGGCCCCCGGCAGGGCAGCCGCCCCAGCCGTACAGCGCGCCGCGCCGCCTATCCAAAAAACACGGACCGGGCCAGGGAAAGGTAAACCAGCAGAGAAGCCGCGTCCACGATGGTAGTAATAAGAGGGGCCGCCATGATGGCCGGGTCCAGCCGGATCTTCCTGGCCAGGAGGGGAAGGACGCAGCCGATAGTTTTTGCCATCAGAACCGTGAGAAACAAACTCAGGGTCACTGTGCAGGCCAGCGCCAGATCGGGCCCGTTCATCAGATAGATCCGCACAAAATTGACCGCCCCCAGAGCCAGGCCGCAGAGCGCGGCGATGCGAAGCTCCCGCCAGATAACACGGAACAGATCCTGAAACCGGATCTCGTCCAGGGCCATGCCGCGGATGATCAGGGCCGAAGCCTGGGCCCCCGCGTTCCCGCCGGTATCCATCAGCATAGGGATAAAGGCCACCAGCATGGGCAGCATGCCCAGGGCCTCCTCAAAGCCGCTGATAATGCTCCCCGTAATCGTCGCCGACAGCATCAGGACCAGCAGCCACAGGATGCGGTTCCGGGCCAGCCTCAGGATGCTTGTTTTCAGATAGGGATCGTCCGAGGGATTCAGGGCGTTCATCTTCTCCAGGTCTTCGGTGGCCTCCTCGTCAATGACTTCCACAATGTCGTCCACCGTGATAATGCCCACCATCCGCTGTTCCCGGTCCACCACCGGCATCGCCAGGAGCCCGTATTTTTTGAACAGCCCCGCCACCGCCTCCTGGTCGTCAAAGGTCTTGACAAACACCGGGTTCGGGTCCATCAGATCCGCAATCCGGTCCTCCAGGGCGGAAAGCATCAGAGTCTTGGCCGAAATCTCCCCTAAAAGAACCCGATCCTGCCGGATCACGTAACAGGTGTAGATCGTCTCCTTGTCCAGACCGGTGGCGCGGATAAGATCAAAGGCCTCCCGCACCGCGGCGGTCTCCCGCAGGGCGATGTACTCGGTGGTCATAATACTGCCCGCCGAATCGTCGGGGTACTGCAAAAGCTGGTTTATAACCCGCCGCTTTTCCGGGTTCACCGTTCCCAGCACCCGGTTCACCACATTGGCGGGCATCTCCTCGATAAAGTCCACCGCGTCGTCCACGAAAAGCCGGTTGACCATATCGCCGACCTCAACATCTGTCAGAGCCTCCACAATAAACTGCTGCCGGTCCTTCTCGATCTCCGAAAACACCTCCGCCGCCAGATCCTTCGGCAGAATCCGGTACAAGCGGAGTATGTTGTTCTTGTCCAGCGCATCGAACAGCTCCGCAATATCGGCGGCGTCCACCAGCGGCAGCGCCGCCTTCAACGCCGCCCCGTCAAGGGAATCGGCGCGCAGCAAATTGAGCAATACTTCTTTCATTCAGACATCCTCCATAGGCACAGACGGCCCTATGCGTCCGCTTACAAGGACACTGAACAGAGACTTATAGGTAAAAGAATGAGAACGCGGACAAAGAGCGGTACGCGGGAGGGCAGCCTTAGAAAGCCGAAATCCCCGGAAGAAACGCCGCCCCGGCGAAGGAAAGGGCCTCCGGAAGGGTCGGGTCCGCGTTCACGCGCTTACTACCGTAAGGGTCGCTGTCAGCGTCGTTTTTCTTACGCGAACCCATGTAAACCTCCTCCGTATTAAACCCGCCGGGCGGGAACCGGGCGACGCCCAGACTAGACTGTCATACTAGCCCAGAGGACCGGCCCCTGTCAAACGCCCCGCCGGGTTTGAAAAGAGATAATCGACCGCGTGTTGCGTTTTGGGGGCGCATTTTTTGCGGCGGAGCCGCACGAAAAACCGGGCTATCAAGGCAACCGAAGGCTGCCAGGACTGCGGCTTCGCCTCCGGCCCCGCCGCTCCGCGCCGTGGATGCTCCGCACCCCTCCTATCCCTTGCGCGGGCGTGCCTTTCGGAGTTACCGCGCTCCGCGCGGCAACTCAAAGGATCTTCCCCGGGAGCCTGGAGTTTCGCTCCGCGAAACTCCAAAAACAAAAGCCCCCTCTAATAGATTGCCCGGACTAAAAAGCAGGATATGTGAACGCAGGAAATACACCGCAGCGGCGAAGAAGGCGCACAAAGGCGGGGCAGAAAGCGATTGCCCATTCCCTCGCGTCCCTTTGTGCGCCCTGGCGGTTTACAATCTTCTACATCCAGAAATATAAACAGCTTAGGTGAAAACAGAACATCCGCGAATACGAATGGTAAGACTTTTCGCAAGACAACCGTCCTTGCGCGGCACGCAGCGCCGAAGCAATCCAGACGGGAAATTCCCCTTTCTTGGATTGATTCGCTGCGCCCGCAATGACGAACGCCCTGCCCCTGTTTACCTGTCGATAGTTTACAAGCGGAAGCGCTGCAACACGTTATCAGTACATCATCGCGCCGCCGTCGGAGCGAATATCGGAGCCGGTCATAAACACGCTGCGCTCGTCCGCCATAAAGGAAACCAGGAACCCCATGTCATAAGGCTGCCCCGGACGGCCGCTAAGGAAATTCCCCGGCGGGTAATTGTAGAATTCGGGAATCGCGCCGCCGGACAACCGGCGGTCTATAGGCTTTTTCACCGCACTGGGAGGCACCCGGACCGCCCCGGGACTCAGGGTATTCACCGTGATGCCGTAGGGCCCCAGGGCCAGGGCGGCCTCACGGGTAAGCATCTTGACCCCCCCCTTGGCGGTGCCGTAGATAGCGTCGAATCCGGTGGGCCGTTTATTGTGAATAGACGCCACATTGATGATCCTGCCGTAGCGGGCCCTTTTCATATAGGGAACCACTTCCTGAATAGCCCGCCAGTAACCCTTCACGTTTACCGTCATCAGCCAGTCGTACTCCGATTCGCTGTATTCAAAGAGCAGCTTATTCAGTTGCACCGCCGCGTTGTTCACCAGAATGTCGATCCTGCCGTAGCGGCTAAAGGCGTCCGCAAAAAGATTGCGGATGCTTTCCCGGTCCCGCATATCGGTCTGGACGGGGTAATAATCCCCCCCCGCTTCCCGGACCAGGCGGATCGTCTCGTCCGGCGGATCGCTGTTGTAAGTCCCCGCCACCTTCGCCCCGGCCTGAACCAGGGCAACGGTAATCCCCTGCCCAATACCGGTGGCCGACCCGGTTACCACCGCCGCTCTCCCCTCAAGTCCCATACCCCGCTCCCCGGCCCGCCCGGGCCGTTGTACAACAACCGTTCCCCGGAACCGCCGCCCCGGAAAAGCCCCTCACCATATCTGCTTTATTTCCTCGCCCGTGGCCCGGTCCAGATTCCTCCGGGCGGTCACGTAGGTCAAAAGGAATCCCCCGTCCAGCCGCAGTTCGCTGCCGTTGGCGAAGCCCGACCCGCCGCCGGCAAAGTAAAGAACCGCCTCCGCAATATCCTGGACGGTCCCCATCCGCGGACCGTTGACCCGCTCCCTGGCGTGTTCGTAAAGGGGGGACGCATCGGAGTAGAAATCCTCCCAGGATCCTTCCATGGGCCCCATTTCTATCACGTTGGTCCGAATATTATATTTCCCCATGTCCAGCACCATCTCCCGGGCAAGGTTTTTAAGACAACCCTTGGCCATACTGTAGGCGAAACACCCGCCAAAAGGCTTTTCGCCGTGAATGGAACTGACAAACACAAAATTACCGGCCCTCCGCTCTTTCATGGCAGGCCCGGCGGCGCGGACATAGAGGTAGGCGCTCTTGACGTTCACCCCCATAACCCTGTCGTAAGTCTCATCGTCGCAAAATTCCAGCGCGGCGGGAATCAACTCGTTATTGTTAAACACAAGCACGTCGATACAGCCGTATGTATCCAGAACCTCCCGCACCGCCCCCTCAATCGAAGCCCCGGAAAGCGGGTCCCCGTGGGTAACCAATTCAGCCCGAACCGAAGAGCCCGGACCGGCGGGAAACACATTCGCCGCCACACGGGCCCCCTCCTCCGCCAGCCGGGCGGCAATCCCCTGCCCCGCCGGGGAAAGGCCGTCGGTGATAAAGACGACCTTATCCTTCAGTCCCATCGCTCTCCTCCTTACCGCCCAGGTATCAACGGTTCCCGATTGCTCCGGCCCCGCCCTTTTCCCTCTTTACGGACTTTCTTAAAACACCCCGTCATTATACAATACCCACAGGAGAATAACCATGAGCGAATCGAATCTGTCCCCAAAACCCGGAAGCGAGTACGGGGAACTGCTTAACTTCGTAAAGACCGGCGGCAAACCCTCCGGCCTCAAGATCACCGATATTCGTTTTACCGACATCGCGGACGCCCCCATGCACTGCACCATCATGAAGCTCTACACCAACCAGGGCATCGTGGGCTACGGGGAAGTCCGGGACGGGGCCACCAAGACCTACGCCCTGATGTTGAAGAACCTGCTTATCGGCGAGAATCCCTGCAACATCGACAAGATCTTCCGCAAGATCAAACAGTACGGCTGGCACAGCCGCCAGGCCGGCGGCGTCTGCGCCGTGGAAATCGCCCTCTGGGACCTGGCGGGAAAAGCCTACGGCGTCCCCGTCTACCAGATGCTGGGCGGCAAGTTCCGGGACAAGATCCGCTGCTACTGCGATACCGACGTGGAAGGCAAACACAGCGGCAAGGACATGGGGAAGGCCCTCAAGGAGCGGATGGCCAAGGGCTTTACCTTCCTCAAGATGGACCTGGGAATCGGACTCCTCTTTGACGTTCCCGGCGCCCTCACCGCCCCCCTGGGCTTCCTGGAAGAATTCCGCACCAGGGGCCGGGAGTACCGCGCGTACCTGCGGAACCGGAACAAACTCGACGGCGAATTTTACGCCCTGCGGAACGCCGCCTATGACATCCAGAACATAGCCCACCCCTTCACGGGGATCCACATCACCGAAAAGGGCCTCGACCACCTTGAACAGTACGTCAAGGAAGTAAGGGAAGTCATCGGCTGGGACATTCCCCTGGCGATTGACCACTTCGGCCACCTGGGAGTGGAGGACTGCATAAAACTGGCCCGCCGGATTGAACCCTACAACATTGCCTGGGCCGAAGACATGATCCCCTGGCAGATGACCGGCGACTACGTCCGGCTCCGCAACGCCACCACAACCCCCATCGCCACCGGGGAAGACATCTACCTAAAAGAAGGCTTTAAACCCCTGCTGGAATCCGGCGGCGTGGCGGTGATCCATCCGGACATCCTCAGCTCCGGCGGCATCCTGGAAAACAAAAAAATCGGCGACCTGGCCCAGGAATACGGCGTAGCCATGGCGGTCCACATGGCGGAAACCCCCATCGCGGCCATGGCCTGCGTCCATTCCGTCGCCGCCACAGAAAACTTCCTGGTCCTGGAAAACCACTCCGTGGACGTACCCTGGTGGGACGACCTGGTCCGGGGCCTGCCCAAACCCATCGTAGACCACGGCTATATCGCGGTCCCCGACAAACCCGGCCTGGGCATCGACGAACTAAACGAGGAACTCATCGCCCAGCACATCCACCCTCTCATCCCCGGCCAGTGGGAACCCACCGACGCATGGAACTACGAGCTGTCCAACAACCGCCTCTGGTCCTAAGCGAAACCGGGAACAGCCCCGAAAACGAAGCCCCCGCCTCCGGGCGGGATCAGGGGCCCCCAGGCCATAATAAAGATAATCCGGGCGCATCAGCCCCCGCCGGGGGCTGACCGGGCTATCCGCTCCAACAAAAAACCGGCAGCCCCCCGAAGAAAACATCATCGACGGACCAAAAACCTGCGGTTTTTGGTCCGTTTTTTGTTCCGCTCCTATCCCTTGCGCGTTGGCGGGTGCGGCATATACCGGAAATACGGAAAAGCGCCCCCGTAAAAGCGGCATGGACGGCGGCGCCCAGCATGCATCGTATACAAAACGACAGATAAAACAAAAGAGGCTGGTTCAAAACCCCGGTTTTGAACCAGCCTCAAAAATCAACAAAAAATTACGGAACGCCGCCGTCCCCAGGGCGTTGGAAAAGAATTGAATTTCCGTTGATAATGTGTTATACGGGTATGGAGAGGCTTGGCGAAATGAAAAAATGCGCTTGCGTCTTGCTTCATGTTGAAAGATCGGACGATTTCAACGGCCTGCCTATAATGCCGGTTGGGCATAGCTGGGGCGGTTACGCGGTATCCGCCGTACTTAATTATGATCATAATATAAACGCCGT
>JAIRSD010000101.1 GCA_031255615.1 Treponema sp. | reverse complement strand
GGGGCGGGGAATTCCGCTTCTATCCCTTGCGCGGGCGCGAAAGCCCTGCGCGCAGGGCTTTCGCCTTCGCTGTTCCCTGCCCTTTTGGGCCGTAGGGAGGGAACGGCATCCCCGATGTGAGACGGACCGGAGCCAAACCGGGAACCGCTGCTTCGGCCCGGGAAACCCGCATTTTTCGCAAGACTTGTTCAATAACCAATCAGGCGCACGCAGGTACGCAGCCCGCTCCCCGGCCTTCGTGCGCTTTCCCCGCCCTCGCGGTCCAATTTCTTACAGCCGCATATCCCGCCTTCCTGCCCAGGCCCGGAGAGGCCCTAGGGCCGCAGCCGGGTCCGGCCGTTAAAGGAAAAGGGAACCGGGACGCTCGAAAAGCCCGGTAAAAGGGTGTACACCACCGTCCCCCTTATGCTGTAAACCGCGTCCGTCCCCCGGCTGATAAGGCCGGCCAGATCCCTTACCGCCCTGGGGTCGTCGATGAAAACGGCGGCGGGGACGGACGCCTTCCCGCCGGGGGCAATATCCAACGCCGCCGCCCCCTTCCCCTCTGACCAGGGGGCGTTGTTCAGTGAAAGGCTGCATGCAAGATCCGCCACCCCAAGACTAAAGCCGTTTGGGTTTTCCAGATCCCAGTCGAGAGCCAATTCGACCCCCGAGGGGCCAATGTTTTTTACGCCGATTCCCCGGAAACGTAAAACCGGAACCTTGAGCAGGGGGAGGCTGCCGGGAATATCCAGGGAACATTGTTCCTCCCCGAATCCGGGCAGGGAAACAGACAGGGCCAGGGACAAAAGGTCTGCCGCCTCCCCCCGGTTTCGGAGGGCGGGAAAGGTCCGGTAAAGATCCGAATAGGCCACCCGCAGCCGAATCTCCGCCGGACTTCGTCTCTCCGCCGCCAGGGAACCGGGAAATTCGGCGATTCCGGTGATAAAACCGCCGCCCTGCACCGCGTAGTGATAATGTATTTCGGGAAAGGGAAGGGGAAAAGGATTGGGATTGTCAATGTCCAGGGAGCAGATCAGATCGACCCCCTCAAAATCCAGACTCGCAATCCGCAGCGAAGGATTGCGGAGGACGATCATCCGCGGCAGGGGAATCTTTCCCCGCCGCTCGAAATGCCAAAGCCGTTCCCCCAGGGCGGGAATCATACACCGCGCCTCCAGGCTGAGGCAGTAATCCGCGTTCCCCCCGCCCGCAAGGGATCCAAGGGCATCCAGCATCTCTTCATAGCCGAGACTCAGCGGGACATCCACCGCCGCGCTGTCCCGGGCCCCCAGGGTTTCCCCCTTTCCCACCCGCCCGGAAAGGAAGGAGCGGCCCTCGATAAAAAATTCCCAGCCGATCTCGGGAAAGGGAATATCAATGGCATTGGGATTCTCCAGCTCTATCCGGCAGAGCAGTTCCGCCCCTTCAACGCTTAGATTCGTAATGTCCAGCGGCCCCGGAGAAACAAGGGGTTCGCGGAAGGCCTCCTCCAGGGTCCGGCAGCCGGAGTTGGCCAGCATGAGGATGCAAAGCGCCGCGATCCCGGCGGCGGGACAGAGCAATAACGCCTTCTTCATTTTTTCGGCCCCCGCCCGTTTTTCGCCGAACTATTCTCCCGCCCCCCGCGCCGGATTCAACCCTTCTTCCTGATGGTATCGAAGCCGCAATAGGGAACCAGAGCCCTGGGAAGTTTCACGCTGCCGTCCGCCTGCTGGCAATTCTCCAGGATGGCGATGATCCCCCGGGATACGGCGATGGCGGTGCCGTTGAGCATGTGGACAAATTTATTCTTACCCTCCGAATCCTTGTAGCGGATCTTCAAACGCCGGGCCTGGTAGTCGGTGCAGTTGGAGGTGCTGGTCACCTCCCCCCAATCGCCGCCGTCGGGGGAGGGGGGATTGGCCCGGCCCGGCATCCATGCCTCCAGGTCCCACTTGCGGTAGGCCGGGGCCCCCAGGTCCCCGGTGCAGGTGTCCACCACCCGGAAGGGAATCTCCAGGCCGCTGAAGATCTCCTCCTCGATGGAGCGCAGCTCCTCGTGGAGGGCCGCGGAATCTTCGGGCAGGCAGTAGACGAACATCTCCAGCTTGGTGAACTGGTGGACCCGGTACAGGCCCTTGGAGAACTGCCCCGCGGCCCCCGCCTCCCGGCGGAAACAGTGGGAAAGACCGGCCAGCCGCAGGGGAAGCCGCTCCCTCGCCAGAATCGTATTGGCATAGTAGCCCCCCAGGGTGATCTCCGCGGTCCCCACCAGGCAGGCGTCCTCCCCCTCCAGACTGTAGACGTTGGACTCCGCCCCTCGTGGGTTAAAGCCGATGCCCTCAAGAATCTCCTCCCTGGCAATGTCTGGGGTGATAAAGGGGCTGAAACCCCGCTTGACCAGCACATCCAGGGCGTAGCGGACCAGCCCCAATTCCAGGAAGACCCCCTCGTTTTTCAGGTAGTAAAACTTCGTCCCCGCAACCTTGGTGGCGGAATCGAAATCAATAATGTCCAGATCCTGCCCCAGCTTGACATGGTCGGCGGGGACAAAATCGAAAATCCGGGGGACGCCCACCCGCTTAAGCTCCAGGTTATCCTTGTCTTCCTTCCCCAGCGGCGCCTCCGGATGGGCCATGTTGGGAATCTTCCGGGCCTCCGCCTCCAGCTCCCCCTCCAGCGCCGCAAGCTCCGCCTCCGCCGCGGCGATATCCTCTTTCAGCTTCTTCCCTTCCTCAACCAGGGCGGCCCGTTCTTCCGGCGGCAGCTTCCCCTTCATGGAATCGGCGTTGGCGTTGCGCCGCTGCCGCAGCCCCTGCAAGGCGGTGGAAAGCTCCCCCCGCCGGTTGAACAGCCGAACCACCGCGTCGGCGTCGGCTTTCATAAAACGGCTGGCGATATTCGCCTTCACCGCCGGGAGATTTTCAACGATAAACCGGTAATCCAACATGACCGGGAGTATAGCAAAGGGCCGGACCTTGTTCCATACAAGGTTCCCGGGCCCCGCCAGAGCCCAGCGGGGAAGATGCCGCGTAGAAGAGGTATGTTGGGCGCATCCCCGCCTGCGGCGGGGACCGGGCTATCCGCTCTAACAAAAACCCTGCGGGTTTTTGTTCCGCTCCTATCCCTTGCGCGGTTCGATCAGCGGCTTCGCCGCGTTGCCCGGACTGCGGCGTTTCGCGGCGCGCCGCGAAACGCAAAACAGGAGGGCCCGCCCTGGACCGGCCTCCCTGCCGGCGGGGCCCCTTCAATTTTTCGCCCGCCCTTGCGGGCCGGCGCGGGGCAGCACCGGGACGCGGCCTCCCTGCCGCGAAGCCCCGCGCCCCGCCGGGGTTAAGAAAGATCCAGTTCTCCGGCGATAAAGGCCCGCGTTTCAGAGCCGCCGTCGGGGAGGATGAGGAGTTCCCCACCGGGGCCGATGCCCAGGAGCCGCCCTTCCACGGCCTGCCCCGAATCCGCCGGACCGGCGATAAAGCGGACCCGTTCCCCCTTCAGGTAAAGCCGTTCCTCCAGCCGCCGCCGCCAGCCGCCCGGAAGGCCGGATTCCCCGGCCTCCGGCCCCGCAAGCTCTCGGTGGAGAAAAGCCAGTATCCGTTCCAAAAGGCTAAAGCGGGGCTCCCCCTCCAGCCCCTCCTCCAGCCCCAGTTCCCGCAGGGAGAGCCTTAAGCTGGTAGCCTTGCGCCGAAGCTCCGGGGGAAAGTCCCCCTGGCATAGGTTGACCCCGATGCCGGTGAACAGGACGCTGCCGTCGGACTCGGCAAGAATCCCCGCGGCCTTCCGGGCCCCGGAGGGGAGGAGGATCAGCAGGTCGTTGGGCCACTTTATCCGCAGCAGGCCGGCCAGGGGGGGGGCAAAGGTTTCGACGGCCCGGGATACCGCCAGGCCGGTCCGCAGGGTCAGAACGGAGGGGAGGGAGGAACCGTAACGGAACAGAATCGTAAAAAAAAGATTGTCCCCCCGGTCCCCCAGCCAGGGCCGGCCCCTGGTCCTCCCCCTCCCGGCCTCCTGAAAGTCCGCGCAGATCACCGTTCCGTGGGGGGCCCCTCCGGCGGCCAGTTCACGGGCGGCGTCCATGGTGCTGGACAGGGTTTCCGCATGGTACACGGGGCCCCCAAAGGGGTTGGCAAGGGGTCTCGTTTTCATGGGACTCCTCCGTTTTTCCCTATTCTCTCCGCCGATGATACCACGACGCAGCCCGGAAACGGCAGGGCGCAGCGGACCAAAACGCTTCACATTTTGGTCCGGCGGAGTTTCGCGATGGAACGCGAAACTCCACACAGGGAGTAATATCTTTGCGTTGCCGCTTAGCCTAAAAATCAGATATGCGGGCGGAAGAAATTTACCACGAAGGCGAGGAAGGCGCACGAAGGCGGGGATTGAAGGCGCCATTTCATTCCTTCGTGTTCCTGGCGAGCCGCAGCTCGCCCTGGTGCGCCTTCGTGGTTAACATTCTTATTCCCAGTCGTTTCTCTTATCCGTGATTTAGGGTGATCAAGGCACTAGTAGGTCGCTTAGTCTAAAAAATCAGATATGCGGGCGGAAGAAATTTACCACGAAGGCGAGGATTAGAATCTTTTTTTCATTCCTTCTTGTTCCTGGCGAGCCGCAGTTCGCCTTTGTGCGCCTTCGTGGTTTATCTTCCTGTTCTCGGTTCTTTCGCTTATCCGGTGATGTGGTGCAGGCAAGGTATGAGAAAGCGAAAGCTATGCCGGCAGGGAGGCCGGCAGGGGCGGTGAACCGAAACGCCCCGCGTTTTGGTTTTGGCGGAGTTTCGCGAAGCGAAACCCCATACGGCGGGGAGATTCCTTGAGTTGCCGGGCGGAGCGCGGCAACTCAGAAGGCGCTAACCGGCTGGGATGCCGTTTCGCGCCCGCGCAAGGGATAGGAGCGGAACAAAAACCCGCAGGGTTTTTGTTAGAGCGGATAGCCCGGTCCCCGGCGCGGAGCGCCGGGGATGCGCCCAACATACATACATTATGCTTTTCTAAACCGGGAATTGGGCGGGCTTGCCTCCTCCCTTCCCCTGTGCTATGGTGGCCCCGAAACAAAGGCCCCTCCGGGGGCCGGGTGGAGGACGCATGGATGTGGTTTGCCTTGACCTTGAGGGGGTGCTGGTTCCTGAAATTTGGATTGCCTTTGCCGAGGCTGCGGGGATTCCCGAATTCCGGCGGACCACCCGGGACGAGCCGGACTATGACAGGCTGATGCGGTTCCGCATCGACCTGCTGGAGCGGCACGGGCTTAAGCTGCCCGATATTCAGCGGGTGATTGGGGGGATGGACCCGCTGCCGGGGGCGGTGGAATTTTGCGCGAAGCTGCGGGCGCGGACCCAGCTTATCATCCTGTCCGATACCTTCGAGCAGTTCGCCAGGCCCCTGATGGCGAAACTGGGCTACCCCACCCTTTTCTGCAACCGCATCGCCGCCGGGGAAGACGGGAGGGTTACCGGCTACCGGCTGCGCCAAGGGGACGGAAAGAGGCGCGCCGTGGCGGCCCTTCGGTCCCTCAATATGCGGGTCTTCGCCGCGGGGGATTCCTTTAACGACCTTAACATGATCAACGAGGCCGACGGGGGCTGCCTGTTCCGGGCCCCGGACCGGATCCGCCTGGACTACCCCGATATTCCCCGGGAGGAGGATTTTGACGGGCTCCTTGAACGGATCGAAGGGTTTTTGGCGGATCCTGCCGCTGGATAAGCCTAACTTCGATAAATTTATCGATCGATAACCTATCGGTCGATAAGCCGCTTCAGGAGGGCGTCGTTATGCCGCCAGTCTCCGGCGGTCTTCACCCGCAGGTCCAGGTCCACCTTCCAGTCGAATACGGCGTCCAGGTCCCTTTGGGCGGCCTGGCGGATAGCCTTGATCAGGGTCCCCCCTTTCCCCACCACCATGCCCTTTTGGGACTCCCGCTCGGTGACGATGAAGGCCCGGACCCAAAGCCGTTTCGCCCCCCCGGCGGCGGGAGGATCCCGGAGTTCCAGGTCCGCCACGTCAACGTAAATGGAATGGGGCAGCTCCTCCCGCAGGCGGGCGATGGCCTTCTCCCGGATAATTTCGGCGATCCGAAAACTTACTTCCTGATCGGTATAGTAATCCCCCGGATAAAAGGCCTCCCCTCCGGGGGCCATATCAAAAAGCCGGGACAGGAGTTCCC
This sequence comes from Treponema sp., assembly GCA_031255615.1. Next base: position 2,863 of record JAIRSD010000101.1, on the reverse strand, counting down.
CTATGCCCCGCTTTTCCAGGGCGGAAATTGCCACCCAGCGCCGGGGCTCGCCGCCGGGGGAAAGGGTCCCGCTGTTGGGGGAGGCGGCGTCGCCGGGCCACAGACGTTCCCGCAGAAAGGCCTCAAGCCCTCCGGCATCCGCCCCCTTGCCGTCCATCTTGTTGATCGCCCCCAGGGTTTTGTCCGCGAAGGGGGCCAGGGCCCGGACGACGGCTTCCTCCTCCGGGCCGGGGGGCCGGAGGGCGTCCAGCACATAGAGGATAACATCCGCCTCCCCCATGCTGCGGTCGGAGACGGAGATAAGTTTCCGGTTGAGCTTTCTCTCCGACCGGTGCCGACCCGGGGTATCCACAAAAATAAGCTGCCCCCGGTCTTCGGTGTAGATTCCCCGGATGGCGTTCCGGGTAGTCTGGGGCACGGGGCTTACGATTGCCACCTTTTGGCCGCAGATAAGGTTGACCAGGGTGGATTTTCCCACCGAAGGCCGGCCTACCACCGCCACAAAGGCGGATTTTTTTTGCCCCTCCAAGGCTTAGACCTGCCTGGTCCTTATCAACTGTTCCCCGGCCCGGGTGTAGACCGTGGTGTCCGCCGGCACCGGGGAGATAATCCACACGTTGCCGCCGATGATGCTGCCCCGGCCAATCACCGTGTCGCCCCCCAGGATGGTGGCGTTGGAATAGATGGTCACGTCGTCCTCGATGGTAGGGTGGCGCTTGCGGTTTCCCTCCTCCTTCTTTATCGAAAGGGCCCCCAGGGTGACGCCCTGGTAGAGCTTCACGTTTTTGCCGATCAGCGTGGTTTCCCCAATCACCACCCCCGTGCCGTGGTCGATAAAAAAGGACTCCCCGATGCTGGCTCCGGGATGGATGTCGATCCCCGTGCGGCCGTGGACCAGTTCGCTCATCATCCGGGGAATCAGGGGCACCCCGGCGTGCCAGAAAAAGTGGGCCAGCCGGTGTACGGTGATCGCGGAAAAGCCGGGATAGGAGAGGATCACCTCCTCAAAACTCTTGGCCGCCGGGTCCCCCCGGAAGGCGGCCTTCATGTCCAAATTCAGGGCCCCCCGGATCCGGGGAAGCTCCTCGAAGAAGGATTCCACAACCAGCTCCGCCGCCGCGTGGCAGCTTTCGCTGCCGCAGGGGGCCAGGACGGGGTCCTGGGCGGCGGGATTCCTGACGGAAAAGGCAAGGCTCTTTTCCACCTCCCGGATCAGTTCCCGGGCCAGGTGGTTCATCTTTTCCCCGGTAATAAGGCTCAGGTTGTCGTGGTTCAGGACCTGGTCTTCCCAAAAACCGGGGAAGATGAGTTCGGTCAGGCCCTGTAGAATATCCTCGATGCTGGCCCGGCTGGGCAGATTCACCGCCCCCGAATGGTTCACCAGGCCGAAGGAACTGTAGGAATCCATCAGGGCGTCGATGCTTCTCTGTAAACGCCGCATACCCCCGTCCCGTTATTCCCCTACCGCCGTTTTTTCCCGGGGGTTGTTTCCGGCGGAACCGAAACGCCGGGTCCGGCTGTCCCCGGCCTTCCTGCCGGCGGGGTCCACCAGGCCGGAAAGATCGTCCCCCCCCTTAAAGCGCAGCACGTTTACCATGAAAATATTGAGTTTGTTCACGATATTGGGGGGCAGGAGATTCCCGTCTACCTCCACCGAAAGGGTGGGATAGTTCCGCTCCCGGGCCCAGGGGCTAAAGATTCCCTCGATAACCCGCCCGATAAGGCAGGCGAAGGGGCTGATGTTCACGATCCCCGAGTAACCGTGGCCCATGGCCGCCGCCGCGGAACCGGAGGACACGGCGATCTCCGAATTCAATTCCAGGTTCACAAAGTGTTCCTGGGTGTAGCGCATGATTTCCCGCATGTCGTGGGGGGTTTCCGGGACCAGGCCCGTGGGTTCAAGGATGGCGATGATCTTCTTCTCCACCGCATGTTTCCACCATTCCTCCAGGCCCAGTTTCTTAAGATCCCGCCAGGGTTTGGAAAAGATCCGCCGGCCGGGTTTCCGCAGGGCGATAAGTTTTTTCAGGGCGTATTCCCGGACAAAGTCCAGGTAGTGAATCCACTCGGAAATTCCCGCCACCTTTACCACGATCCCCCGCTCGCTCATCAGGTCCGTCAGTTCCCCCACGGCAAAATCGTCCCGCCGCACGTAGATCTCCCCCACGATAAGGACCCGGGGGCAATCCTCAAGCCGCCGTTTAAGGGGTATCTTTTTTACGTCCAGGGCCACCTGCCGGAGTTCCTTCCAAATATCCTTCGGCCTATGCTCCACCGCCCGCATCACCCGGCGCCAGGATGTTTCATAATCCTCCAGGGCCTGGACCGGGTCCCGGGCCAGTGCCTTCAGGCTGGTCTGAATATCTTTGAGGTAGTCGGACAGGACCAGGCCCTTCCACATCTCCCTGGCAAAGCCGGGCCCCAGTTCGGTGTAGGAATTGTCGGCGGAGAGGATAAAGATCACCACGTTTTCCAGCCGCATATCCCGGAACAGGTTTTCGTAGAACACATAATACTGGCCCGTCCGGCAGGGCCCGGTGGTGATGGGCACAAAAAGGAGGTACAGCTCGTCCTTGCGGTACTTTTCCCCAAAGAAAAACTGCAAGGCGCTGCCCAAAACCAGGTGGCTGGGGACGCACTCCTTGCCGGAGGCGTGGGCCCTGGCAAGCTGCACCGTCTTGGCCGTAGCCACCGGCAGGGCCTCCGCGTTGATCCCAAGCTGCCGCACCGCGGCCCCCATGTACTCGGTGCTGATGGCCCCCATATTGGAAAGCAGGACCTTTACCCGGCGGTTTCCGGCGATGGGGACCTTCTCCCCGGTCTTAACGTTGTCGATCCGTAGATCAAAGGAACCGGCGGCGGT
>JAIRSD010000083.1 GCA_031255615.1 Treponema sp. | reverse complement strand
ATCACCGGACAAGAGAAACAACCGGCAATAAGAATTTAAACCGCAAAGACCCACCAGGGCGAACTGCGGCTCGCCAGGAACACGAAGGAATGAAAAAACGCCTTCAATCCCCGCCCTTCCTGCGCCTTCCTCGCCCTGGCGGTAAATTTCTTCCGCCCGCATATCTGATTTTTTAGGCCGGGCTGCCTATTACTGGAACTACGGCGCAAACTTCCGCCAAGGGAGATGCGGCGGGTTCCGGGGTTTCTGAGTTTCGCGGCGGACCGCGAAACTCCAGGGGCGGGGCGGGCCCCAGGGATTGCGCCGGCGGCGCAATCCCCAAAGGCGAAAGCCGCGCCACGGCTTTCGCCCGCGCAAGGGATAGGAGCGGAATAAAAACCCGCAGGGTTTTTGTTAGAGCGGATAGCCCGGTCCCCGCCGGGCCGGAGGGCCGGCGGGGATGCGCCCAAAAAGGACTCCCTCAAGGGATCGGCGTTTTCCCCAGGGGGCTGCCGAAGGGAACGCTAGCGTCCCCGTTCCATTGCCTATATAATGGATTCATGTCCGCGACGGTTCCCCTTGTTGTGATTGATGCCTACGGCCTTATTTACCGTTCCTACTTTGCCTTTATGTCCCACCCTTTGCGCAACAGCCAGGGCCGGAATGTATCGGTCCTGGTGGGTTTTGCCCGGACTTTGCTGAGTCTGCTGGACGAGGGGCTTTCCCTGGCCGGCGGGGAGGGGGGGCCGGTTCCGCCGGAAGGGGGGCTTTGCGCGGCGGCGGCCTTTGATTCCCGAACCCCTACGTTTCGCCACAAACTTTACCCCGCCTACAAGGGTACCAGGGAGAAGGCGCCGGAGGACCTCCACGACCAGGTGCCGCTGGTGGAGGAGCTGCTGGAGGCTCTGGGGATACGGGCGCTGCGGGTGGACGGCTACGAGGCGGACGATATTGCCGCCACCCTGGCGGGGATCTGCCGGCGGGAGAAGCGGCGCTGCTACATCCTTTCCAGCGACAAGGATCTGCTTCAACTGGTGGGGGATACGACCTGGGAGATGCGGCCCCGGAAGTCGTCCGGTCCCAACGCCGGTTCCGGCTATGAATTGGTGGGGCCCGATCAGGTAAAGGCCGAATGGGGGGTCGGTCCGGGGGGCATACTGGACCTCCTCTCCCTGGTGGGGGACAGTTCCGACAACATCCCCGGAGTAAAGGGGGTGGGGGAAAAGACGGCGGCCAAGCTGATGGCCCGCTACGGTTCCCTGGACGGCATCTACGAGAACATCGCCGGCATCGAGGGGAGCGTGGGGAAAAAGCTGGCCGCCGGGAGGGAGGACGCCTACTTTGCCAAAAAGCTCATTACCCTGGAGGATCGGGTCCCTCTGCCGGTAAAGGATATCGGCGAACTCCTGGTCGATAAGCCGGATCGCCCCGCCGGGGCCCGGATTCTTTTCCGGGAGGGGGCCCTCCAGATGGCCCGCCGGTTCGACGGCGGCATAGAGGGAGGCGGGCAGGGGCCGGCCGGGGACTCCGGCGGGGCCGCCTCTCCGGGGGGCGGCGGCCTCCGGCAGCCGGGGGAGGACCCGGCGGCGGGTCCCAATGCGGGGTTGAGCAGCGGAGCGGGGCCGGCGGCGGTAATACCGCCGGATCTGCGGGGCCCCGGCGCATACCGGGCCGTCCTGGATCTGGGGGAGCTGGAATCCCTCCTGGGGGCGGGAAAAAAGCAGGGCCTCCTGGCCCTGGACTTCGAGACCGATTCCCTTGACGCATGGAACGCCCGGCCCATCGGGATCTCCCTGGCCCTGAAGCCCAAAGAGGCCTTCTACGTCCCCGTGGCCCCCCACCAGGGCTTCCACAGCCAGGACGACGGGCCGGCCCCCTTCTTGGATCCCGGCGCGGTGCGGGAGCTGTTGGCCCCCCTCCTCGCCGATCCCCGGATGACTGTCGCGGCCCACAACGCCAAATTCGACTACAAGGTAAGCCGGGGCTGGGGCATCCCCCGCTGGGGCTGCAAGATCTGGGATTCCATGATAGCCGCCTGGCTGGTGGACCCGGAGCGGAACAACTACTCCCTGGATTCCCTGGGGGCCTATTATCTGGATTACCACGAGGCCCTGGCTTACAACGACGTGGTCCCCAAGGGCAGCGTCTTCGACGCGGTGTCCCTGGATACGGCGACCCGCTACTCCGCCGAAGATGTGGACCTCTGCCTCAGGATGCGGCAGTACCTGGGCCCGGCCCTGGAGGAGGGGGAGGCGCGGAGAATCTTCGAGGACCTGGAAATGCCCCTGCTCCCCATCCTCGCGGAGATGGAGGGGGAGGGAATCAAGATTGAAGCGGCGGTCCTTAAGGACTACGGCGCGGAACTGGGGGCGGAATTGGAACGGGTAGAGCAGGAAACCTACCGCATGGTGGGCCGCGAATTCAACCTGGGTTCCCCCAAACAACTCCAGGAGGTGCTGTTTACCGAACGGAAGCTCAAACCCGGCAAGAAGACCAAGACCGGCTACTCCACCGACGTGGGGGTGCTGGAAGAACTGGCCCGGGAGGATCCGGTCCCGGCCCTGATACTGCGGCACCGGACTCTTTCAAAACTTAAATCCACCTATGTGGACACCCTGGTGGACCAGGCGGACGCCCGGGGCAGGCTCCACACCAATTTTATACAGACCGGGACCGCCACCGGGCGGCTTTCCAGCAAGGAACCGAACCTGCAAAACATCCCCATCCGGGACGAGGAGGGCCGCCGGATCCGGGAGGCCTTTACCGCCCGGCCGGGGAACCTCTTGATCAGCGCCGATTACAGCCAGATAGAACTGGTGATCCTGGCCCACCTTTCGGGGGATGAGAATCTCATCGCCAGCTTCCGGGACGGCAAGGATGTCCACGCCCGCACCGCCGCCCTCATCTTCGGGATAAACGAGGAGGAGGTGCAGAGTTTCCAGCGGCGCATCGCCAAGACCATTAACTTCGGGGTCATGTACGGCATGAGCGCCTTCCGCCTGGCCAACGAGCTTAACATTACCCGGACCGAGGCGGCGGCCTTTATCGACGCCTATTTCAAAACCTATGCCGGGGTCAGCCGCTTCATCAACGAACTCATCAGCAGGACCGAGGAGACCGGCTGCGCCCTTACCATCCTGGGCCGCCGGCGCCGGATCCCGGCAATCAATTCCCGGAACAAGACGGAAAAGGCCGCCGCCGAGCGGGTGGCGGTGAACACCCCCATCCAGGGTTCCGCCGCAGACATCGTCAAGACCGCCATGATCAAGGTGGACCGGGCACTGGGGGCCGCGAAAAGCCCCGCCAAACTGCTGCTCCAGGTCCACGACGAACTAATCCTGGAATGTCCCAAACAGGAGGCCGCCGCCGCCGCGGAGCTGGTCCAAAAGACGATGGAGGGGGCCGTATCCCTTTCCATACCTCTGCGGGTAAGCGTGGAAACCGGTAAACGCTGGGGGGACTTCCATTGATGAACCTGAAGGACCGCCCCTATTTTATCGCCCGGCTTGTCTCCTGGCACGAAAAGGAACAGCACGGACGGATTATCAGGGCGATAGAAAAACTGGACCGGGAAAACCGGGACTTCGAAATTACCGGCTACTACGCCCGGGCCCTCAACAACGCCGGCCGTTTCCAGGATGCCCTGGACGCGCTGCTTAACCTGGAGGAGGAGGGCAAAGACGATGCGACCTGGTGTTTCAGGGTCGGCTACGCCCTCTATTACCTGAACCGGGAAGAGGAGGCGGCGGAATTTTTCTTTAAGGCCATCGAGCGGGGGGACGACAGCGAGGACAGCCGCGCGCTGCTGCAGGCCAGCATCTCCGAGGCGGAATTCCGCCGGAAACAGGAAAACCCGGATTCCCTCCCCGACCACTACCCCGAGGAAGACCTCAACGCCCTGGAAAGCCACATCGAAACATATTTCGGCTCCTACCGGAACGTGTTCCACGAACTAGAATCCCCGGACATCCACGTTGACATCGCCGTCGTCGATCCCAGCCCCGGACGGAACTATTACACCCTGGTAACCATGGGCATGGGGGCGCGGAAGATGAAGCCTCCCCCGGATATGGAAGACATGGACCGGGCGGAAGTCATGATCTGCCTCCCCCCGGACTGGAATCTGGACGACCTGGAAGACGAACGCTGGTACTGGCCCATCCGCTGGCTAAAAATCCTGGCCCGGCTTCCCATCAACGAGGACGCATGGCTGGGCTGGGGCCACACCATCCCCAACGGCGAACCCTTCGCGGACAACACCAAACTCTGCACAATCCTGCTGCTCAACCCCGGTGCCTTCGGAGAACGGGCCGCCTACTGCCCCCTGTCCAACGGCGAGCGGATAAACTTTTACCAAATGATCCCCCTCTACGAAGAAGAAACCCAATTCAAAATAAACAACAACGTCCAGATCCTCTTGAACTTCCTGGACCAGGACGCCCTCGAATACGTGCGGATCGACCGGGAAAACATCTGCGGCGACGCCGCCGGGGCCTAGTAGGCTGCTTACACTAAATCACCGGATAAGCGGAAGAATCGGGAACAGGAATGTTAACCACGAAGGCGCACCAAGGCGAGCTGCGGATCGCCAGGAACACGAAGGAATGA
>JAIRSD010000063.1 GCA_031255615.1 Treponema sp. | reverse complement strand
AATAGGCTATATATTTCTCGTTTGCCTGCGTCAAGCCCTTTTGGGCGCATCCCTCCTATCCTTTGCGCGGGCGAGGATTCGCCCAAACGCGCGGCCCTTTGGTTCGGCCCCGCGTCCTGCCGGGAGAGCGCGGTGAACGCGCCGTTTTTGGGGCCGCCGCCCTTGATGCAAGCCGGAAAGGGCAGGGCACAGGGAAGGCGCAAGCCGTGTCCACGGCTTGCGCGCCCGCGCAAGGGATAGAAGCGGAACAAAAACCCGCAGGGTTTTTGTTAGAGCGGATAGCCCGGTTTTTGGCGCGGAGCGCCAAAAATGCGCCCAATCTACACGCGATATGGGGCAGGCGCTCAACTGAGCATTGACGCGGGGGCTCTTGCCGCAGGGGAACCGGAGGCCCATACTCGGGTATCATGCCGCGAAGGAGTTTCTATGCGGGCCACCCGCGCCCTGGTGCACCTGGACCGTTTTAAGGAGAATATCCGCGCTGTCGCCGGGCGGGTTGGGTCCCGGCGAATCTGTGTTCCCCTTAAAGCCGCTGCCTACGGCCACGGGGCCCTTCCTCTGGCCCGGGCTGCCCTGGAGGGGGGGGCGGATTTTCTGGCGGCGGCCCTGGTTCAGGAAGGGGAAGAATTGCGGCGGGGGGGGATAGGGGCCCCCATTCTGATCCTTTCTCCCCCCATGCCCGAGGAATTGCCCGCTCTGGTGAGGAACGATTTGTGCCCCCTGGTTTCCGACGGGGCCGCTATTGACGCTCTGGGGGAGGCCGCCGGGCGGGGGGGCGGAGAACTGCGCGTCCATTTAAAGGTGGATACCGGCATGGGCCGCGCCGGATGCCGTCCGGAAGAGGCGGCGTCCCTGGCGGGGCGGATTCTTTCCCACAAAAATTTGCGTTTGGCCGGGGTTGCCACCCACCTGGCCGTCTCCGATTCCCCGGACCCCGGCGACGCGGCCTATACCAGGGATCAACTGCGGCGTTTCGGGGAGGTCCTCCGGGCTATCCGGGCCGGCGGCATCGATCCGGGGATTGTCCACGCCGCCAACAGCGGGGGGGTCCTCTACCACCCGGATTCCTGGTTCGACATGGTCCGCCCCGGCATCCTCCTCTACGGCTATGGACCCCGGTCTTCGCCTGTCGCCGTGCGGCCCGTCATGGAGCTGTGGAGCAGGGTAGCCGCCGTCAAGTTGATTCGCCGGGGGGAATCGGTCTCCTACGGCCGGACCTGGACGGCGGCGGAGGATACCCTGGCCGCCCTTATCCCCATCGGCTATGCCGACGGTCTGCGCCGCGCCCTAAGCGGCCGCTGGCGGGTTGCCATCCGCGGCGGAATCTACCCGGTGGTGGGCCGGATCTGCATGGATCAATGTATGGTAAGCCTGGGGAGGGCCGCGGAGGGAACGGCGGTCTCCACAGGCGATGACGTGTTGGTCTTCGGGGAAGACCCCGCCGGTCCTGGGGACGCCGCGGTGATGGCGGAAAAGCTGGGAACCATCCCCTACGAGATCTGCTGCGGCCTCAGCAGCCGGGTTCCCCGGGTGTATATCGGCCCCCTTCCCCGGGTATAATGTTTGTCATGGCAGTAGAAAATAACGCAAAGAAGAATCCGATGCCCAGCGACATCGAGATAGCCCAGGGAGCGGTCCTTCGGCCCATTGCTGAGATTCTTAAGAATCTGGGGATCCCCGAAGACCGGGCGGAATTGTACGGGGCCTACAAGGCCAAGCTCGACTGGCGGCTTGCCCGGGAACCGGCCCCCCGCCGGGCCAAGTATATTAACGTTACCGCCATAAGCCCCACCCCCCTGGGGGAGGGGAAGACCACCACCACCGTGGGTCTGGTCCAGGGCCTGGGTCGTTTGGGCCGGAAAGCCGCCGCCGCCCTGCGGCAGCCCTCCATGGGCCCCACCTTCGGCATCAAGGGGGGGGCCGCCGGGGGCGGCTACAGCCAGGTCGTTCCCATGGAGGACTTTAACCTCCACCTTACCGGCGACATCCACGCTGTGGCCGCCGCCCACAACCTCTGCGCCGCCGCGGTGGACGCCCGGATCTACCACGAATCCCGCTGGTCCGACGCATACCTGGAAAAGCTGGGGCTCCGCCGCCTCAATGTGGACCCCTACGGCGTAAGCCTTGGCCGGGTCCTGGACATGAATGACCGGGCCCTGCGGAAAGTCCTGGTGGGTCTGGGGGACAAGGCCGACGGCCCCCTGCGGCAGTCCCGCTTCGATATTGCCGTGGCCAGCGAGGTCATGGCGATCCTGGCCCTGGCCCGGGACCTGGCCGATCTCCGTTCCCGGCTGGGGCGGATGATCGCCGCCCGCGACAACCAGGGCAGGGCCCTCAGCGCCGAGGACTTTGGGGTCGCCGGGGCCATGGCGGTCCTCCTGCGGGACGCGCTGAAACCCAACCTGCTCCAAACCCTGGAAGGCCAGGGGGCCCTTGTCCATGCCGGCCCCTTCGCCAACATCGCCCACGGCAATTCGTCGATAATTGCCGACCTTGCCGCCGCCCAATACGCGGACTACCTGGTTACGGAAAGCGGATTCGGCGCCGATATGGGGATGGAAAAATTTTTCAACATCAAATGCCGCGCCTCCGGCATGGTCCCCGACGCGGTGGTCCTGGTGGCCACCGTCCGGGCCCTGAAGTCCCACGGCGGCGGCCCCGCGGTAAGCCCCGGCAAGGCCCTCCCCGCCGTCTACCGGAAGGAAAATTTGGAACTGCTTAAGGCCGGCCTTGCCAACCTGCGGGCCCATATCGGGATTGTCCGCCGTTTTGGGGTCCCCGCGGTGGTGGCGGTCAACGCCTTTCCTACCGATACCCCCGCGGAATGGGACCTTATTCGGGAAGAAGCCTTGGCCGCCGGCGCGGCGGAATCCGCGGTGACCCGCCATTGGGCGCTGGGGGGTGAGGGGGCCCTGGACCTTGCCCGGGCCGTGGAACGGGCCGCCGCCTCCCCCGGTTCCTTCCGCCTTCTTTACCCCGATGAAAGCCCCTTGGCGGAGAAAATCGAGCTGATCGCCCGGGAAATCTACGGCGCCGACGGGGTGGACTACGCCGACGGGGTGCGGAACCAGCTTGACTCCCTGGAGGACCAGGGTTACGGTCGTCTTCCTGTCTGCATGGCCAAGACCCAATACTCCCTGTCCCATGATCCCCGGCTTAAGGGGGCCCCTAGGGGCTGGCGGCTTCCCATCCGGGAACTCCGTCTGGCCGCCGGGGCGGGTTTTGTGTACCCCCTCTGCGGCGATATTACTACCATGCCCGGCCTTCCTTCCCGGCCCGCCTTTATGGACCTGGACATCGACGCGGAAGGGAACGTGAAGGGGCTGTTCTAGTAGATTGCTTGCACTAAATCATCGGATAAGCGAAAGAACCGGGGATAGGAATTTTAACCACGAAGGGGCACAAAGGAACACGAAGGTGAACCACGAGGGCGAACTGCGGCTTGCCAGAACACGAAAGAATGAATATGCGCCTTCAATCCCCGTCTTTCGTGCGCCTTCCTCGCCTTAGTGGTTAATTTTTTCCGTCCGTGTATCTGATTTTTTAGGTTAAGCAGCCTGCCGGGGCCTTGATTCCATTATATCACCGGATAAGCGAAAAAATCGGGGACAGGAATTTTAACCACGAAGGGGCACCAAGGCGAACTACGGCTCGCCAGGAACACGAAGGAACGAAAAAGTGCCTTCAATCCCCGTCTTTCGTGCGCCTTCCTCGCCTTAGTGGTTAATTTCTTGCATCCGTATATCTGGTTTTGGGGCTAAACAGCCTGCTTGCCGCCAGGAAAGCACCGGTCCCCCCGCCGGTCCGGGGGATGTGATCCGCTGTGGAGTTTAGCGGGGTGGCGCCAAAAACCCCACCGGGGGGGGGTTAGGATCCGGCGGCGGTGTTTCGGATAAGTCGCGTTTGGGG
>JAIRSD010000237.1 GCA_031255615.1 Treponema sp. | reverse complement strand
CTGCTGGCGAGGCGGGTAAAATCCGAATCGCTTGAGACGATGCAGAAACCCTCAAGCTTCCCGCTGTAGAGCAGATCCATGGCGTCGATGATCATGGCCGAATCGGTGGCGTTTTTCCCGGTGGTGTAAGAAAACTGCTGGATCGGCTGGATGGCGTTCTCCAGCAGCCGGTCTTTCCAGGACCGGAGGTGGGTACTGGTCCAGTCGCCGTAGATCCGCTTGACCGTGGCGACTCCGTATTTGGCAACCTCGTTCAAAAGACCCTCGATGATGGCGGGCTGGGTATTGTCCGCGTCAATAAGCACGGCAAGTTTTGCCTGGCCTATCTCCTCCGGCCGGTTGGCGATACTCGAAAATGGCAGCAAGGGCATTTATATCTCCTTTTCAAGGCCGCCGTCCAAAAACCCGGCATTCCGCGGCGGCCTCAGCTTTCAAAAATAGATTTTTTGATCCGCCTTAAAAGGCTGATCTTCCCCAAGGGGATATAGAGCAGACGGTCCGCGGCATTGTCAGCGGTCTTTTTATCCTGTCCGCCGGGAGACAGGGGTTCCTCCGCCTGGGAGGAGGGTTCAATAACAAGTACGCTCTCAAGCTTCTGTTTCTCAAGCGCCACGGGGACGCCGAAGATCCGCTTTGCCCCTTCCCCCGACCAGTTCACCTCCACCAGGGATCGGGAGGCGATGGCCTGCCTGGCTATCATTGCCTTCCCCACGTAATCCAGGCCCCGGGCTTCAAGTTTTTCGTAACGTACCGAAACGCCCGAAAGCTGGGATTCGCTGAGCACCAGGCGGCGCTCGATCCGGGCGGACAGTTCGTCCCGTTCCGTTTTGGGCAGCTTCAGCTTGTCCAGGACGGCCCGGAACTGTTCCTTCAGCGCCTCAGCGTCTTCCGGGGAAATTTTCGGGCCCCCCTTCCCGGTATCCGTTCGGTCCGGCCCGGGCAGGGAAGGCCGCCGCCCAGAGGATCGTTGCGGGGGGAAATCCGGCGAAGGGGCGGGAGGCCGGGGCGCGGTGTCAACGCAGCGGGCCACAATGTCCACTCCCGCCTTCCGCAAGGCTTCCGCCGCCGCCTCTATTCCCTGGCTCGGAGAGTCCTGGTTTGAATATCCCTGGGGGGAGAGAAGGAAGACCCCCGGCGCGAGAACCTGCCTGATCAGGGAAGCCACAGGTTCCGCCTCCGCAAGGTAACAGCGTTCCGGGGACAGGGAAAGGACGATCCCCTCGTGGAGAGACACTTCCCCGTAACGTTTCTCCCAGTCCTTCAGCGTCCAAAGGAGGGTGTCCCCCAGCCGGCCGCCCGAAAGCCGGCTCAGGAGTTTCTCCATCTCCCCCGCGCAGATCCCCCGGTCAAAGCCCCGGACCACCGATTCCCGGTTCAACTCAAAGCGCACCGCCGTTCCCGCCTCCCGCACCAGGGTAAAGGAGGCCAGCTTGAGGAGATCGGCAAAGGAAACACCCGGATAGATCACGAAAGAAAAAGGGGCGTCCATGGCAAGGGCCGGGACAAGGCCGGCATCGGAGGAACCGGAGCCGGACGGCTCGGCGGCAAAACCCGGCCCCACAAGCCAGTGGTCTGAAACCCGGCGCAGTAAACCGGCGATCTCAAGCCCGTCCAGGAAATCATCCGGAACCGGAGCCTGTTCTTCTTCCCGCCACAGGGCCCCGGCGTAACGTTTCAGGGTAATCCGGGGATAGGCCCGGGCGGGGTTCAGCGCCTCCAGGAAGTTGTGGATCAGGGAAGCCAGAAAACGGACGCGGCTCCGGTTCAGATGAGGCGAGAGAGCGTCCAGCCCCGGCGCCTCAAGGCGGCGGCAGATTCCGGCGGCGCAGTAGACAAGCCGATCCCGGGGGGAAAGCTCCTGAAAGGCCGCGAGTTTCTCCTCGTTCACCCCGTTCCGCCTCCCCTCGGCGTTCAAAAGCCCCAGGCAGTAGAGCCCCCCCAGGAGGGCTTCCAGATCCAGTCCGGGGAAAACCCGCTTCCCCGTTTCCAGGACCTTCTTACGGAGAAAACCCTTGGCCGCCGGGCCGGGATTCGGGGCCTGGTCGCGGCCCGGAGCCTTAAACAGGTTCCCCTCCTCCCCGGCAAAGGAGATCAGGGCCGCCAGGAGGCGGTCGTCCGGAAAAGAGCCGGGCAGCGCGGCATCGGTCAGGCCGGAAAGACCAAGGACGGGAACGGAGGGGAAGATAAGAGACCAATCCGCGGCGAAAGGGGCAAGGGTGGATTCCAATACCGGGTTCAGGGCAAGGCAACTGGCCGCATTTCCCCGATCCTGGTCCGTCAACCGGAAGAGGATGAACCGTTCCTCCAGATTAACCAGCAGATCCAGCAGATCCTCCCGGCCCATATCGCCGTTGAAAAAATCCGCCAGATCCGCCGGGCCGGGCCGCCCCAGCACGGCTACCGCGGCGATAAGTTTGGCGTCCGTCTCGTCAATATAACAGGAGATGTTCCTTTTGATTTCGTCCCGGGAGAGAAAGGCGGACAGTTCCCCCAAAAGACGCTGCTTGTTGAAGGGGGTTTTGACATTACCGAAGACGCTCCGCAGGAGATCGAAAAAAGCGCCGTCCCGCAGGATCATGAGCGCCGACTTCCATTCCTCCACGGTACAGAAAGCCCGGGCCGGGGAAGATCCCTCCATCCTAAGCGCCCCAGTGCTGAATGGAGTACTTGTAGCCCTGTTCAGCCAGAAACTTCTGCCGGTTCGCGGCGAATTCTTCCTCCACCGTGTAGCGGGAAACCAGGGTGTAGAACCAGGAATTCCTCCCCCGGGA
>JAIRSD010000220.1 GCA_031255615.1 Treponema sp. | reverse complement strand
CCCGCGCAAACACATGGGGGCGGAAAGCGGCGGAGGGGGCAAGATCAAAACGCCGCGCGTTTTGATCTTGGGAGTTTCGCGGAGCGAAACTCCTGCCGGCTAAGCCGCGCAAGGGATAGGAAGGGTGCGGAGCAGCCACGCCGCAGGCGGGGCCGGAGCGAAGCGGAGCCCTGGATAGCCCGGTCCCCGCCGGACCGAAAGGGCCGGCGGGGATGCGCCCTCTATGCCATGCGATAGGAGGAATCTTCTTTCAACCGCGAATTGCCGGAGCTGCGCGGCTTTTAAGGGGGAGGGAGGGGGATGTCGTCGTAGCGGCCCGAGTTATTCCAGTAGGTGAGCCCTCCCCGTCCGGCGGCCCTGGCCCCTTCTGTCTGGAGCCGCACATAGTCGGGGCCGTAGTATCGGCGGTCGTAGGAGACGTTGAGGTAAAAGGCCTGGACGTAGGGGCGCACGATGATTCTGCCTCTGCCGATATGGGCGGTGCGCCGGGTTCCCAGGTAGTAGATCCGGTACGGGCGCAGCTCCGCCGGGTTTTGGGCCAGGAAATCTTGTTCGAAGTGGCTGGGGTAGTACATGGGGCAGATCACATCGACGTAGGGGGAGAGGAGTTCTACTTCCTGGCCGGTGCGGGCGCCGGTGCGGTACCAGCCGTTGGCTCCGTAGATGTCGATGGAAATGGGGGCGTCCAGGCGGGAGCGGATATGCCGCAGGAATGATACGATGGCGGACTCCATGTCCATGTCCCGGTCCCGCCAGCGGTAGCGGGCGTTTCCCAAATTCGCTCCGTCGGTGGGGAAGCGGATGTAGTCAAACTGTATCTCGTCGAAGCCGCGGCGTTGCAGTTCGACGGCGATGTCGGCGATATAATCCCAGACCTCCTCCGAATAGGGGTCTACCCAGCGTTCATCGTAGTAGGTCCGGCAGATTTCAAATTGCGGATCGGGGTCGGGGAGGATTTCGATGTCGGGGTTGTTCTTTTTTTCCTCCTCCTGTTCCTGGGCGCTGGTTTTTTTGCGGCGGGTGTCGTAGTAGCCCGCCCAGGCTTTCCCCGTCCAGGAATCCCAGACCGCGTATTTGCCCCCTTCCCGGCCCGCGAGGACGGGGTCCTTAAAAACAACGATTCTGGCGGCGGTGTAAATGCCCCGTTCCTTCATCTCCGCCAGGAAGGAATCGATGTCCAGGGGGCGGAACACCCGGCCCCGGCGGGCTATATCGGGATTCCGGGGATTAAAGCGGAGGCGGCCGTAATCGTCCTTCATGTCGATAACCGCCATATTCAAGTCGCGCTCCGCCATGATGTCCAGGAAGGGCGCAAGGGTCCGCTGCTCCAGGGCCCGGTTCACCGGGAGGTAAAGGCCCTCCCGGTCCAGGGCCCGCCGGGCCTCCGGCCGCAGAGACTCCCCCTCGAAAAGAAGCCACAGTTCATCCAGGTTAATGAGGTTGTCCGTGGAAGCCTTTCCATCGGCTTTCCGGTGGGGGGAGCGAATCACCAGGCACAGGGGATCGAGGCCCAGATAAAGGGGGATCTCCCGGACAATCCCCAGGATGTCCTCCCGGCCGCGGTAAGTTCCCGGACCTTCCCGGTGGCTAATCTCCGCCACCATGCCGTCCCCCACAAAACGGAGCCCCCGCAGGCCGGAGGAAGGGTCCGCCGCCGCGGGGCACAGCGAATCGACGGTTCCAAAGGCGGCTTCCGGATCGGACCAGAGGAGGTCGAATCGTTTCCGCCCCCAATCCAGGCTGTAAATCCGGCGGCGGAAACTTTGGGACACATAGATCCGCGCCGGATCGCCCCCGCTCTGGGCCACGGCAATATCGGCGATCTCGTCGGCGTTGCCGGTGGTTTCCATTTTTTCGATTCCCTCGTTCAGTTCCGTCCACCGGCTGCCGGGCGTATCGGGCTGGAGGTAGTGGATGCCGTAAATACTGTGGGACAGGAAAACAGTAAGTTCCGGGAGGTAAGCCGCGGCCACCGCCTTGATGCCGTTGCTGCGGTAGGAAGGCATCCCCAGGCCCGTCCAGGAACGGCCCGAATCCCTGGACAGATACACCGTATCTTTGACGGTGCAGACCATAAGGGCGGGATTTTCAGGATGGATCATAAGGTCCTTTATTTCCTGCACCACCGGGAGGAAGGTTTTTTCCCCGTCTTGAAACATCTTAATCGTCTTCACCGGCAGGCCCGCGCTGCGGTTTTCCCAGTTCAGCAGGTTGTCGGACCAGAAGATCCCCTCGGCGGAAAGGAGGGCCCAGGCATCACCGGCGGCGGCGATCTTCCTTACCTCCCCGCCCTGCCACAGGGGGCTGAGGTCCCCCCAGAGGCTTAGTCCGTAAAGCCCCTCGGCGGTGCCGATAAGCAGGGGGAAATCATCGGGGTCCCTTTGTTCCTGGGACCGGAGGGGAAAGGCCGCCGCTAAACCAAGGCATAGCAGGAAAAGGGGAAGGGGGGGACATCGGCCGGCATGAACCATAAATATTATGTAATGAAAAAACCTTTTGGTGTAAACCGCCGGGAGGGAAAATCCCGGCAACACCCGTTGAGAATGTGCCGTATATCGAGTGTATGTTGGGCGCATTTTTTGCGGCTGCGCCGCAAAAAACCGGGCTATCAAGGCAACCTTCGGTTGCCAGGGCTCCGCTATCGCTCCGGCCCCGCCTGCGGCGTGGCTGCTCCGCACCCCTCCTATCCCTTGCGCGGCCCAAAAATGGCATCCCTGCCATTTTTGGGCCTGGGGTTTTGCTTCGCAAAACCCCAGGGAATGGTTACAGCCGGCCTCCTGCCGGCCCGGCGGGGCCCCGCCGGCGCGGCCGGCGCCTTCGCTGCACCCTGCCCTTCCCGAACCGCGCCAGGGGGGCGGGAGGCCGAAGGAAGTGGCGCAAAGTTTCTCAACCTGCTAAAATCTTTCCCCATGAAGTACCAATACTGGAGTCCCGAAATGGAGACCCTGCCCCGCCCGGAGCTGGAGGCCCTGCAACTTGCCAAGCTAAGGGAAACCGTGGGCTTTGCACTGCGGACCGCTTTTTACCAGGAGCGGCTGGGAAAGGCGGGAATTACGGATCCCGGCGACATCAAGAGTCTGGCCGACCTGAGGCGGATTCCCTACACCACCAAGCAGGACCTGCGGGATGGTTTTCCCTATGGTTTTTTGAGCATCCCCCGGGAGGAGGTGATCCGGCTCCACGCCTCCAGCGGTACTACGGGTGTTCCGACGACGATCTATTTTAGCCGGGAGGATATACGCCGCTGGACCGACAATGTGGCCCGCTGCATCTATGGTACGGGCTGCACCAGGGCCGACGTGTTCCAGAACATGATAACCTACGGCCTTTTTACCGGCGGCCTGGGCTTCCACGCCGGGGGGGAGGAAGTGGGGATGCTGGTGATCCCCTCCGGGCCGGGAAACACCGCCCGGCAGTTCCGGCTGATGCAGGACTTTGGAACCACCGTGGTCCACGCCACCCCCAGCTTCCTGCTCCATGTGGAGGCCCGGATGAAGGAGGAGGGGGTCAGCCGGGACAGCATCAAGCTCCGCAGGGCCTTTGCGGGGGCCGAACCCTATTCGGAGGACACCCGCCGGCGGATCGAGGAGCTTCTGGGAATCGACGTGTACAACTCCTACGGCCTTTCGGAAATGAACGGCCCCGGAGTGGCCTTTGAATGCCAGGCCAAAAACGGCCTCCACCTGTGGGAGGATCGCTACATCGGCGAGATCATCGATCCCGACACCATGGAACCGGTCCCGGAGGGGGAACAGGGAGAACTGGTCCTTACCTGCCTGTGCCGGGAGGCCACGCCGATTCTGCGGTACCGCACCAGGGACCTGTCCGGCTTTTACACCGACCCCTGCCCCTGCGGCCGCACCCACCGCCGGCTTCGCCGGATCACCGGCCGCACCGACGATATGCTCATCATCAACGGGGTAAACGTCTTCCCCAGCCAGATTGAAGAAGTGGTCATGGCCATGAAGGAAGTGGGGAACAACTACCTTATCCAGGTGGAAAAAGAGGGGGTCCTGGACCGGCTCACCGTAAAGGTAGAGGTGGGGCCGCACATCTTCATGGACGACACCCGGCCCCTGAACGCGCTGCGGGAAAAAATCCGCCAGACCATCCAGGCTTCCATCACGATCAACCCCCGGGTGGAACTCCACGAGGGGGGCAGCCTCCCCGTGTCGGAGGGCAAGGCGAAGCGGGTTATTGACAACAGGCCCATCGACGTGTAGGCCCGGCCGTCTCGGTTTACGAGACGCCGCGTAGTGAATGTATGGTGGGCGCATTTTTTGCAGCTCTCGCCTGCGGAGGGCCGCAAAAAACCGGGCTATCAAGGCAACCTCCGGTTGAGGGCTGCGGCTTCGCATCCGGCCCCGCCTGCGGGGTGGATGGAGTTCGTGGGGCAAAGCCCCACGAACTCCGAAAACCAAAAAGGCGCAGCCTTTTTGGTTCGGTATGTATGCGGCACGGCCTTCGCCTTCGCTGTTCCCCGCCGTTCCTGGGCTGCGCCAGGGGCGGACCGGGGCTCTCTAAACAAAAACCGCCGCGCAAGCCCTTATCACAAGACCGTTTCGCTGATAGAATAAAATTTCTACACTTTTTAGCTTCATTATGATAAGGAAGGAACTATGATTTTCAATCCTGAGTACGAGTGCATGGATCCGGCGGCCCGGCAAAAGCTCCAACTTGCCAACCTTAAGAATCTGGTAGAAATGCTTTACGCCAACGTGGCCTTTTATCGGGAGAAAATGGACGCCCTGAGCATAAAGCCCACGGACATTCATAGCCTAAAAGATATAGAAAGACTGCCCTTTACCACCAAAGAGGATCTGCGCACCAATTACCCGCACGGTCTTCTAGCCTGTCCCAAGGACCGGATTGTGGAGGTCCACATGAGTTCCGGCACTACCGGCAAACCGGTGGTGGACGAATATACCATGAAGGACATCAATATTTGGCGGGAGTCTATGGCCCGGACTATGGCGGCGGCGGGCTGCACCAAGGACGACATCGTGCAGAACTGCTACGGCTACGGACTCTTTACCGGCGGGCCGGGGGCCCATTACGGGGCCCTGAATATCGGCGCGGAGGTGCTGCCCATGTCGTCGGGGAACACCGCCCGGCAGCTTATGGTCATGCAGGATTTCAATTCCACCATGCTCACCTGCACCCCCTCCTACGCCCTCTACATGGCGGAAGAGGCGGCGGAGGCCGGCATCGACCTTCACAAACTCCCCATCAGCAAGGGCTGTTTTGGGGCGGAACCCTGGAGCGAGAACATGCGGAAGGAGATCGAAAACCGCTACGGGATGAAGGCCTACGACATTTACGGACTTACGGAGATCATCGGCCCCGGCGTCTCCTTTGAGTGCGAAGCCCAGGACGGACTCCACATCAACGAGGACTTTTTCTATCCGGAGATCATCGATCCCGAGACCGGGAAGGTCCTGCCCCCCGGTGAAAAGGGGGAACTGGTCTTTACCACCCTTACCAAGGAGGGCACCCCTCTGCTCCGCTACCGGACCAGGGACATAACCTTCCTGAAAAACGAAGCCTGTTCCTGCGGCAGAACCACCCTGCGGATGCACCGGCTCTTCGGCCGCACCGACGACATGCTCATCATCCGGGGGGTCAACGTGTTCCCCAGCCAGATTGAACAGGCCCTTATCGAAATCGAAGGAACCGAACCCCAGTACCTTATCGTGGTAAACCGGGGGGAAGGCCGCCTGGACGATGTGGAACTCCAGGTGGAAGTTAAGAAGGAAGTCTTCAGCGACGAAACCAAGGGCCTTGAAGTCCTGCGGAACCGGATCGAAAATGTAATGAAGAGCAGACTCCAAATTTCAGTCAGAGTAAAACTGGTAGAACCAAAGACCATTGAGCGGTCCATCGGCAAAGCCAAACGGGTTATTGACAACCGGGCAATATAAGGAAGGATAGCATGGGTATCAAACAAATTTCGGTTTTTCTTGAGAATAACGCGGGCCGGCTTGCCGACGTAACCGGGACCTTGGCCGATGCGGGAATCAATATTCGGGCCATCAGCATCGCGGATACCGCGGATTTCGGCATCCTGCGGCTCATTGTCGATAGGTGCGACGACGCATTGCAGGCGTTGAATCGCGGCGGCTTTACCACCAGAATTTCCGATGTGGCGGTGGTGGAGATCGAGGACAGTCCGGGGAGTCTCGCCCGGATCATGGAATTTTTCCGGAAATCCCAGATAAACATCGAATATCTCTACTCCTCCCTGGAGGGAAAGGTCGGTAAGGCCGTGGTGATTTTTAAACTGGCGGATCACAACAAGGGGCTTGCCATCATCAAGGAAAACGGCCTTTCCACGGTGGAAGATTTTTAACGGTAATTAATTTATGAAAATCCTCATGGCCTCCAGCGAGGCCCACCCCTACGCCAAGACCGGCGGTCTGGCGGACATGGTTTCCGCCCTTTCCATCACCCTGGCAAAATTGGGCCACGACGTGCGGATCGTCCTTCCCCGTTACTACGGCATCGACCGGGCCGGCATCGAGCCCCTGGAGGGGGCCATGGGAGTTCCCCTGGGCGGCAGAGAGGAGTGGTGCGCCGTCTACCGCGCCGATCTGCCGGGTTCCGCCAAGGGATACCCCGTTCCGGTCTATTTTATTGACCACGAGCGGTTTTTCGGCAGGGAGGGGATCTACGGGAATCCGTGGGAACCGGACTTTCTGGATAATCCCCAACGTTTCATCTTCTTCAGCCGCTCGGTGTTTCAGCTCTGCCGCAAGATCGGCTGGTTCCCCGATATTCTCCACTCCCACGACTGGCCTACCGCCATGACAAACGTCTACCTGAAATACTGGGAACGGCCCCTGGGGGAGCGGGGGGAATTCGCCGGAACCTCATCGATGCTGACCATCCATAACCTGGGCTACCAGGGAGTCTACGGCAAGGACAATTTCGACTACGCGGGCCTGGGCTGGGACGTGTTTTATAACGCGGGTTTTGAGGATTGGGATATGATGAACCTCCTCAAGGCCGGCCTCTACAGCGCGGACAAACTCAGCACCGTATCCCCCCATTACGCGGAGGAAACGAAAACCCAGGCCCACGGCTTCCATCTGGACGGGGTGCTGCGCTACCGTTCCGCCGACTACGCGGGGATCCTGAACGGCATCGATACGGCGGTCTGGAACCCCTCCCGGGACAAATACCTCCCCCAAACATACAACGCCTCCAGTTGCCGGGAAGGAAAGGCCCGGGCCAAGCAAAGGCTGCAAGAGGAATTCGGCCTTCCCATAGACGCGGAGACGCCCCTTGTCGGCATGGTCACCCGCCTGACCGATCAAAAGGGGGTGGGCCAGCTCTTCGGCCCCGGCTACGGTTCCGCCTGGGCCATCTGCCAGGACATGAAGCTGCAGCTTGCCCTTCTGGGCTCCGGCGAATCCTGGTGCGAACAGGAAGCGCGGAACCTGGCCTCCCGGCTTCCAAATTTCAAATGCTGCATCGGTTACCGGGAAGAACTAAGCCACCTCATCGAGGCGGGAAGCGATTTCTTCCTCATGCCCAGCCGTTACGAACCCTGCGGCCTCAACCAGATGTACTCTCTGGTCTACGGCACCCTGCCCATCGTGCGGAACACCGGGGGCCTTACGGATACGGTGGAAAATTTCAACCAGGAAACCGGAGAAGGCACAGGATTTATGTTCGACGACCTTAATCCCGGAGCGATATACGACACCGTAGGCTGGGCGGTTTGGGCCTGGTACAACTGCAGACCCCAGATCGAAGCCATGCGGCAGCGGGGAATGAAGAAGGACTTTTCCTGGGAAAAATCCGCGAAAAAATATATCGATCTTTACGAAAGCTGCCGCCGCGCCAAAGCCGCGCCGCCGGGACAGCCGCGTTAAAAAACACCCAGGCTTCGCTCCAACAAACCGGTATTAGAGTTGTTCAGAAACTTCAGTTTCTGAACAACAACCGCTTAAAAACGAAAAAACACGGATTCCTTCGGGGAATCCACGTTTTTCGCACGGCTTGTTCGATAGCCAACCGGGTTATTGAACAAGTCCATTATGGAAAGATCGATGGAAGGATCGCCGAATCGGGGCGCATAGGATGCCGCGGGAGTCCAAACATCAATTTCAGAATTTCGACTGCGGAAAGATATAGAAGGGATAACATAAACATATTACATAGCATGATTGTACGGGACCTGCCGCAGGCAAGCGGCCATACACGGGCCCCCGTGGTTTCTCCAGACTCCGTTCCCGCGCCAGTCTTCGCCTGCCTCCCGGATTGACGGGCGGCCCTCTTGTCAGCCCTTCCGTTTCCATGGTCTTGATAAACCGTTCCCCCGGCCGGGGAGAATGAAAATCCGGCCCCCCGCATTTTCCGTGTCGAAAATTCCTCCGCGCCATATTCCCCTCCCAAAATTCGCGGCTTTTCGGGGACTGTCTTGTCGAGGTTCCGGGGCGGCCTAAGCCCAGGGCGGGGACGGGACACGGAACTGCAATGAAAAAAACCAATGGCGGTGAATATCAAGCCAATAGACCTTTGCCGGGAAACCGCCCCTAAGAGAAGATATCAGCGGATGAGTACGGAGACTGAGAATCACGGCCTGGAGATACGGCGTATCTTTGCCCGGAACCTGAGGCGTCTAAGGGAATCGCAGAATATTTCTCAGCTTGAACTTTCCACAAAAACCGGCCTTACCCACAACTTTATTAACGACATTGAGAATTGCAGAAAATGGGTTTCCCCGGAGACCTTGGCGAAATTTGCCGGCGCCCTGCGGGTCCAGCCCTTCCAGTTTTTCCTCTCCGAGTTCCTTGCCGATCAGTACGAACAAGACCCCTTCAGCGTCTATCGGGAAGACTTTGTCGATATGTTCCAAAAAATGGCCGCCGAATGGATGAGCGTCTACCTCCCCAAAGACAGGGAAAACTAGCACCTTGCTTACACTACATCACCGGATAAGCGGAACAACCGGGAACGGGAATTTTAACCACTAAGGCGCACCAAGGCGAACTACGGCTCGCCAGGAACATGAAGGAATGTATATGCGCTTCCTTTCCCCGCCTTCGTGTGCCTTCTTCGCCTTGGTGGTAAATTTCTTCCGTCCTATATCTGATTTTTAGGCCAAGCGGCCTACTAACCGAAGAAAAAGGGTGTCCATCGTAAGGCGGAATCTGAAGGAATGGGCGCGGGAGGACGGCTGCCCAGGTAACGGGCGGCCTTCTATTCGATTGGAAACAGCCGGATTCCCGGGGGCCTAAAAAATCTTTTCGAAACGGGCAATTATTTTCGGTTTTAGATCGGCAATCCGGGCGTCGGCGGCAAAACCGGCGGCGTTTTTATGGCCCCCGCCGCCAAATTCCGCGGCAATGGCCGCCACATCCACCCAGTCGCGGGACCGGAACCCCACG
>JAIRSD010000214.1 GCA_031255615.1 Treponema sp. | reverse complement strand
GCTGTTTTCAACCCCTGGGGTTTTTGCGAAGCAAAAACCCCAGCCCAAACATGGCAGGGAGGCCATGTTTGGGCCGCGCAAGGGATAGGAGCGGAATAAAAACCCGCAGGGTTTTTATTAGAGCGGATAGCCCGGTCCCCGGCGCGAAGCGCCGGGGATGCGCCCAAATTATCCGCACAAATAACGCGGCCTTTTAATTTCGGCATCCCGGCCCGTCTTACAGCCTCACCGGCTTCCCCTTCGCCGCCGAGTCGTACATGGCGTCCACCAGCTTCATCATGATCACCGCTTCGGCGGGGGTGTTGAGGGGCCGATCCCTGCCGGCGACGGCATCGACAAAGTTCACGGCCTGGGTGACCCGCCCCATCTGCTCGTCCTTTTCCGCCTTGATAAGGTAATCCACCTGGCGGCCGTCCTCCTCCGTAAAGATGGCGCAGTTGTCGATGCTGGTGCCGTCCAGACCGTCGATGTCGAAGAGCCGCTCGATTTTTCCCCCGGAACCCTGGCCCTGGAAGGTGACGGAAACCACCTCCCGCTCGTTCATCTCCGCCCAGGAGGAACGGACCATCAGGCATTGGCCGGTTTTAAAAGTAATAAAGGCGTGGCAGGCGGATTCCACGTCGCTCACCCCTCCGGCCAGATCCGGAATGCCCCAGGGGCCCTTAAAGGCGCGGTTCCCCATGAAGTCGTTGTAGACGGCGGCCAGCACATAGTCCGGCTCCGGGTAGCCCATGAAGTACAGGGCCAGGTCGAACATGTGGGGCAAGTCCAGGAGGGGGCCGCCCCCGGCAACCGCCTTGGTCGTGAACCAGCCCCCAAAGCCGGGAATGCCGTTCCGCCTGATCCAGGTCGCCTGGGCCGAATTGATCTTCCCCACCTTGCCGTTCTCGATGTAGTGCATGATGGCCTTGGCTTCCGGCCGGGCCCGGTTGTTCAGGTCGAACATAAGAACCTTCCCCGCCTTCTCCGCCGCCGCCTTCATGGCGATAGTCTCCGCCGCGTTCAGCGCCGGGGGCTTTTCGCAGTACACGTGCTTCCCCCCCTCCAGCGCCTCGATAACCAGGGGCTTGTGGAACTTGTTGGGCGTAATCACCGACACCGCGTCAATCTCCGGGGAACCGGCCAGCATATCCCCCAGACTGGCATAGAAACGGCTTATCCCCCGGGGCTTCCCAAATTCCTGGGCCCGGTCAATATCCTTATCCACCATGGCCGTTACCTCCGCCCCGGCCTTGACGAATCCCTCAAAATGGTAGGAAGCCATCCCCCCCGCGCCGATAATGCCGATTTTCAGTGGATCCATGTTTCGCTCCCTCCTGCTATGCAGATTATCATATAATCTGAACAGCAACAACAAGCCCGCAGTATTAAAGAAGAAAGGTTGAATTACGATGGGTTTTATGGGCGCATTTTTTGCTGACGCAACAAACCGGGCTGTCAAGGCACCCTTCGGTTGCCAGGGCTCCGCTATCGCTCCGGCCCCGCCTGCGGCGTGGCTGCTCCGCACCCCTCCTATCCCTTGCGCGGGCGCAAAACGGCATCCCTGCCGGTTTGCGCCTTGCGGAGTTTTTGCTATGCAAAAACTCCTGGCTCTCGAAACAGCCGGCATCCCTGCCGGCCTGGGGTTCGCGGGGCAAGGCCCCGCGAACCCCGCAAAGGATTTTACCCGCAGGCGGGGAGTTTCGCGGGGCGAAACCCCGCAAGCCGCAACGCGCCGGCGGCAGGGGCGGAGGATCTTTTGCAGCGGCGCGGAAAATATGGCATAGTAAAAAAATGAAAGACAATATGCTTCGTTTTATTGATTCCGCCGGCCTCCCCATCATCCTGGAGCTGGAGACGGAATTGACCAAAAGGCCCGCGATTTCTCCCGATTTCGGGGGCCAGGGCGAACTGGATAAATGCGAATTCCTGGAATCCTGGCTGAAAGCCAGGGGCGTCGATCAGTTGGAACGCTACGACGCGCCGGACAGCCGGGCCAAGGGCGGAGTCCGCCCCAACCTGATCGCCACCCTGCCGGGAAAGGACGGAGACTCCGGGGATTCGGGGCGGCTCTGGATCATAAGCCATATAGACGTGGTGCCGCCGGGGGAGGCCTCCCTCTGGAAAAGCGATCCCTGGACCGTAACCCAGGTAGAGGCGAAGGCCGGGGACGATCCCCCCGGTTCCACGCCGGGCAGGAGGATCGTCGGACGGGGGGTGGAGGACGATCAGCAGGGGCTCTGTTCCTCCGTCCTGGCGGCCCTGGCGCTGAAGGAGGCGGGAATCGTCCCCCCCCGGACGGTGAAGCTCCTCTTTGCCGCGGACGAGGAGGACGGCAGCGCCTACGGCATAGTCTGGCTTATGAAAAACCACCGGAACCTGTTCCGCAAAAACGATACGGCCCTTGTCCCCGATACCGGCGACAGCACGGGATCCTCCATCGAGATCGCGGAGAAGAACCTGATCTGGGCCCGGTTCACCACCCGGGGGAAGCAGGCCCACGGTTCCCGGCCCGACCAGGGGGCCAACGCATTCCTGGCGGCGTCGGATCTGGCGACGGCCCTGCATTACGGGCTTTCGGGGAAATTCTCCGCCCGGGACCCGCTCTTTTCCCCCGATTACTCCACCTTTCAGCCCACCAAAAAAGAGGCCAACGTCCCCAACGTCAATACCATCCCCGGCGAGGACGTATTCTACATGGACATGCGGATCCTGCCCCAATACTCCGTCAAGGAGGTCCTGGCGGAGGCGGACCGGATCCAGGGGGAAATTGAAGCGAAATACGGGGTAAAGATCTCCCGCGACGCATCCCAGGCCGTTGAATCCCGGCCCACCCCGGCGGACGCCCCCCTGGTAAAGGCCCTTTCCCGCCGCATCGAGGAGGTTTACGGGGTGAAAACGAAACCAATCGGCATCGGCGGAGGCACCATCGGGGCCTGCCTGCGGAACGAGGGCATCGATTCCGCGGTCTGGTGCCGCATCGACGAGGTTGCCCACCAGCCGAATGAATACGCCCTTATCGACAATATTCTGGGGGACGCCAAGGTCATGGCCCTGCTGATGATGGGGGAAGACTGGGGGCGGAAAGTTTGAACGGCGGCGGGCGGCTGCCGAACCGCCAAGCCGAATGTCGGGTTTTGGGCGCATTTTTTGCGGCTCTCCGCCTGCGGCGGGCGGCAAAAACCGGGCTGCCGCAGGCTGCCGGGGCTCCGCTTCGCGAATCGAAACTCCGCAAAACCAAAAGGCGCAGCCCTTTGGTTCGCCATCCCGCCGGCCCAAAGCAAGGCCATCCATGGGGGTTTTCGCCTTTCCGAACCGGCGGAAATCCCCGCCAGGGTTTTTTTCCCTTCAAAAATTAAAGTTTTGCCCCTGCAAAGGCAAAACTTTAAAATTTTTAACTTTTTGCCTTTCAAACAGCAAAACTCTTGCTTTTTTCCGCCCTTGCACCGATACTTACCAGTAGGTCGATGAGTCTAAAAGACCGGATATGCGGATGGAAGAAATTCACCACGAAGGCGAGGAAGGCGCACCAAGGCGGGGATTGAAGGCGCCTTTTCATTCCTTTGTGTTCCTGGCGAGCCGCAGCTCGCCTTGGCGCCCCTTCGTGGTTGACATTCCTGTTCCCGGTTCTTCCGCTTATCCGGTGATGCGGAATTAACAAGGCGCTAGGGCACTGTTATGGAAGAACCCTTGATAGGCCGCCGGGTATACCTGGAACGGCTGAGAAAGTACCGGCATAGCGACGTAATCAAGGTCATTACCGGCATACGGCGAAGCGGAAAATCCAGTCTGATGCGGCTCTGCGTCCGGGACCTGCTGGAGCAGGGGACTCCACGGGCGAACATCATCCATATCAACTTTTCGCTCATGGAATACGACCGGTTTCGGGATTACCGGGCCTGTTACGCCCTGATCCGCGAACGGATGCCCCCCGGCGGCAGGGTCTACCTCTTCCTGGACGAGGTCCAGATGGTGGAATCCTGGGAAAGGGCGGTGAACAGCCTCCACACCGAAGGCCGCTCGGACATCTACCTTACCGGTTCCAACGCCTGGCTTCTCTCCTCCGAGCTGTCCACCCTCCTTTCGGGCCGCTATGTGGAGGTTCCCCTGCTGCCCCTGTCCTTCCGGGAATACCTGGATTTTGCCCCCCTG
>JAIRSD010000145.1 GCA_031255615.1 Treponema sp. | reverse complement strand
TCAAAGAAGGGGTACAGGTTCACGCAGACCAGGTCGATGGGGCCGATGCCCTGGCGTTCCAGGGTTTCCATGTGGGCCCCCAGGTCCCGCCGGGCCAGAAGCCCCGCGTGGATGGCCGGGTGCAGGGTCTTGACCCGGCCGTCCAGACATTCGGGGAAGCCGGTTACCGCGGACACGTCGGTCACGGGGATCCGGTGGTCCTCAAGATGCCGGGCGGTGCCCCCGGTGGAGACGATCTCCCAGCCCGCGCCGGACAGAAAGCCCGCCAGCTCCAGTATCCCGTCCTTGTCGAACACGCTGATAAGCGCCCGTTTCCCCATACTCCGCCCCCTTTCCGCAAATTTTCATCCGAAAAATAAACCGCACCGCCGGGCGCGGGACATTCGCTCCGGGCCCCGCACACGCTCAGGCCCCCCGCAGCCGCCTTACCATCAGCGCCGCCGCCTCCACCAGGGCGCTATGCTCCTCCCGGTGGATCCGCGCCGCCAGGGTCTCCGGGCCGTCCCCCGGCAGCACCGGGACCCGCCGCCGCAGCAGGACGGGCCCCGTGTCGGTCCCCCGGTCCACCAGGTGAACCGTACAGCCCGATTCCTCCTCCCCCGCCGCCAGCACGGCCCGGTGCACCCGTTCACCGTACATCCCCGGACCGCCGTATTTGGGGAGCAGCGAGGGATGGATGTTGATAATCTTCCCCCCGTAGGCGTCGATAAGCTCCCCCTCCAGGATCGAAAGAAAGCCCGCCAGGATGATGAGCCCCATCCCCCGGCTCCGGGCAAAGGCCAAGATCCGGTCCGAAAGCTCCCGCCGCCGCGCCTGCCGGTTTAGACGACGGTCCGGCGCTTCCACCATGGAGGGAATCCCCGCTCCCCGGGCCCGCTCCAGCGCGTAGGCCCCCTCCCGGTCGGAAATAACCGCCGCGATTCTGCCGCCCTCCAGGGCCCCCCGCCGCTCCGCGTCAACCAGGGCCTCCAGGTTCGTGCCGTTCCCCGACACTAGGACCAGGATGTTGAAGGGGGAGTCCGAAGAAGGAACAGCGGGATCCCGCGCCGCCTTCCCGGGAGAAGCCGCCGCGTCCGCCGCCGGCCTGCCCCCCGCCGGGTCCGGAACGGGGGCCGAACAGCCCTGCCGCCCCCAGGGCCCGGCGGAGAGGGGGGTAACGGAACAGACCGGAGCGGCGGCCAAAGGCCGCCGTGAGGACTGTGGAGTGAGGGGGGAGGCTTCCCCCCCCATCATACACTTATTCAAAACGCAGTCCCGGCGCCGCCGCCTCTACCCGTCCGATTTCCCAGGCGGGGAAGCCCCGATCCTCCAGACAGGCCCGGGCCTTGCCGCTGTCGGCGGGGTCCAGGGCGAGGACCAGGCCGATCCCCATGTTAAAGGTGTTGAACATCCGCCGGGTCAGGGCCGGATCGCTTGTGAGAAGCTCCGCCCCCGCTTGCTGGGCCGGGGCTCCGGTCAGCGGCAGGTCCGCCAGACCCGCGGCAATCCGCTCGAAGATGGGGGGGACGGTCCAGGAACCGGCGCGAATCACCGCGCAAAGGGAACCGGCCCCTTCTTCGGCGTTCCGTCCGGCGGGGGGGCCGGTGCGGGTCCCCGCTGAGGTTCCGGCGGCGAACATGCGGGGGATGTTCTCGTAGAAGCCGCCCCCGGTGATGTGGGCCATGCCCCGGACTTCGACCTGGTCCAGGAGTTCCAGGATGGGGGCGGCGTAGAGCCGGGTGGGTTCCAGCAGGGCCAGGCCGATGGGCATGCCGCCGAAATCCTCCTCCAGGTCGGGCAGGACCCGGCGGATAAGGCTGAAGCCGTTTGAGTGGGGCCCCGACGAGGCGACCCCCACCAGGACATCTCCGGCGCGGATCCCGGTCCCGTCGATGATGCGCTTCCGGTCCACGATGCCCACGGCGAAGCCCGCCAGATCGTATTTCCCCTCGTCGTAGAAGCCGGGCATTTCCGCGGTCTCCCCGCCCAGGAGGGCCATCCCCGTTTCCCGGCAGCCCCGGGCCACCCCCCGGACCAGCAGGGCCGCCGCGTCGGCATCCAGCTTGCCGCAGGCCAGGTAGTCCAGAAAGAACAGGGGCCGGGCCCCGTGGCAGAGTATGTCGTTGGCGCACATGGCCACGCAGTCGATCCCCACGGTATCGTACTTTTTCATCCTAAAGGCCAGGTCCAGCTTGGTGCCCACCCCGTCGGTCCCGGAGACCAGCACCGGTTCCTCCAGCGCCGCCCATGCTCCGCCCCCCAGCCGCCCCAGGCTGAACATCCCCGCGAAGCTCCCGATACGGTTCAAGACCTCGGGCCGGGAGGCCGCCGCCGCCAGTTCCCGGTACTTTTCCACCGCCCGATAGCCTTCCTCAATGTCGACTCCCGCCTCTTTGTAATCCATCCGCCGCTCCGCCGCCGTGATGGGCTCAATCCTACCATACATGGCCGGCGGCTTTGAAGGATGGGAGGAGGTCCGGCGGTTCCCGGTTTTGGAAACGCCGCATGTTTTGGCCCCGGAGTGAAGGCCGCCGGCATCTACGCTGCGGCATGGTGCTTCGGTATGCAATGCCGCGGCATTATATGCCGGCAGATCCCCGATACAAGACAGACTGGGAGCAAACTGAGAACCGCCGGGGCAATGCGCGGCGGCGGTCCCGGCTTTTTACGGCGGGAACGGCGCGGTGTGCGGTCTGGTTGGCAGGGGGCGGCCTGCCAACGCGGAGCTTAGAGGCTTCTGATGGTGTCTGTGTCCAGGCCGGTGTCTTCGGCGATTTCCTCCGGGGAGCGGCCCCGGGCTTTCATCCGTTTCGCTATTTCCAATATGCCTTCTTGCCTACCCTGTTGTATGCCTTCTTGTCTGCCCTGTTGTATACCTTCTTGCCTGCCCTGTAGGATGCCTTTCTGTATGCCCTGTTGCATACCTTTCTGGATGCCTTCCTGCATGCCGTCCTCGTAGTAGCCTTCGTTCTGCGATATCCGGTCCCGCCACGCCTTCTGCCGCATCGCGTACTCCGCCCGGACCTTCTCGTCCGCGCTCAACTCGTACAAATTGTCCACCGCCTTCCGTATCTCTGGATTCCTGACCGCCGCCATCTCAAACTCCTCCCTCCGTTCACTCCTCAGAAACTGCGTCCACCCCCACCCCTCCGTCCCG
>JAIRSD010000135.1 GCA_031255615.1 Treponema sp. | reverse complement strand
AAATCCGTGCTGCTCCGTTTTGAGGGCAGGATCAGGGTAAAGAGGATGTACACGATCAGAGCGCATACCAGGCCCGGAATAACGGTCTGCTGTTCCCAGCCGAAAAAGGTAAGGCCGGGGATCAGATTCCGCTCGAAGATAATGGAGACGACGCTCCCCACGATCAGGGACGCAATGGCCCCGGCGGTGGAAGATTTTTTCCAGTAGTGGCCGATCACATAGGGGAAGAAGGCGCCGGCGGCCCGGAGGGTAAAGGAGAACATGAGGAGGTCGATAATGCTGGTGGCGTTCATGGCCACGATGAGGCTGAAGACCCCCACGATGATCATGGTGATCTGAGTTACCCGCATAATCTCCTTGTCGGAGGCGTCCTTCCGGATGAACTGCTTGTAAATATCGTTGCCGAAAATGGATCCCGCCCCCAACAGGTCCGAGTCCGCGCTGGACATGGTGGCGGAAATGATGCCGGAGAACAGAAAGCCGACGATCACCGCGGGCATGGTCAGGGTGGCCAGCACCGGCAGAGAATACCGGGCCCCCTGGGAAAGCACCGTATCGGCGGAGACTTTTCCCATGTTTACCAGGGCCAGGGTGATAATGCCAAGGATGGTGGGGACAAAGGCGTAGATGCCGTTCACCAGGGCGGCGAGGATGGACCCCTGTTTGGCGGCCTTGCCGTCCCGGGCGGAATAGTACCGGGACACCGCTTCCTGCCCCACGGTGAAGGTGGAGATATACATGATCACCAGGGCGATAATCGCCTTGGGGCCGCCGATGCCGCTGATCAGGTCAAAGGTTTCCGGAGGCACGTTGGCGCTCACCTGGGCCCAGCCCCCGGCGAAATTCACGGCGAAGGGAACCGCTATCAACATCCCCAGGACGATAAGACCCACCTGGACAAAGTCGGTAATGGCGACGCTCCACATGCCGCCCATCACCGCGTAGGCGGTAACTACCACCGCCACCACAATCAGGGAAGTTTTCCAGCCGATGCCCAGCATGACCGAAAGGATCGTGGCGGAGGCCATGAACTGGCCCGCCGTCAGGCCGATGAGGGGAAGGAACATGGTGACGGCGGTAAAAACCCCCGCCGTCTGGCCGTATTTCCGGCGGAAATATTCGGGGACGGTCTTTACCTCCGTGGCCCGGATCCTGGGGGCCAGGAAGGTAAGAATCACAAAGGCGATGCCCATGGTCAGCACGTACCAGGCGGCGCTGAGGCCCCACTGGGAAGAACCCAGGTTGCTGGCCTTTTCCACCACCCCCAGGGAGCTTCCCCCGCCGATTTCCGTGGCCGCCAGGGTTCCCGCCATGAGCAGGGGCCCCATCCGGCGGCCCGCCACCATAAAATCGGTGGTGTTTTTTATCCGTCTGGAGGCAAAATACCCGACCCCCAGCATGGCGATCATGTAGATGACCACGATGACAACAACCGTAACCTGCATATCCTCTCCTTTTTCTCTGCCCTTGGGACAGATTCATAAAAAATGTGGGGGACAGCCGGACCTTAACCGGCGCCCCAAAGAGACTGATTCACAAAGCCGGCCTTTTCCGCCGGCGGTACTGTGCGGCAAGCTCGTTTTTTCGATGATTTTTTTGAATCAGCCCCGCCGCCTGGACAGGGGCTCGGTGCGAAGCCCCCCCAAAACCGGACGGGGGCGTTGCGGGGGCCGGAAAGGGACCGGCCGCGCCCCCGCAGAGGGGGGAGCGGCGCAACAACGTGCGCCGCGGGGGGGAGACTTCCCCCCCGGCTTTTCCGGCTTATCATTCCCGTAAAGCCGGCCATAACGCCGGGACCGGCGCTATTTTTCAAGGCTGGGGAACTCCCCGTCCCAGACCACGTCCCGAAATTTCTCCGGATCCGTGTTGCCCTCCGTGCTAAAGAGGAGGACCACGGAATCGGCGTTAAGGCCCAGGGCGTCCCGCAGATCCTGGTGGGTGTCGTGGCGCAGCAGGGTAAAGGCCAGCCCCGCGGTTACCGCGCCGGATTCCCCGGAGATGACCTTGGGATCGCCCTTGAGGGGCACTCCCAGCACCCGCATGCCCCGGGCGGCGACCCAGTCCGGGGCGGAGACGAAGAATCGGGCGTGGTTTTTCAGGATTTCCCAGGAAATGGTGTTTCCCTCCCCGCAGGCCAGCCCCGCCATGATCGTGGACAGGTTGCCCCCCACGGAGACCAGCTTTCCCGTCAGGGCGGAAATGTAGAGGCAGTCCGCCGCGGAGGCTTCGACCACGGTGATGATGGGGCAGTCGCCGGGAAAGAGGTTGGCGAAAAACCCGGTTACCGAGCCCGCCAGGGATCCGACCCCGGCCTGGACAAAGATGTGGGTAGGCCGCTCCACCCCCGCTTCCTGCAACTGGCGGCGGGTCTCGTAGGACATGGAGCCGTAGCCCTGCATAATCCAGCCGGGAATCTTCTCGTAGCCCTCCCAGGCGGTGTCCTGGACCACCACTCCCCGGGGATCCTTGGCCGCCCGGGCGCTGGCGAGCCGGACCGCGTCGTCGTAGTTCAGGTCCGTAATCGAGGCCTCCGCCCCTTCCTTGAGGATATTCTCCAGCCGGGCCTGGGAGGAACCCTTGGGCATCAGCACCACCGATTTTTGCCGCAGCCGATTCGCCGCCCAGGCGACCCCCCGGCCGTGGTTCCCGTCGGTGGCGGTGTAAAAGGTCAGGTCCCCCAGCTTTTCCTTGATGCCGTCGGAGACCATCTCCTCGTAGCCCATCTCCGCGATGTCCTTTCCCAGCCGATCCGCGATATACCGGGCAATCGCGTAGGAGCCCCCCAGCACCTTAAAGGCGTTAAGCCCGAAGCGGAAGGATTCGTCCTTGATGAAGAAACCTTTAATCCCCAGATAGGCCGCCAGATGGGACAAATTGGCCAGAGGCGTCTCCTCGTATCCGGGGATCCCCCGGTGAAAACGGTGGGCCTTTTCCATCTCCGCCATGCTCAACAGCCCCAGCGGCCCCGAGCAGTCCGTCCGGGGCATCGTATTCCCCGTCCATTTAATCGGTTCACTCATCGGAAACCCTCCGGTATCCCGCGCCTTAACCGGCCTCCGCCACCGCCTCAACTTCCACCAGGACGTTCCGGGGAAGCTGCCGCACCGCCACCGTTGAACGCGCCGGTTTTCCGGTAAAATACCGGGCGTACACCTCGTTAAAAGCCGCGAAGTCATTCATATCCGCCAAAAAGCAGGTCGTCTTAATGACCCGGGACAGGGACGAACCCCCCGCCTCCAGCACCGCCGCCAAATTCTTGATAACCTGCTCAGTCTGCTCCCCAATCGTCGCCCCCGCTACCTCGCCCGTTCCCGGCAGCAGCGGAATCTGACCCGACGTGAACACCAGCCCCCCCGTTGTAAAACCCTGGGAATAAGGGCCGATAGCCGCGGGAGCCGCCGATGTCTCAATCACTTTCATGTCATACCTCATTTTGAATGTAATTTAGTTTATTCTATCACTGAAATATTTTTCATTCAAGATTTTTTTTGTAATTTTTTTTGCAATAATGAATCTTTTTAAGCAAGGGAGAAACAGGAATCACGCCAAGTCCTTTTTGGGCGCATCCCCGCCTGCGGCGGGGACCGGGCTATCCGGGGCTCCGCTGCGCTCCGGCCCCGGCGCTCCGCGCCGGGTCTGCTCCGCACCCCTCCTATCCCTTGCGCTGCCCAAAAATGACATCCTGTCATTTTTGGGCTTGGGGTTTTCGCTGCGCGAAAACCCCAGGGAATGGTTACAGCCGGCATCCCTGCCGGCGCATCCATGCCGGCCTGACGGAGTGGAGTTTTTGCGCAGCAAAAACTCCGAAAACCAAAAAGGCGCAGCCGTTGTGGTTCGGCATCCATGCCGGCCCGGCTGAGCGGAGTTTTTGCGCAGCAAAATCTCCGCAGGTTTTGAATGTTCGCGAATTTTATTTCGTTAGAAACATGGGCCCGCCGTGCGAATTTTCGCGGCGGCGATACGCATAAATTCCTGCTGTGTACCATTTATCCGTATACGCTTTTGTTGGCTGTTGTTTTTTATATCACCGCGCTCTAAACATATTTGGCGGTTATTATTCAGAAACAAAAGTTTCTGAATAACCCTATTCTTTTATGGATTTTATTTTTCCCTCTTTCTTTTGTCAGTTTTAATCTTTCATTCATAAGGGCAAGATCCCCGGTTCCATTCTTTGTCATACATACCGGTTCTAAATATTTACGGCGCAATTCGGAAATAAAAAATGTAAAGCACCAAGGCGAACCACGACTCGCCAGAACACGAAGGAATGTACAACCGCTCCCTGCCCCCGCCCCTCGTGCGCCTTCCTCGCTTCCGGGAAATTTTTCCGCTTCCGTCGAACAAAGGCCGGGCGGGGATGCGCCGGCACGGAGGCCGGCGGTTTCCATTGTTGGAGTTGCCGTGCGGAGCGCGGCAACTTTGAAAGGCGAACATCCGCAGGAATGGCCGGCAGGGAGGCCGGCGGCACTCCAGCCTGGAGTATGCGCCGCAGGCGCATACTTCGAAAGGCGCGAAACGGCAGGGATGCGCCGGCACGGAAGCCGGCGGTTCCCATTGTTGGAGTTGCCGCGCGGAGCGCGGCAACTTTGAAAGGCGAACATCCGCAGGGATGCGGATGTTCGCCCGCGCAAGGGATAGAAGCGGAAGTCCCCGGCCCCGGAGGGGCCGGGGAATTGGAGCGGATAGCCCGGTTTTTTGCGGCCCGCCGCAGGGGGGCCGCAAAAAATGCGCCCAACAGAAACGAAAAATTCAGCGTTTTTGCCTGATTTTTAGCCGGCCATGATTGGCGGCCTGCGCCCCCGGACCCTAATCGGCGTCCCGGTTGTCCTCGTAGATTTTATCGAATTCCTCGGCGATGATGTTAAAGACCTCGATGAGGAAGGGGTCAAAGTGGCTGCCCCGCTCCGCCATCATCTTGGACACCGCCACCTCGTGGGACAGGGACGGTTTGTAGCTCCGCCGCATCCGCAGGGCGTCGTAGACATCGGCCACCGAAACAATCCGGGCCGCCAGGGGAATCATCTCCCCCTCAAGCTGGAAAGGGTAGCCGCTGCCGTCCCAGCGTTCATGGTGGGAAAGGGCGATCTCCCTCGCCATGGGGTTGGGGTAGGTGGAAAGGATAAAGGCGCCGTTCTTGGTATGCTCCCGCATGACCCCCCACTCCCAGTCGGAAAGGGGCCCCTCCTTGTTCAGAATATCGTCGGGGGTGCCGATTTTGCCCACATCGTGCATGCTGGCAAGGAAACCGATGTTTTCGACAAAGTCCGCGTCGATGTTGGGGTACTGGGCGCTCAGGCTGTAGTACAATTCCTCCGCCAGCCTTTTGGAATAGTGATTCACCCGGGTAATGTGCTTGCCCGTATCGTTGTCCTTCAGCTTGGAAGCCTCCAGCAGACTCAGAAAGACCGCCCGCAGAAGCTGTTTGTTTTCCTCGGTTACGTCGTCAAACATCACGGCGAATTCGGTGGGGGCCTTGGATATTTCCGCGGGGAATATATACACCCGGGTTTGGACCGTCGCCATGTCGTGGGACTTAATCCGGGTTTCCCCTTTCCAGGAATAGCCGCTTTTGCCCTGGACGATAGTTTCCCGAATCCGGCGTATATCCTCGATTTTGAAGAATTTGCCAAAGAGATCGAAAAAATACTGCCCCGTCATGGGGGGAAAGCCGGAAAACAGATCGGCGCAGGCGGGGTTGACCGCGATAATCTTCATCTGCGGATCAACAAAGAGTATGGGAAACAGGCTGGACATGAAGGTATGCAGGGTCGAGGATAATTGCAGGGGCTTCGGTTCGCCCCCCGGCGCGGGTTTGGAGCCCTGTAAACCTATAGCCCTCCCCAGCAATCCGGTCCGGGAGGAAAATTCCGCCGCCGCCCCGGATTCGTCGAGAGGTTCCAGTACTTCCAATTCTTCCGCGAGGACTTCCATCTTTTACCAAACGCCGCTTTATAAATTCAAATCCGCATCGCTCTTCCTTAGGTATTCAGGAGCGGACGACATATCATCCCCCTCATTATTTATGATTGCCTGCTTTTTTGCAACCGCGGCCAACTCCAAAGCCCGGCCTTTTTTGTACAGGGGGTCCAGCCGCAGCCGGTCCAGAAGATCTTCCGGCCATGCCCTCCCCTCCCCTCCTTCCGCCCGGACGCGGGAAAGGAACAGGGAAGCGCCGGAACCGGTAAGAAGGACGGCGGAGCGGCCGCCCTCCGGGTTTTGCCGGTCCTGGGAGCGGATGCACGCGGCCAGGCTTTCCGGATCCGCGTCCATCTCCGCCGATACCCGCCTTCCTCCGGCGTAAAGGGCGCTGAAAAAACGCCCCTTCTTGGCATCCAACAGCGGCAGCACGAGGCCCGGCCAGGGGGTCCAGGGGTAGGCCGCGCAGTCCAGGGTGGAACAGGCAATAAAGGGGATTCCCAGGGCCAGGGCCAGGCCTTTGGCGGCGGAAAAGCCGATCCGCAGGCCCGTAAAGGATCCGGGGCCCTTCATGCAGGCCGCGGCTTCCAGCGCTTCCGGCCCCAGGCCGGCGTCCCGCAGGAGGCCGTCCATCAGATCCGGGAGGAGTTCCGAATGGGTAAGCCCCGCGCCGGCCTCCCGGTACCAGTACCGGTCTCCATCGCTCAGGGCCGCAGAGAGGACCTCCGCGGCGGTGTCCAGGGCCAGGATAGTCTTCACGCCGCTCCCCCTCCCAGAACCCGGATGATCCGGGAATTCCCCCCGGTTATCTCAATTTCCACCAGCAGTGTTCCGGGCGGCAGGGCGGATTCGATGCGTTCGCTCCACTCGATCAGGCAGATTCCCCCGCCGTACAGAAGCTCCCGGCCCCCCAGGGCCTCAAAATCGTCCTCCCCGGCAAGGCGGTAAGCGTCGATATGGTAAAAGGGGAAGGAATCCTCGCCCCGCCGGGCCTCGTACTCGGAGACGATGGTGTAGGTGGGGCTGGTCACCGCTTCCCGCACCCCCAGGGCCCGGGCGAAGCCCCTGGCGAAACAGGTTTTTCCCGCCCCCAGGACGCCCCGCAAGGCCAGCACGGAACCGGGGCCCAGACCGCGGGCCAGACCTTCCCCCCGGGCCTCCGTTTCTTCGGGAGAGTTGGACAAGAATTCAGTCGGGAAGGTTTCCGGCGGAGTCCAGATCATCAATGGCTTTTCTCAGAGCGGAGTTCAAAGGCACCAGGGGGTAATCCACCTCGTCAATAAGGGTAATAAGAATTTCCTTTTGACCGGTGGGCTTTTGCTCAATGGAAAAATCTATATGCACATCCTGGGACTTATTGATCAATTCCACAACCGCCACGCATGTATAGAGCCGCCGATAATAAATGGGGACATCTTTTCGGACAATGTCCTTTACTTCCAAAATTTTCACTCGTTAAACCGCCTGGATTTTAATAGAGCCGGCGGCGGAAATTTCGGTCTCCGCCGGCAGCAGCCGCTTCAATAGGGTCTTGTCCATAATGTGCCTGCATCATGGACGGACGCTAAATAAGAGTTGTTCAGAAACTTCATATTCTGCACAACAACCGCTCAAAAAACGAAGAAAACGTGGATTTCCCCGGGAAATCCGCGTTTTTCGCAGGGCCTGTTCAACAACCAACCGGGCTATTGAACAAGTCCAATTTCCCCGATTAAGGGGAGCGCCGCCCAAGAGGGGCGCTGCCCGGCAGCCAAAGTTTCCGGGCGGCAGCCGCAAAAAAACAACGGCCCGCAAAACCAGCCAGGTTCCGGAACGCGCTCAAGTCAGATATCAAGATACTCAAACACAAGGGCATTGATCATATTAAGGGATCTCCTGGGGATCTTAAGAAATTTGGTGTACAGCACCGTAGCGGTCCGGTTCCGGTTGGTCCGCAGCACCTCTCCCAGGGCTACCGCCTGCCGTTTTTCAATCATAAGGTTTATCTTCACCCTGGCCCCCGCGGAAACGGCGCCGGAAGTTTGAATCGAACAGCCCCCCACGGAAATATCCAGAATACTGCCCATCCCCTTCTGCTTGTCCACGATCATCTTTGGCTCTTTATTCCCCGGCGCCCGTTCCAGACGCACCGTGTGGAATTCCACCGGAATCACGATCTCCCGCCGGCGGAAACGGCGTTTAGAGAGCCGCTTTATGGTGTTGGTATGGACAATCTGGAGCACCCGCCCCTCGCCGGGGACCTTGGTGCTGCCGTAAACCGTGGAACGTATGGAAAACCCGTTGCTGGAATTGGTAAAAAAAGACAGGGTAACCGGCGTGTTCCGATTCGCCTCGATGGGATCCCCGTCGCCGTCAACCGGATTTTCCACGAGCAGGTAGGCCCCCTTGGATGATACGGTCCGGACGGTGTACTCCTTGCTGTAAAGCGCAAGAATCGCGGGGGTATGCTCCCGAATGGCCCGGCTGGAATCGATATCCTGCCCCCCGCCGGCAACGGCTTCCAGGATATTCCGGGTCGAAAAAAGCAGGGACAAATTCTGCTGGATTTCATCCTCGGAGCCCTTCGCCTGTTCAATGGTGTAATAGGCGTTGCGAAAGTACCGGTCCAGCAGAGCCGGCGACCGGATAGTCTGTTCAACATCGTCAACCCCGCCGTTTTCCATAACGTAAGAAAACATCTGGGTCTGGGCGGGATTCAGCCCCATGGATCGGGAAATTTTGCGAAGGGAGGGGCTTTTCGTCCGTTTGGGCTGGGGGGTGCTGATTTTGGAATTGGTAATACCCAACCGGCTTTTTTGACGGTTGACGACTATCAGGGCGGCAATGATGATAATGACCCCGATAAGAAAAAGGACCACATCCAGGGCGCTGGTATCCTTGTAAAATTGCGTCAATTGCAATGGGAATAAATACACAGTCCCCCCGTTAGGTATTGATTGCGGCGTAAAACCGGAGCAGCCGGGGGGCCAATTCATATTCCGCCAAATCCCCTACCAGCACCGTATCCCGCCCTTCATAGGCCTGGATAAGTTCTTTTACGGCGGCGTCGAATTCCCCGATAAATTCTTTAACCGGCGATCCCTCCACAGTTAGATTTTCGGGGAAATTCCCTCCGATTCTTAACAAATTAAAAAGCCGAAAAAGTTTTTCTGCAAGGGTGGAAAAAATCCCCATGGTTTCCGCGGCCCGGCTGTCCTTGCCGGTCTGAATATCCAGGGGGAGATCCCTAAGCCGCTGGGCCAGGGCCTCCACCAGGGACCCGGATCCCTCAAGCTCCCTCCGGGGGGATTCGAATTCCCGAAGCCGTTCTTCCAGAACCTTTTCCAGTTCCCCCGGAGGAATCCCCTCGCCCGCAAAGGTTTTTTCCGTCATGGCGTACAGTTCGGGGAATTCCGCCTTGATAAACTGGGCCTCCGGCCCGGCTTCCCAGTCCCGGTACAGGCCCTCCCGCTCCCGGAAAGCCAGATCCCCCAGGGCCCGGAGGACCCCGTGGAGGGACACGATGGATTGGACCGCATGCTCCGCCCAGGAACTGGTCTTGATATTCAAAATTTCCACAGCCGCCAGGTCCTGCCCAAAAAAACGGTCCAGGGAACGGGAATCCGCGGTTTCGCCGTCCACCTCCAGGCCGGAAAGCCGGTACCCCGATCCCCGCAGCCACTGTTCCAGCCCCGCCAGTACGTCGCCGATGGTCCGCTCGTTCTCAAGGGTAATATCCGCGTCCTGCCCGTCTATGGTAATCCTTATCATAAACCCTACCTGTTGCGGCTGTTGGAATTTTGCTGGTTAAAGCTGTCCAGGGAGTTGGAAAGCTGTTCCATCCGGTTGTAGGCCCCTTCCATCTGGCTGTACTGCATCCGCAGTTGGGCCTCCCGGGCGGCAAGCTGCCGGTCCATAGACTCAATCCGCCGCCGGTCCTGGTTAATCTGGGAATCAATGGTGCCGGTTTTCAGGGTGATAAAGCCGCCGGATTCCACATAGGGCCTGGCGAGGCTTTCTATCGTATAGGCAAGGCCGGAATCGATGAGCAGGTCCGCGTCCGTGTCGTAGCCGAAAAGCTGCTGCACCAGGGGGAGTTTGGTTTCCAGGGCCGTATCCAGAACCTTCTCGTCAATTTCCAGATAGCCCCGCAGCCGTCCGGGATCGTATCCGCCCCCCAGCCCCGCGTGCCGCGCGTCGGTGCTGATGCCGATTTGGGCCAACAGGACATAATCCTGCTCCTCCCCCGACGTGGGGTAGGGCATGGCGGCGGCCCGCTGCAAACTGTTTTTGAACTGGGTAAGAATACCATCCCCCGAAAAAACCCCCAGCCGTTTCCGCATCTCCTGCCGGTCTTCCTCGGAAAGGTAGGTCAGCTCGTCGATGACCCGGTTGTCGCTGCGGGTTAAGACGTTCATCTCCGCCATAAGCCGGTTGTAGTTCCCCACCAGGGTAATAATCGATTCCTTTATCCCCTCCCGGTCCGGTTCGATTCCCAGGTTCACCGGCCTCGATGAGGGCCCCCGGATATTGAGGGTAACGCCGGGGATAAGATCATCGATGGTGTTGGCGTCCCGCAGCACCTCGATTCCTTCCATCGTGATAACGGCGTCCTGGGCGGTGGAGACCGGATTCCGGGGGCGGAATCCCCCCCGGGCCTCGGGGTTAAAGATCTGGAGGTTTCGGAGGGAAAGATCCCGGTGGGTATTGTTATTGACGATCTCCAGGGCGGTAATGGATTTCCCCCTCCCCACTTCGTCCAGGTTGTAACGGACCGTGTTAAAAGTGGGGCTGTCGTTCACCGGGGAAAGGGCCGCCCTGCTGCCGTCGGAAAAGACCAGGGAAAGCATAGCCATATCGTCAACCCGCTGGGGAGGGGCCGCGGGGGTCCAGGACGGCAGGGGAACCGACGCCGGTTCGTTTTCAATGGTGATGTCCCCGTAGGTTACCGCCCCCCCGGAGGGAATATCCGGCCCCGGCGGAACGGGGGGTTCCGTCCAGTCATCCTCCGGGAGCAGATTGGTCAGGGTTTCAAACTGGAGCATCCAGGGGGCGGCGGCCCGGACTCCGGGGTTTACCGGTATGGAAACCGCCCCCCCGGCGTAAACCGAGAGCGCCGCGTCCTTAATATCCACATACTGCCGGTCCGAAAGGTAGCTTATGTTCTGTTCCAGAAAGGGAAAATCCCGGCGGGAATCGCTCACCCGTTCCGCCATGCCGATGCTGTAGGCCAGCTTTTCCGAATCCCCGGAAAAGCCCAGGTTATTTTGGGAACCGGTAACCCTGGACTCGATAAGCAGCGCCCTGGCGCCCCGCTCCACGGCAATAAGGCTGGCCCCAATTCTGCCCTGGCCCCGGCGGTTGATCAGATCGGCGAATTCTTTAAGGGTCCCCCCCCGAAAATCAAAGGAAATTTCATCCCCGCCCACGGAGAAGCTGTAGGCCCCCGGCTCAACCCGGAAAGAATCCTCCAGGGGCCGGGACAGGAACCGATCCGCCTGGGCGGTCTGCTTTACGGTAAAGTGGTACTCCCCCTGGGCGGCCTCCCTGGTGGCGCTGGCGGTGATAACCTGATCATCGGCGGACCGGGCGATCCGCTCGGTAAAAGGATTTTGAAAAGAATAAAGGGACCGGGCCCCCTCCCGAAGCGAGGAGATCCGCCGGCCAATTTCCTGCCAGTATCCCTTTTGGACTTCCCATTGTTCGATGTTCCGTTCGGTCCGCTCTTTAGGAAGCCTCTCCACCGACATAAGCCCTTCGATGAGTTTATCCGTATCGAAACGGCTCTTTATTCCCGGTATATAAACATCGGACATCTTACACCCACACTCCCGGAGGACTTCGCTAATAATTTAGGAAGAAAATCCGCCGGCCGCCCGGCAAAAGGGCTCCGCAGGAGCAAAAGGGCCCTTAAACCGTCTTATCTAAAAGAAAGCCTATGGTTTCCTCGATCCTGGAATGCAGCCGTTGAAGCTCCTCAGGCGGAAGTACTTTGATTACCTTATCGGTTTCTCTATCAATGACCTTAATGGTGACCTCGTTGGACTGGTGGTCCACGACAAACTGAAGCCGCCGGTCAAAGGAAAGGCTAATCTGTTCAAGATTTTTGGTTACATCGACAATCCGCCGGTCCGCCGGTTTATCCCCCGCGGCGCTTTTCAGAATCGCCGGAGAAACCCGCGAAGCCGCGGAGGGCGTTTTCGGCGCGCCGGGAAGCCGTTCGGCGGCCAGGCCGGCGAATTTCGTCCCCGCGGATACGATAGCCATATCCATAGTTACCTCCATGTATAACCCGCGGATCTCTTGTTCCCGATCCCGCAGGCCCATTGTCCCCGTCGTCCATGACAGAGTGCCAATGCAGACGCCCCAATATCCGGTACCCGGGCGAACTAAGTTCAAAATAGGGCAGGGAAAGGCGCGAACTCCCCCTGCCCCAGGATCCAAAAAGACAACGTCCAGAAGTCTCTTACAAAGATCCTCCCATAAAAACCCTGCTTCAGCCCCCGGGCCGAATCCGCGAATTCCCGCGGCCTAGCCTAAAAGCTGGAGTACCGACTGGGTCTGCACATTGGCCTGGGCCAACATGGCAGTCCCCGCCTGCGAAAGGATGGAGTCCTTGGCGAATTGCACCATCTCGGAAGCCATATCAACATCCCTAATCCGGGATTCAGCGGCTTGCAGGTTTTCCGCGGCAATCGCCACGCCCTGAGCAGCCATCTCGAACCGGTTCTGGTAGGCCCCAAGATCCGCCCGCTGTTTGGATATATACCGCAGGGCGCTATCCACCGTCCCGATAGCCATATTAGCCTCTTCCGGGGTGGCGATATTGAGGAACCCATCCTCTCCTTGAGCGTTCTGTAAGCCGAGGGCTGTGGCGGTCATATTACCGATAAAGACCTGTTCATTCTGGTCCATGTTGGCCCCCACCTGAAACAGCATAGTCCTCGTCCCGTCTTCCCGGGCAAAGCCCCCGGTCAGAAGATTCATCCCGTTGAATTGAGCATGGCTCGCAACACGGTTGACCTCATCGACCAACTGGGAAACCTCCACCTGAATCTGCATCCGGTCCTCATCGGTATAGATACCGTTGGCGGACTGAACCGACAGATCCCGAAGACGGTGCAGAATATCCTGAGTCTCCTGAAGGTAGCCTTCAGTAGTCTGGATAAAGGACACACCGTTTTGGA
Source organism: Treponema sp. (assembly GCA_031255615.1). Next base: position 1,725 of record JAIRSD010000135.1, on the reverse strand, counting down.
TATTGCGCTCTGCCTGATTGAGACCCCGGATCTGGCCCCGCATCTTTTCAGACACAGCCAGCCCGGAAGCGTCATCACCGGCGCGGTTAATCCGCAGCCCGGAACTGAGCTTTTCAATTTCCTTACCCACCGTTCCCTGGGTCACCCCAAGGCCGCGGTTGGCAAACATCGCGCTCATGTTGTGGTTTATAATCATATATTACCTCCTTGCATGTAATAGCCGCCGGCTGTCCATAGCCAGGGCCGCCTGTACGGACAGACGTGCCGGCCTCAGCTTCGCGCCGCTTCCGCCGAACACACCTACAGGGCGAAACATCTTTCTGCGCCCCGGAAAGCCCCGGTTTCACAAAAAAATGTTCCGCGCCGCCGCGTTACGCACAAAGAGGTACAACTGTCAAAGAACCCTTGGCCCGGCAAAGCCAAGACCCCGCCGGGCCGGCGGAGGGACCCCCCACGACCGGGAATCCCACCTCGCCTTTATACTAGAATAGTACCTTATTGGAGAAGTTGCAAGACCGATTGCGTCCTTTGATTCGCCTGGGCCAGCATCGCCGTACCCGACTGGCTCAGAATCTGGTTCTTCGTGTACTGAACCATCATCGTAGCCATATCGGTATCCCTAATCCGGGATTCCGCCGCCTGCAAATTCTCCGCCCCAATGTCCAGCCCCACGATGCTGTGTTCCAGCCGGTTCTGGTAGGCCCCCAGGTCCGCCCGCTGCTTGTTGATGGTCCGTATCGCCAAATCCATGGTGGCGATAGCCCGGTTCGCATCCTCCGGGGTGCTCAGAGACACCATCGTCTCATCCTGCACATTCGACAACCCCAGCCCCTTGGCCGTCATGGTGCCGATAAAAACCTGCTCCCGCTGGTCCATGTTGGCGCCGATATGGAACCACATGGAAGCGGTAACGACATTCTCCCCCGCTATCCGGGCAAAACGGCCGGTCAGCAGATTCATACCATTAAACTGGGCGTGGCTGGCAATCCGGTCAATCTCGTCCACAAGCTGGGAAACCTCCACCTGGATCATCATACGATCCTCATCAGTGTAGATACCGTTGGCCGACTGGACCGACAACTCCCGAATCCGCTGAAGAATATCCTCAGTCTCCTGAAGATAACCCTCCGTCGTCTGGATAAAGGAAATCCCGTTCGCAGCGTTGGCGGAAGCCTGGTTGAGACCCCGGATCTGGCTCCTCATCTTTTCGGAAACCGCCAGCCCGGAAGCGTCGTCCCCCGCCCGGTTGATCCGCAGACCGGAAGACAACTTTTCCATGTTTTTCGTCAACTCCGACTGGGTAACCTTGAGGGAACGATCCGCGAAAATTGCGGAAAGATTGTGGTTGATGATCATAATCATCCTCCTTGAAAAATATGCCAAAGGCATCCTTGCCCTGGCCGCCTGAAAACCCGGAGAATCCCGCGCCGCGGACGCCGTCTCCTCCGCATTTATACAGTAGACCGCATTATCGGCGCAGTCCCGCCGGAACTTGAGAAGTTTTTAAGCCTGCGTTTAAACCCAAATGAAATAATAAAGGGCGCATCCCCGCCTTGCGGCGGGGACCGGGCTATCCGGGGCTCCGCTATCGCTCCGGCCCCGCCGCTCCGCGCCGGGTCTGCTCCGCACCCCTCCTATCCCTTGCGCGGCTGAACATCCGCATCCCTGCGGATGTTCGCCAAAGTTTAGCCCCGGACGCGGCGTTTCGCGCTCCCCCGCGAAACG
>JAIRSD010000055.1 GCA_031255615.1 Treponema sp. | reverse complement strand
CCGGATAAGCGAAAGGACAGGGAACAGGAAGATAAACCACCAAGGCGAACTACGGCTCGCCAGGAACACAAAGGAATGAAAAGACGCCTCCAATCCCCGCCTTCGTGGTCAATTTCTTCCGTCTTCTTCCATCCGCATATCCAATTTTTTAGGCTAAGCAGCCTACGAGTACCTGATTGCACTACATCACCGGATAAGCGAAAGGACAGGGAACAGGAAGATAAACCACTAAGGCACACAAAGGAACACGAAGGAATGAAAAAGAGCCTTCAATCCCGGTCTTCGTGCGCCTTCCTCGCCTTCGTGGTAAATTTCTCCCGGCTGCCTATCCGGTCTTTTAGGCCAAGCAGCCCACGAGTACCTTGATTGTACTACATCACCGGATAAGCGATGGAACCGGGAATAGGAATGTTAACCACGAAGGGGCACAAAGGAACACGAAGGAATGTATATGGGCTTCCAATCCCCGGTCTTCGTGCGCTTTCCTCGCCTTCGTGACAAATTTCTTCCATCCGCATATCCGGTCTTTTAGGCTAAGCAGTCTACGAGAAGGGATCCGCGTACCGCATGTATGCCGGGCGCGTATTTCACGGCTGCGCCGCTAAAACCGGACTATCCCTGCACAGACCCGCGGCCCGCCCCGGATTCTGAGGGTGTTTTAAAATTTGGCATTGCTGTTTTAAGCCGGACTTTACTTGACAGGGAAAGGCAGGATCTTAACAATGAAGGGCGTTTTGAATGGGGATCAACAATAGGAGGGCTTCCATGGCGGCAAGGGGAATAAGTTCCCAGGGAATTCAAAATGACCGGGATACCCGGAAAGATGCGAACGGCGGAATCGGCGCCTTGGTAAACAGTGTCCTGTAGCCCCCATTCCGGCGTTGAACACTGGTCCAACAGGGACCTTATCCGGCTTATTTGGCCCCTCATTATCGATCAATTCCTCAACGTTCTTTTAGGCATTGTGGATACGATCATGGTTTCCTCCCTGGGGGAGGAAGCGGTGGGCGGGGTTTCCCTGGTAGATTCCATCAACATGGTGCTCCTCAATGTTTTTGCCGCCCTGACTACCGGCGGAGCGGTGGTAGCAAGCCAGTATCTGGGCCGGAGGGATCGGGAAAACGCTTCCAATGGGGCAAAGCAGCTTATCTATCTAGTCCTTATCATCTCCATCCTGCTCATGGGCATCGCTCTGGGGGCCAACTTCCCAATTCTCCGGGGAATCTACGGGCATATCGAAGCGGAAATTATGAAAAACGCCCGGATCTATTTTTATATTACCGCCCTTAGCTACCCCTTCCTGGCCCTGAACAACGCCGGGGCGGCCCTGTTCCGCAGCATGGGGGACAGCAAGACCGGTATGTGGGTATCCCTGATCGTGAATATTTTTAATGTGGGGGGGAACAGTTTTTTTATCTATACCATGGGCTGGGGTGTGGCGGGGGCGGCGCTTTCCACGTTGATTGCCCGTTTTGTCGCGGCCCTGACGGTCATGGTCCTGCTCCACCGATCCCGAAAGGCGGCCTTTACCATCCGGGGGATTAGCCGAATCCGCCTCCTGCCGGGGATCATTGCCAGTATTTGCAGGGTGGGGATCCCCAACGGGGTGGAGGGGGCCATGTTCAATGTGGGGAAACTTTTTTTAGCCCGGCTGGTCTCCACCTTCGGAACCGTTGCAATCGCGGGAAACGCCGTGGCCTCTATCATTATGACCTTGGGTAATCTGCCGGGTTTGGCTATCGCTATGGCCCTGCTGACCGTAGTGGGCCGCTGCATGGGGGCCGGGGATTTCGCGGCCGCCGGGAACTACACCAAAAAACTTATCCGTATCAACTACGCCGCCATGGGGATCTTCAATATCCTTATCATCCTTACGATGCCCCTCTTTTTCCGGCTCTTTTCATTGCAGCCGGAAACCATGCGGATCGCCTATATCTGCGGTTTTATCTTTTGCGCCGCGGCGATGCTTATCTGGATCCCCGCCTACTGCCTCCCCTTCGCCCTGCGGGCCGCGGGGGACGGCCGGTATACGATGATCGCCGCAAGCCTTGCCATGTGGATCGTCCGGGTAGGTTTTGCCTACGTCCTGGCTTGGGTCTTTGGGGTGGGGGTTGTCTGCGTATGGATCTCCATGGTGGGGGAATGGATGGTCCGGGCCCTCTGCTTTACCCTGCGCTGGAAAAGCGGCAAATGGAAGGAACAGCACGTCATTTAAATTTCCCCGCCTTCGGCGGGGCCAGCCAAAGCCCGCGGCATACGAGGAGGTTGTATGGACAAGGTAACATTGGGCATTATCGGCATGGGGAACATGGGATCCGTCCATGTAAAAAATGTGCTCGCCGGGATCATCCCCGGCATGGAACTGGGGGCGGTGGCGGACCGGCTTCCCGGCAGGCGGAAATGGGCCCAGGATCTGCTGCCCCCGGGATTCCCCGTCTTTGAAGACGGTTCGGCGTTGATCAAAAGCGGCCTGGTTGACGCGGCGCTCATCGCCGTACCCCATTATCAACATCCTTCCCTGGCCATGGAATCCTTTGAGGCGGGGCTCCATGTACTCTGCGAAAAACCCGCCGGGGTGTATACCAAACAGGTTCGGGAAATGAACAGGGCCGCCGAGGAAAGCGGCCTGGTTTTCGCCATGATGTTTAACCAGCGGACCAACAGCTATTTCCGCAAAATGCGGGAACTGGTCCAGGGCGGAAGTCTGGGGGCGATCAAACGGACCAGTTGGATTATCACCAACTGGTACCGGCCCCAGGTTTACTACGACTCCGGGGACTGGCGGGCCACCTGGGCAGGGGAAGGGGGCGGGGTGCTGCTCAACCAGTGTCCCCACAACCTGGACCTTTTCCAGTGGATCTGCGGCATGCCCAGCGCGGTGCGGGCCTTCTGCCATAACGGAAAGTGGCACGACATTGAGGTGGAGGACGATGTGACCGCCTACATGGAATACCCCAACGGCGCTACCGGGACCTTTATCACCTCCACCGCGGACGCCCCCGGCACCAACCGCTTAGAGATCACCCTGGAATGGGGAAAGCTGGTGAACGAGGACAACACCAACTTGACTCTCTACAAACTGGACCGGAACGAGCGGGAATTTAACCGCGCCGCCGCCGGGGGCTTTGACGCGCCGGGATTCACGGCGGAAAAGATCGAAACCGACGGCGGCAACGAACAGCACATCGGGGTACTTAAGGCCTTCGCCGGCCGCATCCTTCGGGGAGAACCCCTGGTGGCGGAAGGGAAAGAAGGCATCCAGGGCCTAACCCTTTCCAACGCCATGCACCTTTCAAGCTGGCTGGAAACCACGGTAAAGATCCCCCTTGATGAGGCTCTTTTCCTCGCGGAACTTAACAAGCGGCGGGCCGCGTCGAAACTGAAGAAGGGTACCGGGATCGTGTTTGAGAGCGGCGGAAGCTACAACGCGAAATAGCGGGTCCGAAGAATTCGAAAACAAAGATCGCGTTGTTCGGAAACTTCAGTTTCCGAACAACGCGCGCCTATTAGGCTTGATTAGTCTAAAGGGTAGGATATGCGGATGAAAGACATTTACCACGGGCGGGGATTGAAGGCGCTTTTTTATTCCTTCGTGTTCCTTTGTGCGCCTTAGTGGTTAAAATTCTCATTCCCGGTTTTTTCGCTTACCCGGTGATTTAGTATAATCAAGGTACTCTGATGAACTGATGCGACGAAGGCGAAAAGAGGGCACGGGGGAGGGCTGGTTTTTCTTCCCTCCTCCGACTGTCCGTCTTCGCGGCGAATTCTTAATTCCCGGCTTCGATTGGGTTTGGATGCTCGTAAAGGTCCCGCATATAGGACTCCAGTTTTTTGATACGAAATTCCGTTTCTTCCAGTTTCAGCTTTTCCTCCGCCACCAGTTCCGGCGGGGCGTTTTGCAGGAATTTGCCGTTCCCCAGTTTAGCCCGAAGGACGGCGGTAAATTTGCGGTCCCTTTCGATGTCCCGGTCGAATTTCTGCCTGAGCGCCCCCATGTCCGCGGCGCCGGCAATAAAGACAAAGGCCTCGTAATCCGTTCCTCCGGCGGAACGGCCCCCCGCCAGACCGATGGACCCGGCGGGCCGGGGGCTTTGCGCCGCCGCGCCGCCGGCAAGGCCGTCCGCCGATTCGATTATCAGTTCCCCGATGCCGGCAAGACTCCTGATCAGATCCGTTCGGGCCCCGGCAATCCGGGCGCATTCCCGTCCGGGCCGCAAAAGGACCCTCAGTTTTCTCTCCGGCGGGATACCGCATTCGCTGCGGAGAGTCCGAATTCGGACCACCATCTCTTTCAATAGTTCGAATTCTTCCTCCACCTGGGGATCCGCCAGTTTTTCGTCGTACTCCGGGTAAGCCGCGGTGATAAGAAGCTCCCCCGCCGGGATATTGGGGAGTTTTCCGTAGATCTCCTCGGTAACAAAGGGCAGCAGCGGATGGAGGAGGCGGAGGGATTCGGCGAGCACGTCCAGCAGTACGGCGGCCGCCCGGTCTTTCTCCGCGTCATCCCCGTTTTTCAGCGAAATTTTGGTGGCCTCCACATACCAGTCGCAAAAATCGTTCCAAAAATAGGCGTAGGCCGCCGCCGCCGCGTCGTTAAACCGGTAGCTTAAAAAGGCGTCGGCCATGGCCTTCGCGGCGCTGTTAAGGCGGGACCGGATCCATCTGTCCACCGGGATAAGCGGGGGCCGGGAAACCAAATTCCGGCCTTCCAGGTTCATCAGGATGTAACGGCTGGCGTTCCAGATCTTGTTGGCGAATTTGGAACCCAGCTTGAAGGACTCCTTGTCCACCAAGAGATCCTGTCCCTGGGCGCACATGAAGGCCAGGGTAAATTTAAGGGCGTCCGCGCCGAATTCATCCACCAGTTCCAGGGGATCCAGGCCGTTCCCCAGACTCTTGCTCATCTTCCGGCCCTGTTTATCCCGGATAAGGCCGTGGATATAGATGTCCCGAAAGGGAACCTTGCCGGTAAATTCCAGCGAGGCCATGATCATCCGGGAAACCCAGAACAAGATAATATCGTAGGCGGTTACCAGGGCGGTGGTAGGGAAGAATGCCTTAAAATCGGCGGCGTTGCAGCCCCCGTTTTCCCAGCCCAGGGTGCTGAAGGGCCAAAGCCAGCTTGAAAACCAGGTATCCAGCACGTCCGGGTCCTGCTCGATGCGCGGCGAACGGCAGTGGGGACATTCGGACAAATCGACGCGGGACACCGAAACCTTGCCGCAGTCCCCGCAATACCAGGCGGGAATCCGGTGGCCCCACCAGAGCTGGCGGCTTATACACCAGTCCCGGATGTTCTCCATCCAGCGGCGGAAGGTGTTTTCCCATTTGCGGGGATAAAAAATAACCTCCCCCCGTCTCCAGCTTTCCAGGGATTTTTCCGCCAGGGGCTTCATCCTGACAAACCACTGCTCCGAAAGGAAGGGTTCTATCACCGTATGGCAGCGGTAGCAGTGGCCCACCGCGTGGGAAATGCTTTCTTCCCGGAGATAGAGGTCCGCGGCCTTAAGATCTTCGATCACCGCCGCCCGGGCGTTCTGGACGGTCATAGCCCGGTACTTCTCCGGCGCCTCGGCATTAAGTTTCCCGTCGGGAGTAAGAATATTGATCGCCGGAAGATCATGGCGTTTCGCCAGTTCCCAGTCGTTGGGATCGTGGGCGGGGGTGATCTTCACCACGCCGGTGCCGAATTCCCGGTCAACATAGGCGTCGGCCACCACCGGAATGGTGCGGCCCGTCAAAGGGAGTTCCACCCGCCGCCCCACCAGCGCGGCGTAACGGGGATCCTCCGGATGGACCGCCACGGCGGTGTCCCCCAGCAGAGTCTCCGGCCGGGTGGTGGCGATTTCGATAAAACCGCGGGATCCCTCCAGGGGGTAGCGGATATGATACATCTTGCCGGGAACATCCTCATGCTCCACCTCGTCGTCGGCCAGGGCGGTGCCGCAGTTGGGGCACCAGTTCACCAAATAGTTCCCCTTGTAGAGCAGATCCCTTTCGTAGAGGCTGACAAAGACTTCCCGCACCGCCCGGGAAAGGCCCTCGTCCATGGTAAAACGTTCCCGGTCCCAGTCCACGCTCGCGCCGATTCGCTCAAGCTGGCGGGTGATGACGGCGTGGTGTTCGTTTTTTACCTTCCAGGTCTCCTCGACAAACTTTTCCCGGCCCAGATCGCCGCGGCTCAGGCCCTTTTCCTTAAGCCGCCGTTCCACCACGTTCTGGGTGGCAATCCCCGCGTGATCGGTGCCGGGCACCCAAAGCGTAGGCTCCCCCCGCATCCGGTGGTAGCGAATCACGATATCGATGATGGAAACCACCAGCCCGTGTCCCAGATGGAGGATGCCGGTAACATTGGGGGGCGGAATCACCACCACATAGGGGGCCTCGTCCCGATGAACGCCCCGGCCCCGGTTCGGCTTGAAGGCCCCGCTTTCGCGCCAGCGTTCATAAATGGAATCCTCAAAAGTTTTGGGATCAAAGGCCTTCGCCAGTTCAATCGCTTTCATCACCCCTCCTTAAAGACGCGGAACACTGCTCTGCCGCTTAAAAATGGGAATATAGCCTTTTTTACCGCCCCTTTCAAGAAAGGGAATTTCGGAGCGGCAATTCTCGGTTTGAAGATGCCGCATATCGAGGGCAGGTTGGGCGCATTTTTTTGCGGCCGCATCCGCCTGCGGCGGGCCGCAAAAAAACCGGGCTATCCGCTCCAATTCCCCGCCCCCGCCGGGGGCGGGGAATTCCGCTTCTATCCCTTGCGCGGGCGAAAGCCGCGCCCGCACGGCTTTCGCCTTCGCTGTGCCCCGCCGTTCCCGGCCCGCGCCCCCTGCGGGGGGCATTGGCTTGGGTATGGGGATTTTAGAGGCCCTCCAGGAGGCTCTCTAACCCGGCGATATCCGAATCCGGTGTGGAGGCCCCGGCGCTCAGGCCGAGGATCCGGCACCCGCTAAGCGCGGCGGCGCCCTTTTCCCGGATAAATTCCCCGGCGGACTCCACAAGCCAGGCGGGCTTTCCCCGGGACCGGGCAATATCCACAAGCCGGCGGGTATTGGAAGATGCCCGGCCCCCGGCGACGATTACCCCGTCAACCCGGGAACAGAGTTCTTCCAGGGCCTCCTGCCGTTCCCTTGTAGCGGGGCAAATGGAATCCACTATTTCAAGATCCGGGAAAACCGCCGCGATTGCGCCGGAGATAACCCGGTACTCTCCGCCGCTGATGGTGGTCTGCCCGACAAGGGCGGTTTTAGCGGCGGGGTCCTTTAGACGCAGGGCTGCGGCGGCTGCGGCGGCTTCGTCGAAATTCGACACCACCAGGGCGCCGGGGGCGTAACCCGTGAGTCCAACGACTTCCCCGTGCCGCTTTTCCCCGGCGATAAAAAGGGAAAAGCCCGATTCCGCCAGGGAACGGGCCTTTAACTGATTCTTCTTAACCCGCGGGCAGGTGGCGTCCACCAGGACCGCGCGGCGGTTTAACAACTCATCTTCCAGGCCGGGGCTTACACCGTGGGCCCGGATGATCACCGTCGCGCCCGCTAAATCCGGGGGAAGACTTTCCTCCTCAAGAATCCGGATTCCCCGGTTCCGAAGCGAAGCCAATGCCTGGGGATTATGGATCAGGGGACCCATCGTATAGACTCCCCCGCCTTTCCTGAGGGCTTCCCCCTCCGCCATCTCCACGGCCCGGCGCACCCCCAGGCAGAAACCAAGAACCCGGGCCCGGATTACTGTCACACCTGCTGCCGGGCCTGGGCCTTCAGGGGAATTTTTCCCACCTTAACAGGGTTGGGCTCCCTTTTATTCAATTCCCGTTTTTTTGCCTGAACATCCCAGAAATACACAAAGCCGGAGGCGATAAAGATGGTGGAGTATACGCCGCTGATCATCCCGACCAGCAAGGCCAGGGCGAAATCCTTCATAGAACCGGTGGTAAAAACAAAGAGGAAGATTACCGCCAGTATGGTGGTCGCCGTCGTTATAATGGTTCTGCTCAGGGTCTCCGAAAGGGAGCGATCCAGCACCAGCAAAAAGGGATCCTCCGGATAGATCCGCCGGGTTTCCCGAATCCGGTCAAAGATGACGATGGTATCGTTAATAGAATAACCCAGGATGGTAAGAATCGCGGCGATAGTGGTGGTATTGAATTCCATCCGGCTCCAGACCACAAAGGCCACCATAATAAGGCCGTCGTGGATGATGGCCAGGACCGCGCCGATGGCGAACTGGGGCTTAAAGCGGACGGAAGAATAAACCAGGATGAGCAGCAAGGTAAGGGCCAGGAGCATCCCCGCCTGATCGGTAAGATCTTTGGAAAAACGGGACCCCACATAGTCCGACCGGATTACCGCTACCCCGCCCTGGCCAAAGTAGTTCTCCAGGACGGAGATGATCCTTTCAGCGGGTATCTTGTCCTCCTCAATCTCGCTGTCCTCCAGCCGGATCATGAAGTGGCGGTCCGCATCCTGGCCGATCTGTTGAACCGAGACGGTCCTGCCCAAACTTACAAGGGATTCCCTAACTTCCCTGATGGCGATGGGGGCGGATCCCGGAGACAGGTAATGAACCACAAAGGGGCTGGTTCCCAGAAGGGGGCTGACCTGGGCGCTAAAGATGAGCCACTGGGACTGGGCGTCCGCCGGGGCCTTTACTTCGATGGAGAGTCCCTCAGGGGAATTGGAACGGATACCCCCCGCTAAAGCCCCTACGGTGCCGTATTCGGCAAAGGGGAAGGACAGGGTCTGGGACTCCACCCCGGCCCCGGAAATAACGATGTCCAGTTTGCTCCGGTCAAAGGACACGGACGCGGCCCCCCTGCCGGTCCAGGTAAGGCTAAAAGCCGTCGGGGCAAAGCGAACCTCCTGAAGAAGGCCGGCCTGGAAATCCACCCCTAAATTGAAGCCCCCCATGGCGATAAAGCCGACAATGCCTCCCACCGCCAAAACAGTCGAGATAACCGCGGCGGGAATAAAAAACCGGGAAAAACGAATAATCCGTTTCATTATTTTGCCCTCCCAAGAACAGGATCCTGGGAGCCGCGCCCAATGGTCCAACTGACCGACAGGTTCTTGCTCCCCAATACATCGGTGCTGAAATCGAAGATAAGCCGGGAAACAAAGAGGCTGGTAAATACGGAGGAGAAGACCCCGATAGCCAGGGTTACGGCAAAACCCTGGATGGGACCGGAACCTAATTGGGAGAGAAACAGGGCGGCAATGAAGGTGGTGATATTCGAGTCCATGATGGCCCAAAAAGCCTTGTCAAAGCCCGCGTCTATCACCGCTTTCCTCCCCTTCCCAAGCCGGAGTTCCTCCTTCATCCGTTCAAAGATAATCACGTTGGCGTCCACCGCCATACCGATGGTAAGGATAAAACCGGCGATGCTGGGCAGTGTCAGGGTGAAGTTAAAGGCGGAAAGAACGGAGAGCATCAGGTAGAGATTGAGGATCTGGGCCACGATGGCGTTTATCCCGGCGGCCTTGTAGAAAATCAGCATGAAGATCATCACCGCCGCCAAACCGCCGATTAGGGCAAAGAGGCCCTGCCGGATGGTGTCGCTTCCCAGGGACGCGCCGATGCTCTGCTGGTTGGCCACGGAAAGCTCCACCGGCAGAGCCGCGGTCCTAAGGGTGAGGGCGATATTGTTCGCCTCTTCCGCGCCGAACCCCGTAAGCCGCACCGCGTCCCGGATAGGCTGTTTGATGGTAGCCTGGGATTTCACCCGATCATCCAGGACGATGGCCATGGGTTTTTCCACATTGGCGGAGGTGAGTTTGTAAAAAATATCCCCCCCCTCGGCGTCGAGCATGAAGGTAACCTCCGGCTTTCCGTCCAGACTGCTCCGTTCCACCAGGGCGCTCTTAATGTGGTTTCCGTCCAGCCCCACTTCCTTCTTGACCGCCGTGTAGCCCCTCAGTTCATCCAGTCCGTAGCGATCCTTGGTATACACCCCCAGGATCACCACGTCCGCGGGAACGACGGAAGGATCCAGCAGATCGCCGTTTTCATCGAAGGTGTCCGCCGGATGGCTTTCGTAGTAACTGTTAAAGGCGTTGGCCGCTTCCTGATCCACAATGTGAAAGGCCAGGCTTCCTTTTCCCATGATGATGTCGTTGATCCGTTCCGGGTCCGCGGCGCCGGGAATTTCCACATAGATCTGTTCGGCCCCCTGGCGGCGGATCACCGGTTCCGTAAGGCCGAATCGGTCGATTCGGCTGTTCAGCACTTCCAGGGCCCGGTTCACGGCGTCTTCGGAATCATCGTCGGTATCCAGGGTCCGGCCCACCTGAAGTACGATGGAAAGGCCCCCGGAAAGATCCAACCCAAGCTGGATCGCGTTTTTTTGCAGATTCTTGAGTTTAAGGATTCCCTCCCGGTAGTGGGATTCGACGGCGTCCAGGGCCTCCGCCCGGCTGGAGAAGGCGTTCAGGACCGTATAGGCGTCCCATTTCTCCGGGGCCCCCAGTTTGGCCTCCCGGTAGATTTTTTTGGCCTGGGCGGTGAGGAAGGACAATTTTGGCGGTACGTCCCCCCCGGCTCTGGCCAAATCGAGAAGTTCCAGCAGATCCTGCCCCGCCATGCGGGAGGAATAGCTCTTGATCTGCTCCCGGGACTCGAGGGCCAGGGTTTGCTGTTCCTTGGGGACCATAAAATACCAGCGGATGCTGGGAAGGAGGAACACAAAACAGATGACAATCGTCGTAAGAACGATGAAAAGACGGTATCGTTTACTCATGGATGTTATTCCCTATTTCTATTTTGCCGGCGGCTAATTCCGGCCCCGTTATCCGGGAGCGCCTTCGAATGAAGGCTGGCATATTCCAAAACTCTTCCTACTTTTTTTCCGCGTCCCCTTCGCCGGGGGAGGAATTCTCCGTCTTTGAGTTGTCCCGCTTATCCTCAAGTTTTTCGGCCTTGTCGGATTTTTCCTCTTTGGCGGCGCTCTCTACGCCGGAAATGGCGCTGCGGTTGAACTCCAGCTTTACGTTGTCGTCCACTTTAAGGATTACCGAATGCTCCCTGACGGTCTGTATGACCCCATGGATGCCGCCGATAGTAACGACCCGGTCGCCCTTCTTGAGGGCGTCGAGCATCCGCTGGGTTTCTTTCTGCTTCTTGTTCTGGGGCCGGATAATAAGAAAATAAAAAATGGCAATGATGGCAATGAAGGGCACAAACTGGAGGAAGGCGGCGCCTCCGGAAGGAGTTCCTCCATCGGGGGCTGCCATGAGCAAAGAATGAACGAATGGACTCATAAATTAACATCCTTACAACAAAAAATAATGTAAGGATGAGGGTAGCATGGGAAAAAACCGCGGGTCAACCGGGTGCGCCGGGGCAATTTCTGGTTTAGAAGCCCCCGTCTCCCCTGTAATACGGGCGCATTCCCTGCCCTGGCCGGGCTTCAAGGCGGCCCCGGGCTGCCGGGGCCGTGTTTTGCGGCCGCGCCGTTTCCGCTAAAGGACGACGGCCCGCTTTACGTCCACCGGAAATACCCCGAAAAGCCGGTCCAGGGGGGAATTGACCGTTAGGGAAGAACCGGAAACACGGTTGTAGATCTCCACCACCGTGGTAAAAGCGGCGCTTGCCTCCGGGGAACCGGTCTTCCGGGCGTACACCGCCGAGGCGTAGGCCGCCCGGAAAAGCCCCTTCTCCGCCAGCTCCCGGGTGGAAAGGCCGCTGTAGCGTTTCTTGGCCTGGCTGTCCACCACGGCGTTGGGGCCGTCATAGCCGATGGTAAAAATAAAATCTTCCCGGCTTAACATTAGTCCTCCGGGGTGAAGGCGCTTTTTCCCAGGCCGCAGACGGGGCATACCCATGTATCGGGGATATCCTCGAAGGGGGTTCCCGGCGCAATACCCCCGTCGGGATCCCCCGCCGCCGGATCGTATACATGGCCGCAGGCGCTGCAAATGTACTTTTTCATGGATGCTCCTTAGTGTTACAATGGCTCTGTCCGCGAATCCGCCGGGCCCCGGATAGAGCGTTCGGTCGTTCAAAACATCGCTTCCCCGGTCTTATTCCGGCGGAATCAATGTTTTGCGCGGTGTCGCCCGGAACCGGAAGGTTCCGGGGGGCTCTTGTTTGAGTATAATACGGAACCGGGATAGTTGCAATTTCGCGGATGGTTCCGGCGGGCCGCGCCGAAGGGGGCGGACAACAGGGGAGCCGTTGTTATGGGAGAAAAAACAACGGCCCGGTTGAAGAAGGGGGCCGCCCGGTTATGAGACCGCCGGGGGCGGATTTTTCCACCATCGCGTTGGGTGCGGCCTTCCCCCGGGGGGAAAGGACCGGCATGCCTCTATGGAGCGGGAAAATTCCCGGCACGGCGAACCGCGCAAGGGATAGGAGCGGAACAAAAAACGGACCAAAAACGCGCGCGTTTTTGGTCCTGCGGATCGTGCTTTCCGGTGCAAGGAAGGCGTTTTTTGTTGGAGCGGATAGCCCGGTGGGGCTGTCCGGGGAGAGGACGCGGCGGGAGCTTTGACGTTCTTCGGACAGCCCCATGCGCCCAAAAAATTATAATCGCTTTACCAAAGCAACCGCTTTTAGGAGGATCTATGCTGCCCACGGTTGATTTTTTCGGCACCCCCGTTACCCGGCTTATCATCGGCGACAACTCTATGGAGGGGCTTTCGTATATTCCCCGGCAGCACCTGAGTTCCGAGATGCTGGACTACTGGACGGCGGAACGCTGTATGGAGGCCCTGCGGGAGGCGGAACGGCGGGGCATGAACGCCTATATGGCGGTGGCGGACCCTTTCCTGCTGCGGGTGATCCGGCAGTACAAGAACGAGGGGGGGAAGATGCACATCATGTTTCAGACCTATCCGCCCATCGATCTGGAGGTGGGCATGGTCCAAATGCGGAAGCTGGGGCCCCTGGCGGTTTACCATCAGGGGACTACGGCGGATATTTGGCTGGAAGAGGGGAAAACCGCCTTTCTGCGGGACCGGATCCGGCGGCTGAAGGACATGGGGATTCCCGTGGGTCTGGCGACCCATGTGCCGGAGGTGCTGAAGCGGGTGGAAGATGAAGACTGGGGGCTGGATTTCTACATGGTCTGCCTGCAAAATTCCCGGAAGTACGAAAAGGAGGAGAGCACCTTTCTTACGGGGAAGGAAAAGACCATCGTTTTCCGCCCGAATGACCGCTGGGATATGTTTCCGGTGATTCGGGAAGTGCGGAAGCCCTGCATTGTATTTAAAATATTCGCCGGCGGACAGATGTTCTACGACCGCGGCGAGGCGGAGGTTCCCGGCCTCATTGAACAATCCATGCGGGAGGTTTTCGGCGGCATCAAAAACACCGACATCGTGCTGGTGGGGGCCTTCCAGAAGTACAAGAACCAGATTCGGGAGAACGCGGAGATCTGCGCGAGGGTGCTGGGGGAAGGGGGGGCCGCGGAAAGGCCGTAGGGAACTCTTTAGGGCGCGCCCCCGCCGGATGCGCCCAACCCCCGCTTGATGCGCGGCATGAGAGAAATTGAGGGTTTGCTCCGGCGTTCTTGCCAACCGCCCTTTTCCGGGCTACAGTGGCGGTATGCTGGAAAAATTTATAAAAGCTGTTTTTGGGTCCCAGCACGAACGGGACCTGAAGAAACTTTTGCCCATACTCCACGGGGTAAACGAGAGGGAAGCCTGGGCCGCGGCCCTGGAACCCGAGGAATTCCCCAAGTTGACCGCCGCCTTCCAGGAACGGCACCGGGGCGGGGAGAGTCTGGACAGCCTTTTGCCGGAGGCCTTCGCCCTGGCCCGGGAAGCCGCCCGGCGCTGTCTGGGGGAACGGCCCTACGACGTGCAGGTGCTGGGTTCCATTGTTCTGCACCAGGGCAAGATCGTGGAGATGAAGACCGGGGAGGGGAAGACCCTGATGAGCGTGGCGGCGGTGTACCTGAACGCCATCCCCGGCAAGGGCATCCACGTGGTCACGGTGAACGACTATCTGGCGGGCCGGGACGCGGACTGGATGCGGCCCATTTTCAGCTATCTGGGCCTTACGGTGGGGACCATCCTTTCCGACATGGACAACGCCCGCAGGAAGGAAAATTACGCCTGCGACGTTACCTACGGCACCAATAACGAATTCGGTTTTGACTATCTGCGGGACAATATGTGCCGGGACCTGGGAAGCCGGGTCCAGCGGGGGCATAATTTCTGCGTGGTGGACGAGATTGACTCCATTTTGATCGACGAGGCCCGGACCCCCCTGATTATCTCCGGGGCGGCGGAGGACGACACCTACAAATTCGCCGAGGTGAACCGGCTGCTTTCCTCCCTGGAGGAGGTTAAGAAAAAGGAGGACGGGGACTATCCCGACGAGACCCAGGGCGAGGAGGTGCTGGGGGACTACAAGCTGAATGAAAAAAACAAGTCCGTCTCCTTTAGCAACGCGGGGCTTGCCAAGATAGAACAGATTCTGCAAAAGCGGGGGCTTATCAAGGGGGCGATTGTGGATGAGGAGAACTTTGAGTTCATCCACTACTTTACCCAGGCCCTGCGGGCCCACAAGCTCTTTCATATCGACGTGGACTACGTGGTCCAGGACGGGCTGGTCCAGATCGTGGACGAATTTACGGGCCGGATTCTCCACGGCCGCCGCTATTCCGACGGGCTCCACCAGGCGATTGAGGCCAAAGAACGGATCAAGATTGCCCAGCGGAACCGGACCCTGGCGACGATTACCTTTCAAAATTACTTTAGGCTGTATGAAAAAATATCCGGCATGACCGGCACCGCCGATACGGAGGCGGTGGAATTCGGGAAGATCTACAACCTGGAGGTGATGGTGATTCCCACCAACCTGCCGGTGGCCCGGCTCGACGAGGACGACGTGGTCTACCTGAACGAACAGGAAAAATTCGACGCCCTCTGCGATGAGATTGCCGCGGCCCATAAGAAGGGGCAGCCCATGCTGGTGGGAACGGTTTCCATCGAAAAGTCTGAACAACTGTCCCTGCTTCTTACCCGCCGGGGGGTCCGGCATGAAGTGCTGAACGCGAAGAACCACGCCCGGGAGGCCCTGATCATCGCGGAAGCCGGGGCCAAGGGGGCGGTGACGATTGCCACGAACATGGCTGGCCGGGGCACGGATATTAAGCTGGGGGGGAACCCGGAATACCGGGCCCGCAGGCGGGCGGGGACCGAAGCGGGGCCCGATGAGTACGCCGCGGCCTACCGGGAAGAGTACGCGAAATGGCTGAAGGACTACGAGGAGGTTAAGAATTTAGGGGGCCTCTACGTCATCGGCACCGAGCGGCACGAAAGCCGCCGCATCGACAACCAACTGCGGGGCCGCTCCGGCCGCCAGGGGGACCCGGGGAAATCCAAGTTCTTTATCTCCATGGATGATGAGCTGATGCGCCTCTTTGGGGGGGAGCGGATCAAGGGGATTATGGCCCGGATCGGCATGCAGGGGGGGGAACCGATTTACCATCCCCTCCTGAACCGCAGTATTGAAAACGCCCAGAAGAAGGTGGAGGAGCGGAACTTTGAGATCCGCAAGCACCTGCTGGAATACGACGACGTGCTGAACCAGCAGCGGAAATTTATCTATGAGCAGCGGGACGCGATCCTGACGGACGGCAACCTGAAGGCGCGGGTGAACGACGCCACCAGGGACATGGCGGCGGATATGATCGCCCTGTATAAGGAGACGGCCCGGCGGGACCAGGGCGGGGCCCTTAAGGATCTGGCGGAATCCCTGCGGACCAAATTCGGCTACCTGCTAAAAAATGAAAGCATCGACGCGAAGAATCCGGAAAGCCTGGAGGAGGCGATCTGTTCCGATCTGGAACAGGAGCTGAACGATAAGGAAGCCCTAATCACGGCCCTCTACTTGAATCTGTTTATCCGGGATCAATACCTGGCCGCCATCGACCGCAAGTGGCTGGACCACCTGGAACAGATGGAGGCCCTGCGGGAGGCGGTGTACCTGCGGAGCTACGCCCAAAAGAATCCCCTGACCGAGTACAAGGTGGAAGGTTTTCAAATATTCGAATCCATGATCGCCGACATACGGCAGGAGATTGCCGGACGGCTCCACCTGATACGGATCCAGGCCGCCGGAGACCGGGACCATGCCGGGCCCTCGCGGGCCCCCCGGACCGTCCAGCCCCGGACGGCTCAGGCCACCCACGGCAGCGTGGGGGCCTTCGGCGGGATGGGGGGCGGCGGCCCGCAGCCCGGCGCGGGGGGGCGGCCCCAGGGGGAGGTTGTTACCGTGGTCCGCAGTTACCCCAAGGTGGGCCGGAACGATCCCTGCCCCTGCGGATCCGGGAAGAAGTATAAGCACTGCCACGGGCGGTAGACCGGAACGGCCGGGAAAAGGGAGGGAACTTCCCCCTCCCCTGCCGCGGGCTAGAGGCCCTGGATGTCCCGCAGGGTGATGTAGGGCCGTTCCTTTTGCAGGCGGCCGCCGTACACCAGGCTTTGTTCTCCCCCGGGATCCCCCAGACAAGAAACCACGCCGTCGGCTTCCGAAAAATCCTCATCCTGGGTGTAGTAACTTTTGGTGATAAGGCAGCGCATGCCGGCAGCCTTGGCCGCGAGTAGGCCGTTCCGGCTGTCTTCAATAACGCAGCAGCAATCCGGGTTAAGGCGGTAGCTGTGTTTGACCAGCAGGTAAATGTCGGGGGCCGGTTTTTTACGGGCCACAACATCTCCGCAAAACAGTTCGGTAAACCACGAGCATACGTCTTCGCCGTAATTTTTCCGCAGCAGGGTTTCTACGCTTTCCCGGTGGGATGTTGAGCAGATAAAAAGCATGACGCCCGCGTCGTGGGCTTCCCGCACTACCCTGGCAATGCCGGAACGGGGCGGCATATCGCCCTTGCGGGCCATTTCTTTGAAAATGGCGGTCTTTTCCAGGTATATCTTCTGAATGAGGTCCGGGCCGAAGGCGGATTCCGGGAAACGGGGCCGGTTCTTTTCAAAATAATGCTTAAGCCGTTCCTTGCCCCCGGATATACGCACCAGATCGCCGTACTCGTCCACATCCCATTCGGCGTCTATCCCCAGGGCCTTCATGGCGCGGTTATAGGCCGTCCGGTGGCCGTCCCGTTCGGTCTCGGCGAGAACTCCGTCGCAGTCAAAAAGCAGGGCCCTTAGTTCCATCATCGTGTTCCTCTGTCCGGTTTACCTGTGCGGCGGCTTAAAACGGAGGATATGATCCTCCACCGTTTTTCGCACCGACGATTCCGCCGCGTCGTTCAGCTTTATGGGGTTGTACTCTTCCCGGTGGGCGCTCCAATACTCCCGCAAGCCGTCGATGTAGGCGTATTTGAGCGCGGTCGATACGTTTATTTTGGAAGCGCCGCTTTGGATTAACCTGTGGAACTGTTCTATCGCAAGCCCCGTCCCCCCGTGCACCACAATGGGAACTTCGGTGCTGTCCGCCAGCCGCTTTACCAAGTCGTAATTCAGGTTTACCGCCTTCTTATAAAGTCCGTGGGCTGTCCCGATGGCCGGCGCGAAGGCGTCCACTCCGGCGCCATCGATAAATTTCATAGAATCCTCAAAACCGGCAAGCTGCTGTTCATCGGCGGCAATTTCGTCTTCCACCCCCTTTATAATGCCCAGCTCCCCCTCAACGCCCACTCCCTTTGTCCGGGCGTATTTTTTTATTTCCGCGGTTATCCTGATGTTTTCGTCCAGGGGCCGCGCGGACATATCGATCATGACAGAATCCCAGCCGGTATCGGCGCATTTTTTCGCCAGCTCCGGGTCGGTGCAATGATCCAGATGAAACAGGACCGGAACCTTTGCGCCCCTCCGCAGCAGATCCATCATGGCGAACAGTTCTTCCGGTCCGAATTTTTTTACCGTGGACACGGAGGTTTGCAGCAGAATAGGCGTTTCGACCGCATTGGCCGCCGCGATTGCCGCCCGGCACGTTATATAACAGGTAATATTAAACGCCCCCACCGCATAGCCTTCCGCCCTTGCCTGCCGCAGCAGCTCCCCAAGACTGATTTTCCTCATTCGCATTCTCCCCCGCTTACACGGCGCCCCTACTACCCGGAACCGGGCGGGAACACCCGCCCGGTCAACGACCCCGGCTCGACATGCCTATTCCCCGTGAATTCTAAGCCTTTATTGCGCCAATCAGGACGCCTTTGACGAAGTACCGCTGGAGGAACGGAAACACACACATAACCGGCAGCATAACCACAATGACACAGGCCATTTTCATGCCGTCCACAAAGTCATCCCGAATCACCGCGGCGGAGACCGCCATATTATCGGTTACCCTGGTCTCCAGCACGATAGAACGGAGGATAAGCTGTAAAGGCACCAGGCTGTTCTTTCGGATGAAGATCATGGCGTTGTACCACTCGTTCCACCGGTCCACGCTGTAAAAGAGAATAATAGTGGCAATGATGGGCATGGACAAGGGGAGGATGAGCTGGAAAAGAATTCGCCATTCACTGGCGCCGTCCAGTTTGGCCGATTCCATAAGGGATTCGGGGATGGTCATAAAATAGCTGCGCATGATAATCATGTAAAAACTATTAATTCCGTAGGCGAATACCACGCTCCAAATGGTGTTGGTCAGCTTAAGTTCCCGCATGAGCAGGTACATCGGCACAATACCGCCGTTAAAGAGCATGGTAAAAATAATTCCATAAAAAATTATCTTTTTCCCCGGAAAACTGGGACGGGTGAGTCCGTAGGCCACACTAATAGTGAGAAACATATTTACCGGAACCCCCACCAGGAGAAAAATCATGGTGGTCCGGTACCCTATCCAAATTCTGCCGTCCGCGAAAAGCCGTTCATAATTTTTGATGATGGGCCGTTTGGGAACCAGCAGTAGGGCGGTATCCAAATATTCTTTGTGGGAAGAAAACGATATTGCCACCACATTGATAAATGGAATGACGATGAGGAGGGCAAAAACAGTGAGCAGCAGAACCAGCAATAAATCAAGGAATTCAAA
>JAIRSD010000054.1 GCA_031255615.1 Treponema sp. | reverse complement strand
CCGGATAAGCGAAAGGACAGGGAACAGGAAGATAAACCACCAAGGCGAACTACGGCTCGCCAGGAACACAAAGGAATGAAAAGACGCCTCCAATCCCCGCCTTCGTGGTCAATTTCTTCTGTCTTCTTCCGTCCGCATATCCAATTTTTTAGACTAATCAGCCTGCGAGTACCGCGATTGCACTACACCGGATAAGTGAAACGGCCGGGAATACGAATGTTAACCACGAAGGGGCACCAAGGAACACGAAGGAATGAAAAAGCGCCTCCAATCCCCGGTCTTCGTGCGCCTTCCTCGCCTCCGTGGTAAATTTCTTCCGTCCGCATATCCGGTCTTTTAGGCCAAGCAGCCCCCTGGATACAGCCGGCCTCCATGCCGGCATGCCACGTTTGGGCTTGGGGTTTTTGCCCCGCAAAAACCCGGCGCGGCCCCCTGTCCGGCGGTTTAACCCTTTGGGGGAGGGGAATCCTTGAACGTAAAACTTAAGCGCTGTATCGGCGAGGGGCCCCGGCGCCGCAGGACCTCCCGGTGGGCCCTGGTAGGGTAGCCCTTATGGGTTTCGTAGCCGTATTCGGGGTAGATGCAGCCGTAAAGCTCCATAAGCCGGTCCCGCTGGGTCTTGGCAAGGATGGAGGCGGCCATCACTTCCGGCACGGAGGCGTCGGCCTTTACCAGGGCCCTGGCGGGAATGGGCAGTTCCGGCGTGTAGAGGCCGTCCACCACCGCCCGGAGGGGCGGCTCCCGCCGGAGAATCCCCGGAACATGGAAAAGAAGATCCTCCCAGGCCCGCCGCATGGCCAGGAGGCTTGAGCGCAGGATGTTGATACGATCAATTTCGGCGGCGGCGGCCCAGCCGACGCCCCAGGCGGCGCGCTGCAAGATGAGGCGCCGGGCCTCCTCCCGCCTTTTGGGAGAAAGTTTTTTCGAATCCCCCAGCATATCCCGGGGGAACCCCGGCGGCAGGACGACCGCGGCGGCGCAGACCGGCCCCGCCAGGGGGCCCCTTCCCGCCTCGTCGAACCCGCAGACCCCGCCCGCCGGGTCTTCATCCATGGGATCCGGCCTGTCCGGTTTGCCCGGCCCCCCCGGCTGAATTGATGATTCCCAGCACTTCCCGCAGTTCCCCGTCGGCGCGGTAGTAATGCCGCTCAAGTTCATCTTCCCCCAGCCCCACCAGTTCATGGCTCATGTAGTGGATCCACCGGGGCTCGTCCCTTACCGACAGTTCATGCCGGCGGCAGTAATAATCGGGCTGGACGGGAAGCTGTTGGGGCTTATCGTAAAAATATTTGTAATCGTGGACCGCTATTTTAAGATCCTCCCGGGGTATGCCCTTTTCCAGGATGATCGCCGCCAGGTGGTTTATGGTGCGCCCCGAATCGAATATGTCGTCCACCAGAAGCACCCGGTCCCCGGTCCGCAGATGGGCGGGATCGTAGGTCCAGCCCTCCACGGAGACCCGCTCCTGGCTCATCACATCCGCGTAAGACCGGGCCACCACCGCGGCGTAGTACACGGGCCGGCCTTTTTTGCGGACTATCTTGAAGTATTCGCTGATCACGTTTCCCAGATAGGCCCCGCCCCGGAGGGACACATAGATCACATCGGGGACGAAGCCCTCCCGGTATATCCGGTGGGCCAGCTTCAGGGTATTGTTCCGCACCGTGTCATAGGGGAGAAATTCTTTTTTCACCCTTCCCCCGGATACCGGAACCCGTTTTGGGCGCGGATGCAGTCCATGGTCTCCATGATACACAGGGATTCGGCGAGACTCATCGTATCGCTTTCCAGTTTTCCCTCCCTGAGGCAGTTCATCACTTCCTCAGCCTCGTAGTTGTAGCCGTTGGAGAAAAATTCCGGCTCGTAGCGGTAGCTGTAGCGGCCGTGGAGGCGGAGTTCCGCGCTGTGGGAAAAGACGAAATCCGGCAGCCGGATATAGCCCTGGGTCCCGTAGATCCAGCAGTCGTTTACCGCCGCGGTGCTGACGGCCGCGCTGAGCGCCGCCATCCGGGGCCCGCCGTAGGAAAGCAGGACGGAGACCTCCTCGTCGACTCCCGTCTCCCCCAGGTGCATCTGGGAATGAACGGCCGCCGGCTTTCGGCCGCCGAACACAAGGGACGCCAGGGAGAGGGGGTAGATCCCCGCGTCAAGGAGGGCCCCGCCTCCCAGTTCCCTGTTGTAGAGCCGGCCCTGGGGATTAAAGGGAGCGGAAAAACAGAAATTGGCCTGCACCATCCGGGGTTCCCCGATGATGCCGCCGGCAAGCCATTCCCTTACCTTGACCAGGGGCGGCACAAAGCGGGTCCACAGGGCCTCCATAAAAAACACCTTGTTGGCCCGGGCCTCCGCGATCATGGCGGAAAGCTCCGCGGCGTTGATGCTGACCGGCTTTTCGCAAAGCACCGCCTTCTTCGCCCGGAAGGCCGCCAGGGCCATCTCCTTGTGGGCGCTGTGGGGGGTCCCGATATAGACGGCGTCCACCGCGGGATCCTCCAGCATGGCCTGATAATCGCCGTAGGCCTTTTCAAAACCGTAGCGGGCGGCAAAGGCTTCCGCCCTTTCCTTGCCCCGGGAGGAAGCCGCGTAAAGCCGCGCCCCCTTCGCGTCCCGCAGCCCCATGACGAACCGGTTGCTGATACCCCCGGTCCCCGCCACCGCCCAATTAATAAGATCCTTCATGGCAACTCCTCCCCATAGACTGAATACGGGCCGCCCCAAAACCGGCGTTTCGGACCGCCCCGCTCGTACCTTGCTTAGGCTACATCACCGGATAAGCGAAATGACCGGGAACAAGAATATTAACCACGAAGGCGCACAAAGGAACACGAAGGAATGAAAAAGCGCCTTCACTCCCCGCCCTCCGCGCACCTTCGTGGTAAATTTCTTCCATCTGCATATCCTGCCTTTTAGACCAAGCAGCCTGCTAGTTTTTATCCGCGGCGGAGACCCAGCCCCGCCGCCCGCGCATCCAGCACCGTCAAGGCCAAGACCCCCGCCGCCGGCCCCGGAATCAGCCGTTCCCCGGCCCTTCCCTCCCCCGCCGCGTCCGGGGGGCCCGGAAGAATCCAAAAAGACTGCCGATGAATCCCCCGACAATATGAGCAAATTCGGAAATGTTGTTGGAACCAAAGGAATTCACAATCTCCCGCCCCAGGTAAAGAACCAGGATCAGCACAAAGGTAAGGGGGATTTCCCCGGCGGTAAAATTGGTAAAAGAGGCCAGGAGAATCATCATAAACACCACGCCGCTGGCCCCCATAAGGCCGGTATCAAAAAAGAAGGCGTTCAGCAAACCCGTCGCCAGGGCGGTAACAAGGATCATAATCAAAAGATGGAAGGAACCGTATTGCTCCTCCAGAATGGGGCCGACCAGAAGGATGACCATAAAATTGGAAACCAGGTGGGTCCAGTTGGCGTGCCCCGCCGGGTGGGTAACCAGCGTAACCCAGCAGCGCGGACTGGCCGGATGAAAGCCCCCCCTGCCGGGAGCGGCGAACCACAGTTCCTCCAGAGGATAAAAGCGCAGCAGGGTCTGGGAAAGGAGCAGCGCCAGGGCGCTGACAATGCCGAATCCCAGCACCGTGGGGGCGTTGTACTTGATCCGCATGACCCCGACTATAGCACCCCCGGCCCGGATTAGCAACGAAGCGCGAAGCCCCGGGGAGACGCTTCGGTCCAGGAACCAGGACAAGCCGCATGTCGAAGGTGCATGTCTATCGGGCGCATTTTTTTGCGGCGGGCCGCAAAAAAACCGGGCTATCCGCTCTAACAAAAACCCTGCGGGTTTTTATTCCGCTCCTATCCCTTGCGCGGGCGCGAAAGCCGCGCGGCGCGGCTTTCGCCTTGTAAAGGAGATTTCCCCGGCGGGCGGGGACTTTGCGCTCCGCGCAAAGTCCGGGTTTTATCGGCGGGACAGTACGGCGTTTCGGGCGGCCTTTTGCGGCGGCGGATTCTGCCGCCGGCAGAATCCGCCGAGGGCAGGGGCTGAGAAATTCAGGAAAATCCCCGCCGCGCCGGCTCTCCCGGAGCCGGCCGGATATGTTGGCAAGAAGGCCCCCATGGGCTAAAATTTGGCCCCAGCCGCGTTCGGGATGCCCCAGGGCCCGCGGAAGCGGCGGCCGGTTGTAAAGGCGGAATAGGTTGATGGCAAAACAGGGATTGACCCATGTTGATCAGCAGGGAAAGGCGGTGATGGTGGACGTGTCCGCCAAGGATACTACCCGGCGGACCGCCCTGGCCGGGGGAAGCATCGTCATGACCGAAGAAACCCTCCGAGTCGTGGAGGCGGGGGGCGCGGAAAAGGGGGATGTCCTGGGAACGGCCCGGCTGGCGGGGATCATGGCGGCCAAGCGGACCGGGGAACTGATCCCCCTATGCCACTCCCTCGGCCTTGAGAGCTGCGCCGTCGATTTCGAGATACGGCGGGACCCTCCGCGGATCGACGCCCTTTGCCGGGTCAAGGCCTCCGCCAAAACCGGAGCGGAGATGGAGGCCCTGACCGGGGTTTCGGCGGCCCTCCTGACGATCTACGATATGTGCAAGGCCCGGGACCGGGCCATGGTCATGGAGAATATCCGGGTCCTGGAAAAGTCCGGCGGGAAAAGCGGCCCCTATGTCCGGCGGGAGGGTTCCGGCGGGCCCCCTGATGGCTGAGGGGGAAGGGATCCGGGAGATTCGGGATTCCCGGGGCCGGCGCATCAAGTATCTCCGGCTCTCCATTACCGGCCGCTGCAATTTGCGCTGCCTCTACTGCATGCCCCCGAAAGAGGCGGGCCGCTATGAGGCGGACCGGGCGGGGGAAAGCCTTTCCTTCGGGGAACTGTTCCGCTGCTGCGCCGCCCTGGCCGAATGGGGGGTGGAACGGATCAAAATAACCGGGGGGGAACCCCTGGTCCGCCGGGGGGCCGTCGATTTTATCGCCGCCCTTAAGAAGCTGCCGGGGATACGGCAGGTAACCCTGACGACCAACGGCCTGCTGCTGGAAAAAAATCTGGACCGCCTGGTGGAGGCGGGGCTGGACGGGTTGAACATCAGCCTGGACACCCTGGACCGGGATACCTTCCGCCGCCTTACCCGCTGTTCCGGCCTGGACAGGGTGCTCCGGGCCCTGTCCGCTTCCGTAGACAGGGGGCTGCGGGTTAAGCTGAACTGCGTCCCCCTGCGGGGGATCAACGATTGGGAGATCCCCGCCCTGGCGGCCCTGGCCAGGGACCGGCCCGCGGCGGTGCGGTTCATCGAGCTTATGCCCCTGGGAGCGGCGGCGGCCTACGAGCCCCTTACCGGGGCGGAAACCGCGGCCCGCCTGGAACGGCATTACGGCCCCCTGGTTCCCCTGGCGGAAAAGCTGGGGAACGGGCCGGCGCGGTACTACGGCTTGCCGGGCTTTGCCGGGCCCATCGGTTTTATCAATCCCCTCAGCCGGGGATTCTGCGAAAGCTGCGACCGGCTGCGGCTTACATCCCAGGGATTCCTGATGCCCTGCCTTGCCGGCGGACCGGTCCGGGACATCTCCGCCCTGCTCCGGGGCGGCGGCGGGGAGGAGAACCTGATGAGGGCGGTGCTGGATCTGGCCGCCCGGAAGCCCGCGGGCCATTGTTTTTCCGGGGGCCCCGGAATCGGGGACCCGGAAAGCCGGCGGCGGGAGATGTTCCGTATCGGCGGATGAGCTTCCGGGCTACGGGGGCGGATCCTGGATGCCGCGCCCCATCCAGGCCCTTCTTCAGGCGCGGCGGCAAGGGGCGGAGAACAGCGAAGGCGGAAGCCGGCGGCATTTGCCATCGGCGAATGCCGCCGGCTTCCGCGCCCGCGCAAGGGATAGAAGCGGAATTCCGCGCCCCCCTGGGGCGCGGAATTGGAGCGGATAGCCCGGTTTTTTGCGGCTCCGCCGCAAAAAATGCGCCCAACATACATTGAATACACGGCGTTTTCCGGTTTTCCACCGCGTGAAGCCGGATAAAGGAGGGGGGATGGCGAAGGTTTTAGCGGTATGCACCAGCGAGCGAAGGGGGACCCCCAAGGCCGACGCGGGGAGGGGGGAATTCCGGGCCGGCCACGGCATCGTGGGGGACGCCCATGCGGGGGACTGGCACCGGCAGGTGAGTCTGCTTTCCCATGAAAAGATCGAAGCCTTTCGGGAGCGGGGCGCATCGGTGGAGCACGGGGATTTCGGGGAAAATCTGGTGGTGGCGGGCATCGATTTCAGGAGCCTCCCGGTGGGGGCCCTGCTGGAATGCGGCGGCGTAGTGCTGGAGATCACCCAAATTGGGAAGGAATGCCATAACCATTGCGCCATATTCAAGGCTATGGGGGACTGCATCATGCCCCGGGAAGGGGTTTTCGCCCGGGTAATCCGGGGAGGCCTCATCAGCGCGGGAGACGAGATGCGGCGGCGGGGGCCGGACCATGGGGCATGAGGCTCCCTCCGCCAGGAGCTACCGGGTTTTCATCCTCAGCGCCAGCGACCGCTGCGCCCGGGGGGAAGGCGTTGACGCGAGCGGGCCGCTCATACGGCAGATCGCCGAAGCCGCCGGTTACACCGTCGCGGGCTACACGTTGCTCTCCGACGACCAGGATGGCCTGGAGCGGGAACTGCGGCGGATCTGCGACCAGAACGGGGCGGACCTGATTCTGACCACCGGGGGAACCGGTTTTTCCCCCCGGGATCGTATGCCGGAAGCCACCGCGGCGGTGGCGGAACGGCCGGTCCCCGGCATCCCCGAAGCCCTGCGGCAGTACAGCATGTCCATTACCCCCCGGGCCATGCTCAGCCGGGCCGCCGCGGGCATCCGGGGGCGGACCCTGATTGTCAACCTGCCGGGAAGCCCCCGGGCGGTCCGGGAGCAGCTCTCCTTCCTCATCAACGAACTCCGCCACGGCCTTGATATGCTCACCGGAGCGGTGTAAGCCTCCGATACCGCATATATCGCATCCCCGCCTCCGGCGCTCCCCGCCGGGTCTGATCCGCCGCCCCTGACCGCCGCAATTCGGCGTGGTTAAATTTGACGCGGGGCCGGGGGGGATCCTATACTAAATTATCTATACAAATTCGGGACCGAGGGCCGCGCAGCATCGCATGCCGTCTCATTCTTTGTATGCCAATGAATGAGATTTTGCCTCATCCCCCCACGTGCAGACATCCATAATTTCTCAAACCGGTCCGCCGCTTTCCGTCGGGGTATCCCGGCGTCTATATTTTTCCGCAAGGAGCACGTATGAAGCGATCTCTTTTTCCGGTTCTTTTACTGGCCCTGGCCCTGCCGGTCCTTACCGGCTGCCCCCAGGATTCGGTGGAGGGCGGCGTCCCCGACGTCGCCCCGGATAGGCCCGTCCCCATCGGCATCCTGGGGACCGGCCCGCTGGTCCTGGAAGGTACGATTTATACAATCGTACAGGCCAGATCCGGCAGGCCCGGCTATGAAAAGTACAGCGGCAGCGGCAAAGTGGAGGTGTATACCTATCAGGACAAATCGTTAGGCGCAGCAGACTTAAACGCCGGGGAATTCAGTATAACGATCAACGAACCTGCCGCTCTTGAACAGCTCAATCTTTCTTCCTACTTTAGCGGGTGGAAAAACCCGAGGATAGCGCCGGCGGATGTCGAGGGCGTAAGCATACACCTCGCGGAAAACAACGAGAGAGCCATTTCTAGAGAAGAGATATTTAATTACCACGGGAATGAAAACAATTACACATGCCGGCAAGAATATGTTTGGTATTTCTATGTGGACAGGGATGTTACCATCTGGCTGAACCGGGAGGAGGACGCGGGGGAACATAAAGAAGAAGGAATAACCTACAGCAACTCTTGGACCTTTGAAGCCGCCGTCCTTCAATTTAAAAAGGGCTGGAACGCCGTACATTTTAAGCTCGAACAGTCCGTATCTTCAACAAGACAAAGCGAGACCACATCCGTGTCCCTGGGGCATCCCGATCTCAAATGGATCATCTACCAATAGAGTCGTTCGGAAACTTCAGTTTCTGAACAGCAACCGTTTAATTAAAACGACGCTGCGCGGCCCGGCGGGGCCGCGGGCTTAGGATGCGGCGGGGCCGCGGCTGTTTGGGCAGGGCCGCGGTTCCCGGTTTACGTCCGGTCCGTCTTGCATCGGGGATGGCGAACCAAAAGGCCGCGCCTTTTGGTTATGCGGAGTTTACGCGGAGCGTAAACTCCGCTCAGCCGGGCCGGCAGGGAGGCCGGCTGTTTCCATTTCCGGGGTTTTTGCTTCGCAAAAACCCCGGGCCCACGCATGGCATGGATGCCGTGTGTGGGCAGCGCAAGGGATAGGAGGGGTGCGTCCAATATTCACTCGACATGGGGCCTTTCCCCCACCGGCATCGCGGACGCCCCCGCCCCGCCCCTTGAAACCGGCCCTTCCTTCCTATAGAATTCAGATCGAGTAGAGCCTTTATGAACCCCAGGGCCCTGCCCTCCG
>JAIRSD010000004.1 GCA_031255615.1 Treponema sp. | reverse complement strand
TCGATACGCGGACTTCTCACCCGGAATTGTGGGTTGTGAAGGGTTTTAATGGGTATTTCGATAGCGCGGAACGGCTTCGCTATGGGGCTGTTTCAAATCCATGGTTTAAGGAGCGGCCCATGAGGTATCCGCCGGTAGTGAAAAATTTTCCCCATATATTGCACGGGGGCGACTATAACCCCGAACAATGGCTCAAGTGGAAGGATACGATCTGGAAAGAGGATATGCGGCTCGCCAAGCTGGCGGGCATCAACACTCTTTCGGTGGGGATCTTCTCCTGGACCGCCCTGGAACCGGAGGAGGGGCGGTACTGTTTCGAGTGGCTTGACGAGGTTATGGACATGCTTGCGGCGCAGGGCATGGTTGCGGTCCTTGCCACCCCTTCCGGGGCGCGGCCGGCCTGGATGAGCAAAAAGTATCCCGAAGTGCTGCGGGTGAATGAGCTTCGTCTCCGCAACGTCCACGGGGAGCGGCACAACCACTGTCTGTCCTCCCCCGTGTACCGGGAAAAAACCCGGTCCATCAACGCCCTGCTGGCGCGGCGCTACAAGGGCCACCCCGCCCTGGGAGTCTGGCATATCTCCAACGAATATTCCGGGGCCTGCCACTGCCCCCTCTGCCAGGCGAAATTCCGGGCGTACCTGAAAAACAGGTACCGGACTCTGGACGCGCTGAACGAAGCCTGGTGGTCCGCCTTTTGGAGCGGTACGATCACCGACTGGGAGCAGATCGAAAGCCCCGACAGCCCCGGCAACGGGGGGCACAACGGCCTTCGGCTGGACTGGCGCCGTTTTACCACCGATCAGTTTGTGGATTTTTACCTGAATGAAACGGCCCCCCTCAAGGAAATTACCCCGGAGGTTCCCTGCACCACCAACCTTATGGCCGGTTATTCGGGGATAGACTACGCCCGTTTCGCCGAGGTTCTGGACCTTGTTTCCTGGGATTCCTACCCCCAGTGGAGCGGCGCGGAGGATAACGCCGAAATCGGGCTGTGGACGTCCTATTACCACGATTTGATTCGGGGTCTTAAGCGGCGGCCCTTTATGCTGATGGAATCCTGCCCCTCCGCCACCAACTGGCGGCCCGTGGCTAAACTGCACCGGCCGGGGGTCCACAAACTTCAGTCCCTGCAAGCCCTGGCCCACGGCGCGGATACGGTCCAGTATTTCCAGTTCCGTAAAAGCCGCGGGGGGCCGGAACAGCATCACGGCGCGGTGGTGGATCACGGGGGCGGCGAACATACGCGGGTCTTCCGGGAGATCGCGGAACTGGGGGAATGTCTGAAGGGCCTGGACGATCTGACCGGCGCCGACACCCCGGCGAAGGCGGCCCTTATCTACGACTACAATGTGCGCTGGGCCCTGGACGACGCCAAGGGTTTCTTGCAGGGAAAGACCGGCTACGAGGCGACGGTGGTCGAGCATTACCGGGCCTTTTGGAAGCGGGGCATCCCCCTCGACGTGATCGATTCCCGGCAGAGCCTCGATAAGTACAGCCTGGTAATCGCCCCCATGCTCTACCTGCTGCGGGAAGGGACGGCGGAGCGGATCGACGCCTTTGTCCGGCGGGGCGGCGTTTTTGCCGCCACCTACGCTACCGGCTACGTGAACGAGAGCGCCCTGGCCTTTCTGGGGGGCTTCCCCGGCCCCCTGCGGGAGACTCTGGGCGTCTGGTGCGAGGAGATCGACGCCCTCTACCCTGGGGAGGAGAACGCCGTCGAGTGGGGGGGCCGGGCTTACCGGGCCTTTGATCTCTGCGAACTCATTCACGCGGAGACCGCGGAGGTTCTGGGGGTCTACGGCGGCGATTTCTACGCGGGGCGGCCCGCGCTGACGCTGAACCGCCGGGGAGCGGGCAGGGCCTACTTTATCGCGGCCCGGACGGGCGGCGATTTTCTCGACGATCTGTACCGCCGGGCCGCGGAGGAGGCGGGCGTCAAACCCCTTTTCGACGAACTGCCGGAGGGCGTTACCGCCCAGATTCGCGGGAACGGCGAAAAGGATTTTATCTTTGTGATGAACTTTACCAACCGGGAGAAGCGGGTTTCCGGAGGCGCCGGTATGCCCGGACCCGCCGGCTCCTTTGATCTGGGGCCCTTTGGGGTGAGGATCATCGAAAGGCCGGCCCCCCGTCCATGACCGGCCCCATACCGGATACCCCTGCCGGCATCCGTACCATGCGCCCGCAAACGGGAAGAAGGAGCAGTACATGAAACCGCGTTTAGCGCATATCGCCCTCCGGGCCGGAGATGTGGAAAAGACCGCCGCCTTTTACCGCGAGGTCCTCGGCTTTCCCGAGGCCTTCCGTATGCACGGGCCGGGGGATCCGGGTTCCCCCCCGGTCCTGACGGGGATCTATCTGTATATCGCCGAAAGCCAGTTTATCGAAATTTTCCCCGGCGGCCTTGATCGGCGGCCGGAGGGCCCCGGCCTTACCGGGCCCGTCCATTTCTGCATCGAGGTGGATGATGCCGCCGCCGCCCTGGAGGAGATTCGCCTCCGGGGCGCGCCCGTCGATAAGGAACTGGCGACCGGGTATTCCCGGTGCCGTCAATTCTGGACCCACGATCCGGACGGCAACGCCATCGAGTTCATGGAACTGACCCCGGAATCCCTCCAGCAGGGGGCCAATGAACGGCTTGCCGCTTCCCCGGCGGGATAACGCGGCGCGGCGGCCCATGCCGCGTCAGGCCCTTTGGGACCGAGTGCTCCGGCGATGCCCGGTTTTAGAACACATCCCATATCGCGGGTAGGTTGGGCGCATTTTTTGCGGCGGAGCCGCAAAAAACCGGGCTATCCGCTCCAATTCCCCGCCCCCGCCGGGGGCGGGGAATTCCGCTCCTATCCCTTGCGCGGGCGGAAAACGGCATCCCTGCCGTTTTCCGCCTTCTGAGTTTTTGCTCCGCAAAAACTCAGCCAATGGGAACAGCCGGCATCCATGCCGGCGGCCTCCCTGCCGATTGGCGCATCCCAAAACAGCCGGCCTCCCTGCCGGCCTGCCGGGGCGGCGTTGGGGATAGCGGCTGGGCGCCTTCGGGCGGCCTCCCCGCCACCGAAAAACAAAAAGCCGCGGCCCCTGGCTCGGCCTTCCCGCCTTCTGGCCCCCGCCCGGTTTTCCTCCCTTCCCCCGCCCCGCAGGGTCCGGGATCCTCCCAAAACAGCCGCCCGGCGGCGGGAATTTCCCTGGTTCCGCAACCGGCGGGGACGGGCGGGGTCTCATAATGAACTTCCTCGCCCTAAAGAGCGGGGTATCGTGTAAACGTTGCATCCTTTACGGGCCTCGTTTTCTAAGGAAATTATGCAACCGTGGGGCCCCATACCATTTTTTGCTGGCGTTGCCAATGTTAACCGCCCTAAAAGGCGGGGTATGAGCCCCACCGCGAATCAACATTGACACTTTTAAGGAATTTGTTATTATAACAAGTATGACAAAATATATGAATTTTGTCATGCAAAAGGATTGGCAATGGCCATTGAGATTAGGGGGACCGGAAGGATGGTTCCGGCCCGCAGGGTGAGCAACGAAGATTTAGCCGGGAAGATCGACACCAGCGATGGGTGGATCCGGTCCCATACGGGGATCGGGGCCCGCCACATTGCCGAGGAGGGCCTGGCTTGCAGCGATTTGGCGGTGGAGGCGGCCCGGGAAGCCCTGGCCATGGCGGGGGGCTGGCGGGGCGGAGACCGGGAAAGCCGGGACGCGGCGGCCCGGGAGGGGGCGGAAAGCCTGGACCTGGTTATCGTGGCCACGGCGGGGCCGGATTATAACGGCTGCCCCTCCACGGCCTGCCTGGTTCAGGACCGGCTGGGGGCCCGGCGGGCGGCGGCCCTGGACATTACGGCGGGCTGTACGGGCTTTGTCTACGGCCTGGAGACGGCGGCGGGGCTTCTGGGGCTGCGGGGCCGGAAGCGGGCCCTGGTTATCGGGTCGGAGCTTTTAAGCCGGTTGACCAACTGGGCGGACCGGAGCAGCTGCGTGCTTTTTGGCGACGGGGCCGGGGCGGTGGTCCTGGAAAAGACCGGCGAACCCGATCAGGGCCCCGGCAGACGGGGGATTGTGGGGGGCCTTTTGGGGGCCGACGGCTCCGGGGCGGAACACCTGGTCATCCGTTCCGGGGGGACCCGGAATCCCTACCGGGCCGGGGAGACCCTGGAAGCCGGGAGGCTGCCCTACATCGAAATGAACGGCCAGGCGGTGTACAATTTTGCCGTGAAAGCCTTTACCGATACCTGCAAGCGGCTCCTGGAGGAGGAGGGGATCGGCGCGGATGACCTGGCCCTTATCGTGCCCCACCAGGCCAACGCCCGGATTGTCCGCGCCGCGGCCAAACGGCTGGGCATAGCGGAGGAAAAGTTTTTCCTTAACATCGAAGAATACGCCAACACCTCCGCGGCCTCCATCCCCATCGCCCTGGACGAACTGAACCGGGGGGGCCGCCTGAACCGGGGGGACCTGATCATGACCGTGGCCTTTGGCGGGGGGCTGACCTTCGGGGGGAATCTGATTGTTTGGTGATTAAACGCTTTCCCGACCGCCCAGGGGCCCCTCCTCTGGCTTTCCCCGGCCCGTTTTCAGCGGTTCAACGTTTTACCCTATGCGGCGGATTGACGGCCCGGATAAGGAAGGCGAAGCATTGATCCGCTGAGATTTCAGATTTCGCTTTAAATTTGTATAAGTTGCTGCACCTTCACCCGCCCTCTGGTCTTCTTTGGAAAACGCCGGGTATCACGTATAGGTTGGGCGCATTTTTTGCGGCTCCGCCGCAAAAAACCGGGCTATCCGGGGCTCCGCTTCGCTCCGGCCCCGGCGCGGGGCGCCGTGGCTGCTCCGCACCCCTCCGATCCCTTGCGCGGGCGAACGCCGCGCCCGCGCGGCTTTCGCCTTTCGCTGTGCCCTGTAGTTCCCGGACGGTAGATAGAAAACGGCGTTGGATCGGGTTTCCCGCCGGGTGCGGCCGTAGTAGGATGGGTTCCCACCGTACAACGCCGGGCGGGGGTTGCGGC
>JAIRSD010000255.1 GCA_031255615.1 Treponema sp. | reverse complement strand
TCCGTGCGGAGGCAGCGCAGCAGGCCCTCGAAATAGCGCCGGCAGGTCTCCAGGTCCCGGCTCACCGAGTACTGCGCCCTGACATCGGTGGAGCCTATGTGGCCCTGGATCTGCATCTTCTCCCGCCGCCCCCCCAGGGCCCTGCCTATGTTGGTCCGCACCGCTTCGCCGGGCATGAAGAGGTCCATCATGTTGACCCCCCCGTCCAGGGCAGTCCCTATGACCTCGTCCACCGTCTCGAAGGGCGTATTGTCCAGGTGTTCGGTCCCCAATCCGATGATGCTTGCGGACATTCCCGTGGCGCCGATGGGCCGGTACTGCATGGGGTAGAGTATAGACGATGTCCGGTTCGCGGGCAAGCGGCGGGGAGGATGACTGGGTAGTTGAGCAACCCAAACTATGCTTTGTTTGCGATGGCCTCCTCCTCCGTATCCAGCTTTTTGAGAGGGAAACTGACGAGCAGCGCCACAACGGCAAATACCGCGGCGACCAGACAAGCCACCTTGAAGCCGGATTCGATGCCGTTAAGCGAAATGACCAGGGTATAGATAGCGATGCTGATTGAGGAGCCCAGGTTTTGGGCAAGTTGAACCATGGAATTGCCGAGCTGGCGTATTTCCGGCCTGATCTGAATCTGCGGGGCCGCCGCGGGAATCACGCTCCCTGTGGACCCGTAGAATCCGCCGATGAACATCAGAGCGTAAATCAGAAAAATGGGGGTTGCCGGCGAGAGAAGAAGCACAAATGCAATATGCACAGCGATTCTGATGATCTGCGTGACAATTGAAACATTCCGGGCATTGCCCGCCTTGCCTATAAGCCTGCCGAAAACCGGGCCCATGAACAAACCTGGAATGGAGAAAACGGTCAGGCTCAGGCCGGCATAGGCGGGCGGCAGGGCCATGACATAAATGATGTAGGAGGGCAGGAAGAAAAACAGCGCCATTGCCGAAAGCATGCAAAACAGGTTGTTCAGGGTCAGGCACAGGGTGTTCCGGTCCTTTAACACCGGCGCGGGTATAAAAGCTTTTGTTTTCTTTTGCCGTATGTCAATGACGAGCCAGATCAGCCCGACCGCAGAAATCGCGAAGCACAGAAGATTGGCAGGGCTGCCAAAGGGAGCGTAGTCTGTCAGCGAGAGGGCAAGCACTAGCCCTCCCAGGAAGAATGTCGTGGCGGCCGTGCCCGGCAGAT
Organism: Treponema sp.; assembly: GCA_031255615.1. The sequence goes on along the minus strand of JAIRSD010000255.1, from coordinate 37,256 downwards.
CAAACATACCCGTATCTACCGTGAAGGCCCTGGCGTCTTTTTTGGATATTTTCGCGCCGGAAAAAATCAACAAAGCTCCGGCTGCATAAATCACGCCCAAAATATAATACAGGGCGCGCCAGCCCAGAAACTGAATGGTAAGGCCGGTGACCATGGACCCGGCAAGAATGCCCAGCGCGATGATCGTCCCCACCCCGCCCAGCAAAGCGCCCGCCTGTTTCGCGTCATACATATCCCTGATCAGGGAAAAGCCGGTCACATAAATAGCGGCGCTGACACAGCCGAGCAGAAAAGCGAAGGCAATGATAGTCCACATGGAGTTTGCGAAGCCGCAGCAGATCATAACGGCGGCGCCTAAGAACAATGATCCGGAAATCAGTCCACGTTTAATAGCCGGGTTTTTTGTTCCGATGTAGCCGTAGAGGGGCATCAGAATAATGCCCAGGACGCCCTGCAGAGTTTGCGCGAGGGAGTAGATGGTTTCCCCGCCTATTTCTCTGGCTGCCGCGGGCAGCAATGTGGAAACACCGGAACTTAGCATAACCATCGCCACCAGTGTTATGTATATGCCGACTAGTGTTACTGTCTTTTTTCCGGAAGACACGTTTTGATACATGTTCATCGATACGTCTCCTTTGGCGGCCGCCGAAGCCTAAATAAACACCCGCTCTGTTAAGGTCGCCTGGTAATCGTTGAGGATCACCCTGTCGCCAATTTTGGCCTTTGAGCTGTCCACAAGCACATACCCGATGCTCTTGTCGCAGGTATAGCCGTAGGTGTGTTTCAGGACCCTGCCTACTTCCTCGCCCTTCAGAATCACCTTGGCGCCGGGGCCGCCCTTGTCCCGCGCCTCGATATGGACATCGTCCTCGTCGAGGACATATCCCAGGATTGCTCGTTTCGGCTTTTTCCCCCGGAGTTTTTCCAGAGCCTCCTTCCCGATAAAGTCGCGGCTCCAGTCTATTCCCCGGTCCAGCCCCGCTTCAAAGGGAGTCAAGCGGCCAATATCCGTCATCAGATAAAGGCCCTTTTCCGTGGGAAGGGTCCATACCATGATCTGGAACTCCTCCACATGCTTCGCTCCAAGGGCCTTACTCTGGGTGTCGAGCTTTTCTTCGATTTTTTTTCGACTCTCCGGCGCCATGTATATTTCGTAGCCCAGCTTTTCCCCCGAAAAACCCGTTCGGGAGACCTTTACCGGAATGCCGTCGATACTGTTGTCACGAATCGTAAAGAATTTCTGATCGTCGATCTTTTTTTCCACCAGGGCGTTCAGGAGGTCCCTGGACTTGGGGCCCTGAACCGCATACATATCCCAGGACTCCGTTATGTCCCGATACTCTACTTTGGCTGTGCCTTTATGAGCATCGAACCAGGGAACCATCTTTCTTAAGTACAGGGTAGACACCCAGAATTTGTTTTTTTCCCAGCGGAACACCACCACATCGTCCATGATGAGCCCCTCTTCACTGAGCATGGTAGTGTACCTCGCTCCTCCGGGATCCAGATTGGCGACGGGCTTTGCAAACATTTTGTCCAGAAAAGCCGCTGCGTCCGTGCCGGTAACTTCCAGGAGCTGATGGGTAAAGTAGTACCAACCCGCAGCCTTTCTTACCGCTTCATGTTCCGCCCTCTTCATGGCGTCGTATTTATAGAGATTCTTAAACATAGTTTTATGCCTCCTGCTTACTTAGCTAAAGTCTGCGGCAGATTACCGGCAGAATTTATCGATCTTCTTCGCAATCTTGATCCGCACCACATGTTCAGGAACGCCTTCGGTTTCCCTCCACGCTGCCCATTGGTTGCCGATGAGTGTTTTTGCCATGCCGTACCACAGGGCCACGTAGCCTTTGACGACATGGGGCGATTTGTGCTGTTCGCCGCCGAACTTCTGAATGTCGTAGATCACCTCATCCTTGTTGAACGCCACGATTGAGTATTCTCCCAGCCACATCTGGAGGAGGAGTTCAATATAAGCGCCCAGCAACCGGCCGTCGTTCACCTCCGGGGGAGCGCCAAGCCAATCCCGCAGTCCCTTTTTGGCGAAGAAATCGGCGAACATCATTTTGCCCGCCGCGGAGCAGAGGCCCTCAATTATATTGTTCAACTGTTCCAGGGTCACTTCCCCGTTTGCCAGCATCTGGTCCAGTACGGGTACTACATAGTTAATGCCCAGCAGAAACGACGGCATACCGGTGTCACGGTACATTTCTGCCGCTGTTCTCTGGCTGTACAATCCGTTGGTGTAGGTGTAATCACACTCTTCCCGAAAATGCTGCGGTTCCTTAAGCATCTTTTCTTCGGGAGTAACTTTAATGTGATCTTCCGTTGCGATGGGCCCGAAAACTTCCCAACTTTCCTTTGGCTTTGCGCCGGGCAGGGGGTATTTTTCGCGGTTTTCAATCACGAACCGGCAGTGCAGATCGCCGCAGCCCCGGGCCTCCATCATATTGTATTCCATTTTTGGCCCGCCGCGGGCATCGGCGAAACCGGCCCCGTTCCCTTCCGTAATATATGCGGAAACACGGCATACCTCCGAACCCTGTATTTCGAAGGGGCAATAATCAAGCTCCTTCTCGATCCGATTTGTCCCAAAGTCGTTGACGCGACCGTACATTAAAAGCGCTTCATCGCCGGAATCGCTGGACAGGCCCGATAAAAAGGCGCCTGCCATGAACGGATGGGCGTTATCTTTTTCTATAATGATTTTTCCATAGGGACCAGCCATAATTCCGTAGAATATGTCATAGTTAATTTCGCACATCCGTTTGGCGCGTTCGGCGTAATCGGGAATGAGAATACGCAATACTTCGGTAAACACCGCTCCAAAGGCGGCGTTGTTACGCAGCACAAAATGATACGCGTCGTGGAAGGACACCAGTTTTTCCCAGGGCGTTTTTACTGCGGGGTGATCGGGAAGGGCGCCTTTGCCTACTTCTCTGGGTATCCGTTCATCAATCTTCATAACACTGCTCCTCTTACAAATAGTATTTATGCGGCAAGACGGAGTGTGCGATCCGGAATTTATACCGGCGCGGGGACTCCGCCTGTTTGAATCCCCGGCTTACGTTGTCGGCGGATACTCTTCTATGGCGGGCTGATGGGAGACGATGTTCCGCATATGGCCGCCGTCGGCAACTACCGTTTCGCCGGTCAGACCGTCCGCCATCTTTGTGCAAAGGCCATAGATGACGATGGCCACGCTGTCCGCGGTGGGAACGGAATCCCCCTTCTGCACCATGATTTCTACGCCGAGTTCCTGCTGTTTTTCGGGGGGCAGACTGGGAGAAACGCCGTTGGTCAAGGTTCCGGGAGTCCACATGCCACCCGGGGCCACACAGTTTACCATGATGCCGAAACGCTTCAATTCCTTGGCTATCTCCTGGGTCATGGCCATCACCCCGCCCTTGGAGGCTACGTAATGGGGATAGCCCCCGAACACCGGCTGGGTCAGCCACACTGCGTTGGTAGACACAAAGACCATCTTTCCTGCGATCTGGTGATCGATCATGTAACGGCTGACGTGCTTGGCGCAGCGGAACGTGCCGGTGAGGTTCAGATCGATCAGGTCCATGAAATCCTTTTCCGGGAGATCGTACACGTGGGCAAAGCCCCAGGCGCCGCCGGCCGTAACCAGAATGTCCACGGAGCCGTAGGTTTTAGCCGTAAAGGCCACCAAATTTTCCACATCGGCTTCGCTGTGCAGGTTGGTCCGGCAAAAGGTCACGTCAAACTTCTTTTCCTTAAGAAGCTCCACGGCGAACTTGCCCTTTTCGTCGTTGGACGCCGCCAGAACCACCTTCGCTCCGCCCTGACAGAGCCGCTGCGCCACACAAAAGCCCAGGCCGGAGTTCCCCCCGGTGACAATGGCGACCTTGTTCTTCACGCTCAGCATCTCTTCCAGGGGGAGCGTGTCTTCCACATAGCTTCGCATAATGCTCTGGGGATCAAAATTCATACTTTTTCCTCCATGTTTTGTCCGGATCACAGAAATGATTTTGCTGTGATGACCGCGTCATAGTTTCTAATCCTTACATGATCGCCGGGCTTCAGAACGCCCCGCTTTGCCAGGATATAGCCCACGTTTTTTTCCTGCACGAAGCTGTACACAAACTTGGACACCCTCCCCACTTCCTCGCCGTTCAATATTACTGCGTTTCCGGGACCGCCAAGGTTTTTTGGATTGAGGCGGGCGTCCGCTTCCTCTATGACGAAGCCAACCATCTCCCGCGCCGGGCCCTCCTGCTTGATCTTCAGCAGAGCTTCCTTGCCGATAAAGTCCTTGTTCCAGTCAATGCCGCGTTCCAGGCCTGCTTCCAGAGGGTTGGTGTGCCCCAGATCCCGCATATAGTAGTAGCCCGCCTCGGTGGGCAGGGTCCAGGCCATGATCTGGAACTCCGTTACCTCCACTGCGCCAAGCGGTTTTCCCTGTTCCCGGAGCTTCGCCTCAAGAAAATCGCACTTGTCCGCGGGGATATAAACCTCGTAACCCAGTTTTTCCCCGGTAAAGCCGGCGCGGTTGATCTTGACCGGAACCCCGTCGATGGTGTTGTCCCGGATGGTGAAGAATTTCTGATCATCCGCCTTCTTCGCAACCAGGGCGTTTACCAGCTCCAGGGATTTTGGCCCCTGCACAGCGTACATATGGTATTGTTTGGTGATGTCCTTGAATTCCACCTTGTAGTCCCCTTTGTGCTTTTCCAGCCAGGGGACGAGCTGCGGCATAAACAGGGTGGAAATCCAAAACTTCTGATCCTCCATTCGGAACACCACCACATCGTCGATGATCTCCGCCTGTTCATTCAGCATCGTAGTATACCGTTCGCTGCCGGTTTTCAGGTTGGCGATAGGGTTGGCAAAAATATTGTCAAGGAATGTCGCAGCGTCCTTTCCTGTAACTTCCAGCAGCTGATGGGTCCACAAATACCAGCCAGCAGTTTTTCTAACGGCCATGTGTTCGGTCCGTTTCATTTCGTCGTATTTATAAACGTTTTTATAGTTCATGTTCTGTGCGCTCCTTTCTGATTGAAATAGCTGAATCCATCAGCAGAACTTATCGATCTTTTTTGCGATCTTAATCCGCAGCTTGTCAGCCGGAATATCCCCGGCCTCCTCCCACAGGGACCACTGGGGGTTGACCAGCGTTTTGGTCATGCCGTACCAATACGCAACCAGGGCATCCGCAAACTTCAATTCGCCCACCGTTAATACGTTGCGGTCGATCACATAGACGACCTCGTCTTTGTTGAAGGCTTCGATCTCATAGGGAACCCGCACGCTTTGCAGGTACATTTCAATGTGGGCGCCCATGACCCTGCCGTCGTCGTCACCGATGTCCCGGGGAACGTTGAGCCATTGACGCAGCGCTTCCTTCGTATAGGCTTCTCCGAAGGCGGTCTTACCTGCCGCTTCGCAGACGCAGCGCAACACATGGTCAAAAAATTTCTCCTCAACCAGACCCTTGCCAATGGCATATCTCGCGGTTGGCAAAATATAAAGCGTGGCGGCGCTGGCATACGCGATCAAAACGGCGCTGGAAGCGTTGTTCTCCGCATTGGTGCCGTTTATAAATGCATAGTTCGTTTCCTCGCGGAATATGTCCGATTCCCTTACACATTCCTCTTCGGGGGTGAATTTGATTTGGTCGGCGCTGCCCACGGGGCCAAAGGCTTCCCATATTTCATGGGGCGGCATGGGGTACTTTTCCCTGCACTCGGCCACAATACGGCAGTGGCGATCCCCGCAGCCCTTGGCTTCGACCATGTGGAATTCCAGCCTGGGTCCGGGGCGGAGCGCCTTGGCAACTCCGTCGGCGTTGCCCTGGAGGGACATGGTGGTCGCCCGGCAGAGCTCGGAGCCGACCACATCCCAATCACAAACATCCAGTTCCTTTTCAGCGCGGTAGGTTCCAAAATCATTGACACGGCCGCACATCAGTTGGGCATCGTCTCCCTTGTCGCCGATCAGGGCGCCGGGGAAGTTGCCTCTGAAAAAGGGGTGCATATTCTGGTTGTTGATAAATGAATCTACTCCCTGCTCTGTCATTGCAAGCAGCCTCGCGTATGCGTCTTCGCACATGAGCTTGGCCCTTTCGGCATAGTCCGGAAGCACGATTCTGAGCGCCTGCATTATGGCAGCGCTGATGACCGCCCTGTATCTGGCTGCGTAGTGCATGGCGTCACGGTAGCCAATCAGCTTTTCCCAGGGAGTTTTAATGGCCGCATAGCCGGGAAGCATGCCTTCTCCAATGTGCCCGGGGAGTCTTTCATCGATCTTTTTACTCATAAACTTTCCTCCTTGTCTTCGAATCGATTGCAGTTCATACCAGCCTCTCTCAAAAAGGTTTTTATTGTGGCAGGGAAGAAGGCTATCATGGGATGACGGGGGAAACTACAAAAAATGTGCTGTTTTTTGTATAATCGTGCTAAAACTTTACAGTCTGCGTTTTTTCCGGAAGCATAGCGTCCTTCTTTGGAGGCTTTGAGGTTTGTGCTCTTATGCCTGCATGATTTTTTTGCGCCGTCGCGGATTTTCCTGACAGGTTCCGGCGTAGTGGAGTGGCGTTATTCCCGTTTCTTTTCGGAAGACGTTGATAAAGTGGGACTGTGAACAGAAACCCAGTCTGGATCCGATATCGGTGAGCGAAAGGGAGGTGTATTGTATCAGGCGCTTTGCCTCAAGGATCTTTCTGTGATGGATTTCTTCAGTTATGGTTTTCTCTGTTTCGAGCTTGTACACATGGGCAAGGTGGCTCCTGCTAAAACCGAGTTTTTGAGCGATATGGCTGACGGTGATTTTGTCGTTAATATGGGAGTCTATGTATCGGTGGATCCTGCGGACCAGGGGAGACAAGCGGGATTCTGCGACGGAAAAAGCCACTTTTTCAGCGTATTCAACGAAGAATCGTTTGTTCAGTTCCAATATGGAACGAAGCGATGTGGAGCGTTGCAAATTTTGATAATATTTTTCATAGCTATCCGGGACGGACAACTCTGAAAATCCGTTCTCACTGGCGACATATACAACCTTTGGCCAGATGAATGCGAAAGACCTTTTGGCGAATGGCAGATCATTGCCAAACATTTTCTCCATTTGATCTACATATTCTTTGGAAGAAAGCAGCGCTTCAATTTTGCCGCTGAGTCCTTTTCGCACACAGTCGAGTAAATATGATTGTTCCGCAAAACCCTTCTCAGCGGCATAGCGTTCAACGCGTTTTTTGCAGCTTTCCATGGCGGAAACTCTCCCTTCTATTGCCTGGCTTCCCACGATGCCTTTATTCTATTATGGTCTGAAGGATCTGTCAATTTTTTTCTTTGCAAATTTGAAGGATTCAACTCCTGCCGGAACTATCGTAATTCCTTGTGCTGCAAGGAATTAATCGTACTTTTTCAGGCGCGCTGCCCCTGGTTCTCCGCTAGCGGTTCTTGATGGGACGCAGTTCCGCTTCGCTTACCAGGGCGGGGTCGTCGATGCCCGCGGGGAGCTCCCGGCCCTCCTCGATATCCACGTCCTCGTCTTCAAACAGGGCCATGTCCATGGGGGGGTCCGGGACTATGTCCACCTCGTCGTTTTTCAGCCTGACCGAAATGACCTTGGTTATGCCGGACTCTTCCATGGTAACCCCCAACAGAGTTTCTGCGCTGGCCACGGTCTTTTTGTTGTGGGTGATGATGATGAACTGGCTCACATCGCCGAATTCCCGCAACACCTGGACGAAGCGGGCGATGTTGTCCTCGTCCAGGGCGGCGTCGATTTCGTCCAGCAGGCAGAAGGGGGAGGGCTTCACCATGTAGGTGGCAAACAGCAATGCTACCGCGGTCATGGACTTTTCGCCCCCGGAGAGGAGGGATATGTTTTCCAGCTTCTTCCCCGGCGGCTGGGCGTAAATCTCTATCCCCGATTCCAGCACATGGTTTCCGTCCAAAAGCCGCAGCTCCGCCCGGCCCCCGCCAAAGAGACGGCGGAACATATTATGAAAATTCCGCTTGATCTTGTTATAGGCGCTGACAAAAAGATCCCTGGATTCGGAGCGAATCTCCCTGGTCAGATTCTCCAGATCCCTACAGGCCTTGGACAGATCCTCCATCTGGCCGCTGAGAAAATCAAAGCGTTCTTTTACTTCGGCAAATTCTTCCGGGGCCATCAGATTCACCGAACCCAGGCCGCGCAGCCGCTCCCGCGCCCCCGCCAGCTTCTCCCGCAGTTCGGCGGGGGAGACGGTAATGGTGAAGCTCCGCTCCTCAAATTCCAGCAGGTCCCGGGAATGGGTCTCCCGAAAATTATCCTGGATATTCTTGATCTCCGTCTCCGACTGAACCAGTTCCTGTCCTATCCGTTCCAGGGTTCCCTGAATCTTGGCAAGCTCGGCCGTCCGTTTTTTAATGGTCTCCCGCTTCCCCGCCACATCCCCGTTCCGCCGGACAATGTCCTTCTCCAGTTTTTCCGATTCCTTCGCCAACTGGACGCTTTTCCGGTCAATGCCGGCGGATTCCTCGGCGACGGCGGCGATCCGGCGGTTGGTTTCCTCCAGCCGCCGGCGGTAATCGGCGATCTCCCTCCGAATGGTTTCCTGCAAACCCTGTTGACCGGCCAATTCCCGGCGGATCAACCGGGCCTGCTCCTCCGCGGAATGGGCCTGGGCTTCCATCTGGGCCCGGCTTACCCGCAGATCCTCCAGGGTTTTGCGGTATTCGTTGATCCGTTCCCCCAGCTCCGCGTTGTTCCGCCGCAGGGCGCTGATATTGTTCCGCCGTTCCTCGATGCCCTCTTTGGCAAGCCGAATTTTGGCGTCCAGCCCGCGTTTTTGGGTGATGATCCCGTCGGGAGTCAGAAAATCGTCGATAAAGGCGGGGGAGCTTTCCCGGTATCGTTCAAAGAGTTCCAGGGCCCTGCCGGCCCCGGCGGCGGCCTCCTCCAGGGCCCCGGCAAGGCCGGAGGCGATACGGGCCAGTTCTTCCGGACCGGGGCTTCCGGCGCCCCCCCGATCCGCCGCCGACCCCGCGGCGGCGGCCAGGTCCCGAATCAGGGTTTCCCGCCCCGCCAGCAGAGTCCGCAGCCGCCCCAGGGTTTCGGAAAGCTCCGCCTCCAGAGACCGGCGTTCCGGGGCGGAGTAGCCCGCCTCCCGCAGGCCCGCGTCCAGGGCCGCCACAATATCGTCGGTAATGGCGGCCAGGTCCTTTTCGTAGCCCGCCTGTTCCTCCCCCAGGCGGCGAATTTCTTCCTCCAGCCGGTGGATTTCCTTTTCATTATCCCCAATGCGGGAACTGGCGGCCCGGATGTTTTCCTGAAAGGCGGCGATATTTTCCTCTATGGCGGCGGCGTTCTTTCGAAGATTCCCCACCGCCTCATCCTTTTCCCGCGCGTCCTCGGTTAAGGCCCCGATCTTCTCCAGGATGACCTGTTCCCGGCCCTGGTTCTCCCCTATTTTCCCCTGGATCTCCCCCCGCTGCTCCGCCAGGATTCGCCCCTCCTTTTCCCTGGCGTTTTTTTCCACCCGGAGGCCGTAGATATTCTTTTGGTAATCGACGAGTTTCTCCTCCATCAGGTTCACCTCGTCCATTTTTTCTTCCAGAGATCTGTTGGCCGCTTCCATGTCGGCCCGAATCAAATCCCGCTCCGCCTCCCGCTTGGCGAAAATTTCCTTTCTGCCGTCCCGCTCGTACTTGAACTGCTTAAGCCGGAGGAGCTGAATATCCAGTTCCAGCGTAAAAATCTCCTCCCGCAGGGCCCGGTACTTGATAGTTTTTTCCGATTGCAGCTTCAGGGTGTCGTAGGAACGCTTTATTTCCCCCAGGACCCCCTCTACCTGGCGCATGTTTTCCTCGGTCTTGGCCAAATTCCGTTCCGCCTCGGCGCCCCGCAGCTTGTAACGGGTAATCCCCGCCGCCTCCTCAAAAAGATAGCGCCGGTCCTCCGGCTTGGAAGACAGAATCTGGTCTATCCGGCCCTGCTCCATCACCGAATAGGCCCCCTTGCCCACCCCGGTGTCCCAAAAAAGCTCCCGCAGCTCCCGCAGCCGCACGGACTGGGCGTTGATGTAGTATTCGCTCTCCCCGGATCGGTAAAGCCGCCGCTTCAGCTCGATCTCCGGCACATCCAGGGGCAGAAGCCCCTCCTCGTTGGCAATAGTAAGGGTTACCTCCGCCACATTCAGGGCCTTGCGGCTTTCCGTGCCGTTGAAGATCACATCCTCCATCTTTTCCGCCCGCAGGGCCCTGGAGGCCTGTTCGCCCAGGACCCACTTGATAGCGTCCACAACGTTGGACTTACCGCATCCGTTGGGGCCCAAAAGGGCGGTGATCCCCTCGGCAAATTCGACCTGAGTCCGGTCGGCAAAAGACTTGAATCCGAATATATCCAGACGTTTAAGAAACAAGGCAAGCTCCGTATAGGACGGATTTTTTCCGCCGCATATCCGCAAAGTCTAGCATTGCGGGGGAACCCAAAGCAAGGTTCATCCAGCCGCGGGATAATATTATTATACCAATAGGATTACTATGCTATCAGCCATTCTCAGTGTAAAAGACGCATACCGAGTCCTTTTTGGGCGCATTTTTTTGCGGCTGCGCCGCAAAAAAACCGGGCTATCCGGGGCTCCGCTGCGCTCCGGCCCCGCCGCTCCGCGCCGGGTCTGCTCCGCACCCCTCCTATCCCTTGCGCGGGCGAAAAACGGCCTCCCTGCCGTTTTTCGCCATTCGGAGTTGCTGCGCTCCGCACAGCAACTCCAACAGCGATCACAACCGGCATCCCTGCCGGTGCATCCATGCGGATGTTGGGCTGAGGGTTTTGCGAAGCAAAACCCCGGGAAATTACTCACGCCGGCATCCTTGCCGGCCCGGCTGAGTGGAGTTTCGCTTCGCGAAACTCCGCAAAACCAAAAGGCGCAGCCTTTTGGTTCGGCATCCCTGCCGGAGACAGACCGCGGCTAAACCAGAAACCGCCGCTCTGTTACATTGCTGCCCCTTTGTGAAAAAGGATAGAATTGATCCGGGAAAAAGCGTGGTTTTTTAAAGTTATCCCCTTCTTTTTTCCTTGACTTTCGACCGAAGCGGGCTTATTCTGGCTTTATAAACTAACCTAACAGGGAGGCCATACTATGGCAAAGGTAGAACTGAAAGGTATCTCCAAAGTGTACGAAGGCAATGTCCGCGCCGTGGACAGCGCCAACATCCTGGTCGAAGACAAAGAATTTGTTGTCTTTGTAGGTCCCTCCGGGTGCGGAAAATCCACCACCCTGCGGATGGTCGCCGGTTTGGAAGACATAACCGAAGGCGAACTTTACATCGACGGGGAGCTGATGAACGATGTTCCCCCCAAGGACCGGAATATCGCCATGGTGTTCCAAAACTACGCTTTGTATCCCCACATGACGGTATACGACAACATGGCCTTCGGGCTGCGGATTAAGAAGGTCGAAAAGACCGAAATTGATCGCCGGGTCCATGAGGCGGCCCGAATCCTGGACATTGAAAAGTTCCTGGACCGCAAACCCAAGGCCCTTTCCGGCGGCCAGCGGCAGCGCGTCGCCGTAGGCCGGGCCATCGTCCGTAACCCCAAGGTGTTCCTCTTCGATGAACCCCTGTCCAACCTGGACGCCAAACTCCGCGTCCAGATGCGGGCGGAATTGTCCGATCTGCACCACCGGCTTAACGCCACCATGATCTACGTTACCCACGACCAGGTAGAGGCCATGACCATGGCGAACAAGATTGTGGTTATGAAGGACGGGAAGATCCAGCAGATCGGTTCCCCCCTCTATCTTTACAACCACCCGATCAACAAGTTTGTCGCCGGGTTTATCGGTTCCCCCCCCATGAACTTCCTTACCGTCAAGGTATTGGAGGAGGGCGGTTCCCTGTTCCTGGACGAAGGTTCGTTTAAAATTAAGCCCCATACTACCCATGCAAACTACCTGAAAAAGTACGCGGGGAAGGAAGTATTCTTCGGCATCAGGCCGGAGGATCTAAGCTATTCCCCCAGCGGGCCGGTGGATAACAGTTTTGCCGTAAAGATCACGGTGGTCGAGCCCTTGGGTGCGGACATCCACCTTTGGGTAAATACTCCCACCCAGCCTTTGGTGGCCCGCACCGAGCCTCACCATGTCTTTAAAGTGGGCGACGAGGCAAGTTTTGTGCCCCACATGGACAAGGCCCGTTATTTTGACAAAGACACAGAAGAGGCGATCCTTGCGGAGCTGGATGCCGCCGCCAAGGAAGGATAAGCGCCTCCTTCCCGAAGGGACGAAACAGGGTCTCCCCGCCGCCAAACGGCGGCAGACCCCGCTCTAAAAAAACCCCCGCCCGGCGGGGGTTTTTTGTATCCGCCCCGGTCAAACGGAGCGCAAGCCCCCGGACAGCCCACCCGCTTGGCCTAAAAATCAGATATATGGACGGAAGAAATTTACCACGAAGGCGAGGAAGGCGCACGAAGACCGGGGATTGAAGGCGCCTTTTCATTCCTTCGTGTCTCTTGGTGCGCCTTCGTGGTTTAAATTCTTATTTTCCCGGTTGTTTCGCTTATCAGGTCATTTAGCCTTTACAGTCTACTAGTAGGCTGCTTGGCCTAAAAGGCCGGATATGCGGATAGAAGAAATTTACCACGAAGGCGAGGACGGCGGGGATTGGAGGCGTTTTTTCAATCCTTCGTGTCGCTTGGTGCGCCTTCGTGGTTTAAATTCTTATTCCCGGTTGTTTCGCTTATCCGGTGATGTAGCGCAAGTAAGGTGCTAGCCCTTCTCCGGGGCGATTATCGATTCCACCAGTTGCAGAATCCTTGGATCAAGGCGATTCGAGGATTCCAGATCCGGGTCCAAAATGTCGCTGTTTATCATGTGGATTCCGTTCCGCTCCCGGATGGGTTCCGCCGTTCCGTCGTCTATCGAGCGGAGGGACAGGGGCTTGCTTTTTCCCTGGAACAGGAAGGGCCGGTAGATAAAGGGAAGCCCCCCGTCCTCGGTTATTTCCGTAAGGCCGGAATCATCCCCGCCTTCGCCGGCCTGCCGTCTTTTCCTTTGTCCTTCTCCGGGTTCGAGGCCTTCCCCGGGGGCAATCCCGGCCTCCTCGCCTTCATCTCTGGAGAAATTGGGGGATTCAAAACTGAGGGTTTCGAAGGGGGATGCGTCCTCCGAGCCCAGACCCCCTTTCCTTTCAGCCCCGGATTCTCCCGGAAGGCCGAATTCGATCCGGCTGGCAACAGCGCTCAGATCCTCATGGGCCGCGGATTGGGTTTCGGCGGCCTTCTCCGGGGGATTCGATTCCATCGCCTCCGGCTTAATCGCAGATGTATCCGGAGCAGCAACGATCCCTCCGGGGGGATTTTTCCCATCCGCCACTTCGCTATCCTCCCTGTTTAGGTCTTTCAAGTCTTCGCCTTTTAACCCGGCCAGATCCTTTCCCGCTTCCGGGTCCTCCCGTATTTCCGTTTCCAGCTTAATCAATTTCACCGGCTCCTCTGCATCTTTCGAATCTTCTACGACCTCTAGTTCTTCCAGTTCCTCCCCCTCCTCCGGCCTGCCGCCCGCCGGGGCGGGGGCTTGAAAATCTTCGGTCCCCATGCCGGGAGGGAGGCAGCCCGCCTGGCGGAGAATGTCCAGGACGGCGGCCCGCAATCTTTCGTCATTGATGTCCGCAGTCGGATAACCGCTCAGGGCGGCGACCGTCTCGTTCCAGGAAAGATCGATTAAGGCGTCCAGGGCGCCGCTTTCCCCCGTGGCGGGGGGCCCCATCCCCCGGCGGGGCAGACCCCGCTTGATCTGGGCCCGAACTTCCCCCCGCCGCTGGGCCAATTCTTTCGTCCAGCGTTTCCAGTCTACCGCCTCTTTTTGCTCGTAATACTGGCGGAACAGGCCCTTTTGGAGCCGTTTGAGGCGGTCGCGGATCAGTGCAACGGCATCCTGCCGCAGGTTAAAAAGCAGGAAAACAAACAAAAAGAGGGTAAGAAAAAAAGAACCCAGGAAGATCGACCGCATGAGGGGGGGAAGGGTAAAGAGGCTTTCCTGCACCAGCCTGCCGGTAAAGACCGCGCCGCCGTTCCGATCCCCCGGACGGGCGAATTGCGGGGAAACGCCGTCGTATTTGGCTGACACGAGGACAAGGGGTTCCCGTCCGTCCTCGTGGCCGTCCTCATCCAGACCGGCGAAACCCAGGATCCCCTCTTGCCAAAGGGCGGCGGCCTGATTTTTCAGGTCCTCCTTCCCCATTCCGGGAAGGCCCAAAAGGAAACCGCCGGGGGAGGATACAACGGAAAGATCCTCCCCCACCTTGAGTTGTCCTTCCCGAATCATGCGCTCCGCCACGGCCCGCACAGAGAAGGTAAAAAGGGCGCTGCCCCTGTATACGTCCAGGGTGTCGGAAAAGGGATAGGAAAAGATAAGCCGCTCTCCCGGGCCGTCAAAGACGATCCGGGGGGCGGCGCCTTCCGGGGATTCAACGTTTTGATAGGGAAGGACTCCGGGGCAGTCCCGGTAGCTCCGGTAAGTAAAGGAAGATCCCTCCTGGTGAATCAGATCCTCCGCCAGGGTGGAAAAATGAATTCGACTGCCCCCGGCATCCACGAAACGGACGCTCCGAAGTCCGGGCAGGGAATTCAGCAGGATGCCGAAGATTCTGCTCCGCTCCCCCATATCTTCTTCGGCATGATCGGGAAGGAAGCTGCGTTTTACCGATTCCCCCGCAAGGGCGGCGGCGAAGCGGTTGTCCAATTCGGCGAGGAAATCCCCAATGACCCTGGCATCCTCCGCCGCTTCGCGATTCAGGCCCCTGGCTATTTGGGGATTGTAGAATCTGGTCTCCACCATATCGAAAAGGCCGGTAAAGGCGGCTGCGGTAAAAACAGTGAATATCAACGCCGAAATGAGTAAACTAAAGATGATCTTGTGAGAGATATTCATTGATAATCTGGACTGAGTGTAGATCAATGCGGACTATTTTACCATTGGACGGCACGGCCCACCCGGCCGGCAGGGAGGCCGGCTGTTTCCAATTATTGGAGCTGCCGCGCGAAGCGCAGCAGCTCCGAAAGGCGAACATCCGCATGGATGCGCCGGCATGGATGCCGGCTGCAGCCAATTCCTGGGGGTTTTTGCTTCGCAAAAACCCCCAGCCCAAAAATGGCAGGGATGCCGAACCAAAAAATCCTGCGGATTTTTTGGTTTTCGGAGTTCGCGGGGCCTTGCCCCGCGAACTCCACCAACCAGGCCGGCAGGGAGGCCGGCTGTTTCCAATTATTGGAGTTGCTGCGCGAAGCGCAGCAACTCCGAAAGGCGAACATCCGCAGGGATGCGGATGTTCGCCCGCGCAAGGGATAGGAGGGGTGCGGAGCAGACCCGGCGTACCGCACCGGGGCCGGAGGCGCAGCCGGAGCCCTGGCAACCAGAGGTTGCCTTGATAGCCCGGTTTTTTTGCGGCGCAGCCGCAAAAAAATGCGCCCAAAGGGGACTCGACATTCGGCGTTTTCTAAACTGAGAATCGCCGTGGAGGAAAATTTTGGATCAAGACTCGATAAGCGTTGAAAAAAAACCTGTCCAGGCTTTCCTGGTAAGCCTGGATTTGGGGGCTTCGGGGCGGTCTTCGGCGCGGGAAAGCGGCGGTCATGCCGGGGCGGAGGGGGGGGATCCCCTGGCCCGGGAACTGCGGGGGCTGGTCCAATCTCTGGGGCT
Source organism: Treponema sp. (assembly GCA_031255615.1). Next base: position 21,598 of record JAIRSD010000255.1, on the reverse strand, counting down.
GGAGATCGGGGGCCATGAAACCGTGAGGATCCGCGAAAGGTCTTCCAAATACGGCATGGGGACGGGGAAGGCCCAGGAGCTGGCGGAAAGGGCCGCGGAATTGAAGGCGGACTGCATGATCGTCGATTGGGATCCCAGCCCCTCTCAACAGCGGAATTGGGAAACCCTGACCGGTATTCCCCTCGTGGACCGGCAGGAGCTTATCATCAAGATCTTCGCGGACCGGGCTTCCACCCGGGAGGCGGAACTCCAGGTCCATCTGGCGGAGCTCCAGTACGCCCTGCCCCGGCTTGCCCATAAGTACATCGATCTGTCCCGCCAGCGGGGGGGGCGTTACGGGACCAGGGGTTCCGGGGAAACCCGGCTGGAACTGGATCGCCGCCGGGTGGAGCGGCGGATACAGCGGCTGCAAGAGGAATTGGACGAGCTGCGGCGTCAGCGGCAACTGCGGCGGCGCCAGCGGGAGCGGCAGGGTATTCCTGTCTGCGCCCTGGTGGGTTACACCAACGCGGGTAAATCTTCCCTTATGAACGCCCTCACCGGCGCCGAATTGGCGGCGGAAGACAGGCTCTTTGTTACCCTGGACGCCGTCTCCCGCCGTTTTGATCTGTCCGGGGGCTTTCCCGTGTTGCTGGTGGATACCGTCGGGTTCATCAGGAATCTGCCCCACGCCCTGGTAGACGCCTTCCATTCCACCCTGGAGGAGGCCGCCCTGGCGGACCTCCTTATCCATGTGGCCGACGCCTCCGATCCCGACATGGAGGATTGCCGCCGGACCACCCTCCGAGTGCTCCAGGACCTGGGGGCCGGTGAAATTCCCATGATCACGGTCCTCAACAAGATCGATAAACCGGGAGTTTCCGCGGCATCCTCGACCGCCGCCGTTCCGGGGGCCATTCCCATATCGGTCCACCGGCGCTGGGGTCTGGAGGAACTCACGGAACGGATGGGTAAACTCCTCTCCGGGGCCAGTCTCCGCTTCTGCTTCCCCCCGGACCGCGGGGATCTGATCGGCCTGATCCACCGCAGGGCCCAGGTATTGTCGGAATCCTGGGAGGCCGAAGGAATCCTGATAGAAGCCTGGGCGGACGGAAAACTGGCGGGACAACTGCGGCAGTATCTTGTATAATAACCCTGTTTAACCGTTTAGGAATATCGTGCATGTATGGTGGGTGCATCCCCGCCCGCGGCGGAGGTAGGGCTATCCGGGCGGCCTCCGGCTGCCGGGGCTTCGCGCCGGTCCCGGCGTTTTGCCGCTTCCGGGGCCGCAAAGCCGCGGGTTTTGGAACGGGCCCGTCCGGAAATAATGTTCCAAGGAGTACGCTATGACCTTTGCCGAACTAACGGCCGCCCGGTATTCGGTGCGGAATTTTCTTGACAAGCCGGTGGAACAGGAAAAGATCGGCCTTATCCTGGAAGCCGCCCGCAGGGCTCCCACGGCGGCGAACCGTCAGCCCCAGCGTATTCTGATTCTGGACAGGCCGGAGGATCTTGCCAGGATGGACCGTTGCACCGGCTGCCGATTCGGCGCGCCCCTGGCATTTCTTGTCTGCTACGATCTTTCCGCGGCCTGGACCCGGAACTACGACCATGAACATTCCGGGTGGGTGGACGCCAGTATCGTTGCTACCCACATGATGCTTCAGGCGGCGGACCTTGATTTAGGGACGACCTGGGTCATGTGGTTCGACCCCGCAAAAACCAGGCTTGAATTCAAAGTCCCCGAACATATAGTGCCCGCGGCCTTCCTGCCCACCGGCTACCCGGCCCCCGGCGCCTCTCCCTCTCCTCAGCACGGGGATCGTCTCCCCCTGGACGCGATCAGCGCCCGCGGGAGCTTTTAGCGGGTTCTGAGCGGGACGCTGTGTTTGTCTGATCCTGTTCAGGAACTCATTTACCCTGCGCTAACGCGCGCGGTTTTGGACCGGCGCCTCGCTTGCAGTCCAAAACTCAGGGTAAGAGTATCAACCGGGGGCAGGGATTTTGACCATGGAGACGCACCGGGGCGGACTACGGCTCGCCGGGCGAACTATGGCTCGCCGGGCGAACTATGGCTCGCCAGAACACAAAGGAATGAATAACCACCTTCAATCCCCGGTCTTCGTGCGCTTTCCTCGCCTTCGTAGTCAATTTATATATCTGATTTTTAGGCCAAGCGGTCTGTTAGGAAGGGCAGGGTGCAGCGAGGGCGCGGGATGCACCGGCAGGGATGCCGGTGCGGGGGTGATTTTCCGGGTTTTTGCGAAGGCAAAAACCTGCAAGCCCGCGAAAACGGCAAGGAGGCCGTTTTCGCGGGCCGCGCAAGGGATAGAAGCGGAATTCCCCGCCCCCGGAGGGGGCGGGGAATTGGAGCGGATAGCCCGGTCCCCGCCGGATCGCTAGGGCCGGCGGGGATGCGCCCAACCTGCCCTCGATATGCGGCATGTTCAAAACTGAGAATTGCAGGATTTTTCTTGACCTCGGTATTTTGTTTCTGTATATTCAATTACATAAAAATCTTAAAGTCTGATTGAACGGAGGATTATATGAAGGTAAAGCCCTTGGCAGACCGGGTCATTGTCAAGCTGGAAAAAAGTGAAACTAAATCCGCTGGGGGGATTATCATTCCCGACACCGCCCAAGAAAAGACCCAGAAAGGCGTGGTAGTTGAGGTTGGGGACGATAAAGAGGTCATCAAGGTAAGCCCCGGTCAGAAGATCCTGTACGATAAGTATGCGGGCACCCAGATCAAGATTGGCGACGCCGATCACCTGATCCTTAAAATGCAGGATATTCTTGCGATTATTGAGGAGTAAGGTTCCCTTTGGAAGGCCCGGTCCCTGGGGCCGGGCTTTTTTGTGTCAATATGATACGGTTTTTCGGCCATAATTAAAAAAAGAGTCATATTAGGACAGGAGAGGGGCCGGATTTTTTCGGAGGGGGCCCCAAAAGGGTTTTTTAAGTCCGAAAGGCCGGTTGGAGAGGGCCCCGGGCTCCGGTTTCCTTGTTTTTTTAGCCGCATTTCCTTTAGATTATTCTTTTTTTCCTCAATATCCCGATTATTCTTTTGTTTTCCAGCCGGATTTTTCTTTTTTGGCATGGTTCTTGCTTTATTATTAGTACAAACCATCTAGGAGGCGTTGATGATCGCGACGAAGGTAAATCAAACGAAGACGGTAAAGGTACAGGAGAATGTTGATGCCGGGGAAAATGTTCTTTCCATCTATCTGCGGGAGATCAACCGGATACCCCTTCTTACCAGGGAGGAAGAAGACAAGGCCGCCAGGGAAGCGGCGAAAGGCAGCAAGGCCGCCCGGGAGAGGCTGATAAACGGGAATCTCCGTTTTGTGGTGAATGTGGCAAAAAGGTATCAGGGCCAGGGGCTTTCCATCATGGATCTGATCAGCGAAGGCAATATCGGCCTGGTGAACGCCGTTGAACGCTACGATGTGGACAAGGGATACCATTTTATATCCTACGCCGTCTGGTGGATCCGTCAGGCGATCCTTAAGGCGGTCTGCGAAAAATCCCGGATGATCCGGCTGCCCCTGAACCGGGCCAACGAACTGGTTCAAATTCAAAAGGCCCGTAAACTTGTGCAGGACAGCCGTTCCCAGGAAGAGGAAATCCAGGAGGTGGCGCGGCTCCTCAACATGGATAAGGAGCATGTGGCGGAACTGATAAACATAAGCCGGGAGCATGTTTCTCTGGATAATCCCCTGTCAACGGACCGGGATTCCAGCGCCTTGGAAGATTTTATCGAGGACGAGCGGCACGAAGCCCCGGAACAATATGCGATGGATCTGGCGTTGAAAGAAGATATCGAGAACGTGCTGGATACCCTGAATCAGAAAGAGGCGGCGGTTATCCGGTTCCGTTACGGCCTGGGAGACTGCGCCCCCCTTTCCCTGAAAGAACTGGGGGATCGTTTTAACCTGACCAAGGAACGGATTAGGCAGATCGAGAAAAAGGCTATTAAGCGGCTCCAGCATCCTGTCCGCCGCCGGGTCCTTAAATCTTATGTAGCTTAACCGGGCAGCCGAAAGCAGTCCAAAGATTGAAAAAAACCATTTTACCGAAGGCCGTTATATTCGACATGGACGGTCTTTTACTTGACACGGAGCGGCCGGTTAAAGATTTGTGGCTTCAGGCCGCCCGAAGCAGAGGCTGGGAGATCCGCCTGGAGACGGTGCTCCGTACTACCGGGGTGGATGAGGGCAGCACCCGGCGGATCATGATGGAGGACTACGGTCCGGCCTTTCCCTATGAGGAGATCCGTTCCGAGCTGAGGATCCTCTTTAGAAAAGAGGCCGAGGAGAAGGGCATCGGCTGGCGTCCGGGGCTTCCCGTTATATTGGACAAGCTGGAAGGGCTCCGCATCCCCTTTGGCATAGCGACCTCTACCAAAAAAGAAACGGCCCTATGGAAACTGGAAAAGGCAAGGCTGGAGGGGCGTTTTACCGTCATTGCCTGCGGCGACGAGGTGGAGCGGGGGAAACCCGCGCCGGATATTTTCCTCCTGGCCGCCCGGCGTTTAGAGACGGCGCCGGAATTCTGTTTGGGCCTTGAGGATTCCCCCGCGGGGCTTCGGGCCCTGGGGGCGGCGGGAATCCCTTCGATCTTTATCAAGGACATGGTGGAAGCTCCGGCGGAGCTTCTGTCCACGGTCTGGCGGCGCTGCGAAGATCTGGCGGAGGCCGCGTCCCTGATTGGCTGATTTCCGGGGCTACAGGCCCTTGGTCACATCGTGGAGCCATTTGCCGCTGCGAAAACGCCAAATTCCCGCCGTCATCTTGAAGAATTCCTCGGAAAGCACCAGCAGATAGATAACCCAGAAGGGGGCGTTGAAGATGAAACTCGCGGCGGCGGCGGCGGGCAGGGCGACGGTCCACATAAAGGCCACATCGTAGATCGCGCAGAATACCGTATCCCCCCCGGCCCGGCAGATTCCGACCACCATGGCCATGTTGAAGGCCCGGCAGGGGTATGTGGCGGCCAGGATAAAGAGCATCTGGGCCGCGGTATGGAGGACCGTCTCGTTCACCTTGAAAATAAAGGGGGTGATGTGGGAGATGGGGATAAGCGCCGCCGCCGCCGCCAGCGCCGCCAGGGGAATGAAAAAGATAATTTTTAGGGCGTAGTTCCGTGCGCCGTCGTGGTCGCCCTCTCCTATCTTCTTGCCGATGAGCACCCCCACCCCGTTTCCCAGGCCGATAAAAAGCACCCAGGTAAGCTGGGATACGGTGCCGGTTATGTTGAAGGCGGCAATGGCGTCCGTATGGGTCCGGGCAAAGATGATATTCTGCATGGTAACCCCCAGGGACCAGGCAAATTCATTCATAACGATGGGCGCCACGATCCGGACGTAACGGCCGATAAAGGCCCGGTTAAAATCGAGCATTTCTTTTAAGGGCCCGATGATCGGGTAATTCCTCCGGCGGCTGATGCCGATAAGCAGGGCGGTCTCGGTAAAGCGGGACACCGTGGTAGCCAGGGCCGCTCCCGCCACCCCCATGGCGGGAAAGGGGCCGATGCCGAAGATCCACAGCCAGTTAAGCACCGCGTTAATCGAAAGGGCGATGATCGTGGTCGTCATGGGGGCCTTGACCTGTTCAATGGAACGCAGGGAAATGACCAGGACCTGGGCCAGGGCGAAGGGGAGGAATGAGGGGCTTATATAGCGGAGATACAGGGCGCCGGCCCTAATCACATCCCCGTCGGTGGAGTAGATGCCTATGATCCGCTCGGGAACCAGGAATCCGGCAATGGTAAAGAGGCTGCCGATAAGCAGGTTGACGGCGCAGCAGAGGCCCACGGTTTTCCGTATTCCCTTCATATCCCGCTTGCCCCAAAATTGGGCGATAAATACCGCGCCGCCGGAACAAATTCCAAAGAGGACGATCATGTAGAAGAAGAATACGTTGTTCCCCAGGCCCACCGCGGCGATTTCCACGGTTCCCAGCCGGCCTATCATTACCGTGTCCAGAACGTTCACGAAGGAGTTTATAAAATTTTGGAGCATGATAGGGATGGCGATGGCAAAAAGATTCTTATAAAAAATTTTGTCGGTAAATAGGTTGATGATCTTCATACATAATCCGGGGCCGTTGTATTCTTAAATAGAGTTGTTCAGAAAATTCAGTTTTTGAACAACAACCGCTTAAATAACGAAGAAAAGCGCGGATTTTCTTGGAAAATCCACGTTTTTCGCACGGCTTGTTCAATAACCAACCGGGTTATTGAACAAGCCCAATTTCGTTTCACCCTTCACCCCGAGTTGGGATCCGTGAAGACACATCAGCCATCGTTATAGTATAATCCAGATTTACGAGTAATTGAAGTAGAGGGAGCAGCGTTGTATGAAATTTTCCCAGACCTTTATCCCCACCCTGCGGGAGGTTCCGGCGGACGCGGTGATCGTCAGCCACCGGCTTATGTTCCGCGCCGGGATGATTCGTAAACTCGCCAACGGCCTTTTTGCCTACCTGCCGCTGGGGCTTCGTTCGTTCCGCAAGCTGGAGCGGATCATCCGGGAAGAGATGGAATCCATCAATTCCCTGGAGGTAAAGCCGACGGTGGTGGTTCCCGGGGAACTCTGGAAGGAGTCCGGCCGCTGGGACGCCATGGGGGACGCTATGCTCCGGGCCAAGAACCGGCTGGGGGCGGATCTGGTGGTTTCCCCCACCGCGGAGGAGGCCTTTACCAGCCTGGTGCGGGATGAGCTTTCCAGCTACCGCCAGCTTCCCCTTTCCCTGTACCAGATCAACAGCAAGTACCGGGATGAGATTCGCCCCCGTTACGGGGTGATGCGGGGCCGGGAATTTGTGATGAAGGACGCCTACTCATACCACCGCGACGAGCAAAGTCTGGATGAGACCTACCAGGACATGGGCCGGGCCTACCGGCGGATCTTCAAACGCTGCGGCCTTACGGTGATTCCCGTGCAGGCGGATTCCGGGGCCATGGGAGGCAGCGGTTCCGAAGAATTTATGGTGGAAAGCGAGGTCGGGGACAATACCCTGCTGCTCTGCCGGGACTGCGATTACGCCGCCAATGTGGAAAAGGCGGGCTGCAAGCCGGATTTCGATGCCCCCGAATCCCTTGAGGCCGCCAGGGCGGCGGCTTCCTCCGTTCCGGCGCCGGAGAAGATCGATACCCCCGCGGTAAAAACCATCGAGGAACTCTGCGCCTTTCTTAACACCGGCGCGGAAACCTTTATCAAAACCCTGATCTACCGGGCGGTGAATGTGGAACTGGATCTGAGCGCCGCGCCGGGATGCGCTTCCCTGGAACGCCGCCGCCCCGCTCCCGAAGCCCCCCTGGTGTACCCCGAGGCGTTCTTCGCCGTGGCTATCCGGGGAGATCTGGATGTGAATGAGGCAAAACTGGCCGCGGCGCTGAAGGCCGGCGAGGCAGCCCTGGCGGCGGACGCCGATGTGGAACGTCTTACCGGCGCCCCCCTGGGTTTTGCCGGTCCCCTGGGGCTTACCGGCCTTCCGCTTATCGTTGATGAAACCGTTGCCGCCATGACCGACGCGGTTACCGGGGCCCTGGCAAAGGATCTCCATTACCGGCACGCCGCCTACGGCAGGGACTTTACGGGCTGGATGGTTCGGGATCTCCGCACCGTCAAGGCCGGGGACCGCTGCCCCCGCTGCGGCGGAGAGCTCTACGAGAAAAAGGGGAATGAGTTAGGGCACATTTTTAAGCTGGGTTACAAGTATACCCGCACCATGAACGTAAGCTACCTCGACGAGAACGGAAAAACCCGGATCCCCGTCATGGGGAGTTACGGCATCGGCCTTGACCGGACCCTGGCCAGCGTCATCGAGGAACACCACGATGACGACGGCATCCGCTGGCCCATGACTCTGGCCCCCTACCAGGTGATCATTATCCCCATAAGATACGGGGGAGCCGTTAAGGAGGCCGTCGATAAGCTGGCGGAGGAGCTGGCGGGGTTGGGTATAGAAGTCCTGGTGGACGACCGGGAGGAGCGGCCGGGGGTCAAATTCAAGGACGCGGATCTTATCGGTATTCCCTTCCGCGTAGTGGCGGCGGACAAGAATCTTGCCGGGGGCTCCCCCGCGCTGGAGATCCGGCGGCGGGGGGAGGGGGAGAGCCGTCTGGTGGAAACCGGCAAGGCCGCCGGGGAACTGGCGTCCCTGATACGGGAAGAACTGGCGGTTCTGAACGGATAGGCGGCGCCGGGGTGCGGCGGATCGAAGGCCGCCGTCTGGAGCCCCGGGCCTTGCTCCGCGCTCCCGCCCCCCGCAGCCGGCATGGATGCCGGCTGTGTCCGATGCAGGAATTCGGCGCACAGAACGGACCAACTCCAAAGACGCGAGACGGCAGGGAGGCCGAATCAAAACGCGCAGCGTTTTGGTCAGCCGCAGCCGCGCAAGGGATAGAAGCGGAATTCCTCGCCCCGCAGGGGCGAGGAATTGGAGCGGATAGCCCGGTCCCCGGCGCGGAGCGCCGGGGATGCGCCCATAGAACGAACTAGGCGATGAGTTGCTTGATAGCTTTTAGGGCGGCGGCGAAGTCCCGGTAGAGGTCGTCGCTGCTGTCGAGGTCGAAGACGAAGCCCGATGTTTCGGCGGCGGCCTTGACCACGGCGGCGAAGTCGATGATTCCCTCCCCGATGGACGCCCAGTCGGGATTTTTGGCGGGGTTGTAGTCCTTAAGGTGGATGAGGGGGCTGCGGCGGCGCCATTTGGCCTGGAAAGCCGCCGGATCCGCCCCGCCTTTGACGGCCCAGTAGGTGTCCATCTCCAGGCCAACCAAAGCGGGGTCGGTGTTTTCCATGAGGATCTCCAGGAGGCAGCGGCCGCCGGCGGAGCTGAATTCCTGGCGGTGGTTGTGGAGGGAAAAGAGCAGCCCCCCTTCCCGGGCCAGCGCGCCGATGCGGTTGAAGAAGCGGGCCCGCTGCCAGGGGGACAGGGCCGAAGGATATTCGGCCCAGCCGCAGATCATGTGGGGGCAGCCGGATTCGGCGAGGAAGGCAATGGTTTCTTCCGGCCGCTCCTCCAGGTCGCCGATGCCCACGTGGCAGCCGGAGATTTTAAGCCCCGCGCCGGCGGTAATTTTTTTGACCTCCGCCGCCGGCGCGCCGCCGTAGGCGTGGTGGTACAGTTCCACATATTCGTAGCCTATTTCGGCGATTTTCCGCATGACGGCGGGGAAATCCTTGTTCATCTGATCCCGGAGGGCAAAAAGCTGGACCGAAACAAAACGATTCTGTTGAGGCATGGGGGCCATCCTTTTCTTGTTGGACCTGTCCAATAGCCCGGTTGGTTATTGAACAGGCCTTGCGAAAACGCGAATTTCCCTGGGAAATTCGCGTTTTTTCGTTTTTAAAAGGGTGTTGTTCAGAAACTGAAGTTTCTGAACAACTCTATTTGAGGCGGTACGACACGAAGGCAATCTGCCGGGAGTCCGGAGACCAGGAGTTCACGTTGATGGTTCCCTGGCCGCCGAAGAGTTCGGCGATAACGCTAAAGTCCCCGCCCCGGGAGGACATGAGTCGAAGCTGGACGTTCTTGTTGGGGGGATGCCTGTCGGGTTCCACGTCCCCCTTCCGGTAGGAGATAAAGGCCGCCTTTTCCCCATCGGGCGATACGTGGCCGAACCAGTTGTTACTTTCGTCGCTGGTCATCTGGACGGGGTTCGAGCCGTCGGCCTCCATGCGCCAGAGCTGCATGAGTCCGCTGCGGGTCGAATTAAACCAGATGTACCGGCCGTCGGGGCTGTATTCGGGGCCGTCGTCCAGGCCGGGGCTGTCGGTCAGCCGGGTTTCCCGGCCCCCCCAGACGGGGATGGTGTAGATGTCGAACTGGCCGTTCCGTTCCCCGCAGTAGGCCAGAGTCCTGCCGTCCGGGGACCAGCCGTGAAGGTAGCTGGGGGCCATGGGGGTAACCAGCGCCGGTTCTCCCCCCGCCAGGGGGAGTATGTAGATTCGGGATTGGCCGTCCTCCCAGGTGCCGTTGCTTACCGCAATGGAAGCGCCGTCGGGGGAAAGAACATGGTCGTTGTTGCAGGCCGTAGCGGCCCCGGAGTAGATCACCCTGACTGCGCCGGAGGCCAGTTCGTAACGGTAGATCCGGCCCTTCCGGTTATAGATAAGGCACTTGCCGTCCGGGGTCCAGTTGGGCGCCTCGATGGTATCGTCGAATTCCCGCAATACCGTCCGTTTGCCGCTGCTTATATCCAGAGTCTCAAGAATGCTGTACACCCCCCGGTCTTCCGGTTGGCGGCGGGTTGTTAGAACCTGCATGGGATGCCTCCTTTTGCTGTTTTTAAGCGGTGCTTGTTCGGAAACTGAAGTTTCTGAACAGCTCTGTTACTCAATTCAGGAGAACTGTTCCGCGAACCAACGTTGGGGAACAGCCTTAAGCGATAATGCTGATTTCTTGTATGACCACCGGTTCCAGAGGTCTGTTTTCCTTTTCGGGACCGGCGGTGGGGACCGCGGCGATTTTGTCCAATGTCTCAAAGCCGTCCAGCATCTTCCCAAAGGCGGCGTATTTTCCGTCCAGCCGGCGGGCGTCCCGGTGAACCACGAAAAACTGGGTGCCCGCGCTGTCGAAGTCCTGGTTCCGGGCCATGGAGAGGGCGCCTCGTTCATGGACAAGGCCCGTATCAACGCCGTTTTCGGCGAACTCTCCTTTTATCATAACATCCGTAGGGCAGACGCAGGTGTTGTTGCCTGAGCCGCCCTGGATGACATAGTCCTTCACAACCCGGTGAAAGGTTAAACCGTTATAGAAACCCGATAACGCCAGATCGATAAAATTCTTGACCGTCAGGGGCGCCCTGTCGGGGAACAGCTCGAAACGCATGACGCCGCCCCCCGCAATACCGCCCTCCTTTACGATGATCTCCGCTATCGGGTTCACGACTCTTACCGCTCCACGTAGGCTTCCCTGAAGTACAGGTGCGACAGGGGCGTCATGTAGTAGCCCTTTACATGGGGGGCCATCATAAAGACGACGGACCGGTGGTACAGGGGCAGTATCGCTATGTCGTTCATGGCAAGATCTTCGGCCCGCTGCATAATATTCACAGCCCTTGCCGGATCAACCTCCGTCTGCGCCGATGCTACCAGGGCGTCGTACTCCGCGTTTTTATAGCTGGTGTAGTTGGAAGGGTTCCCGGAGGTCAAAACGGTTAAAAAGGTCATGGGATGCAGGTAATCCCCGCCCCAGCCCATGGCGCCGATCTGGTAGTCCAACTGCTGCACCCCCGCGTAGTACACCGCCCATTCCTGGGTGGAGATTTCGGTATTGACATTCAGATTCTGCTTCCACATCTGCTGCAGCACCTCTACGATGCTTCTGACATTCCGATCCGTGTAGTAGCTCAACTGGATGGTGGGGAATCCCTGGCCGTCGGGGTAGCCCGCTTCCGCCAAAAGCCGCCGGGCCCCGGCCGCGTCCGCCCTGGGGGATAGGCCGTAGGTCGGCCGTCCGTCCCGGAAATCCTTGCCGTTCAGGACATAACCGGGGGACACAAGACCGAAGGCCGGAGAATCGGAACTTTGCAGCACATTGGCGATGATCTCCTCCCGGTCGATAGCCATGGACAGGGCCCTGCGGACCCGGACATCGTCGAAGGGCTTAACGTTCTGGTTGATCATGTAATAGGTGGTCCCAAAGGAGGGTACGGACTGGTAGGCGTCGCTGCTCGATTTAAGCCGGGAAGTTTCCGAGGCCGGCGGCGTCCGCAGGCCGTCGATCTGTCCGGCCTCCAGGGCGGTAAGGGCGGTGGCGGGTTCCAGGATATACCGGAACTGGATCTCCTCCAGCCGTACCGTGGCGGCGTTCCAGTAGTGCTCGTTTTTCACCAGGGTAACGCTCTCCCCCAGCCGGATCTCCGATACCTTGAAGGGGCCGTTGGAGATAAAGGTGGAGGCGGCAAGGGTCCAGCGTTCAGGCTCCCTTTCGACCACTTCCTGCTTTACCGGAGAGAAGGTCCACATCCCCAGGATGCCCAGGAAGAAGGGGGTCGGCCCCTTGAGGGTAAGAACGAGGGTGTTATCGTCAGGAGCGGCGATTCCAACCTGATCCCGGGAACCGGTCCCCTCGTAATACTCCGCCGCCCCCTTGACGAAATCGGTGAACATGACCGAATAGTTGGATGCCACCTTGGGGTCCAGCACCCGGTAGTAGGAATACACAAAGTCCCGGGCGGTCAGGGGACTCCCGTCGGACCATTTAAGACCCCGCCGCAGGTTAAAGGTATATACCGTACCGTCGCTGCTGATGGTCCACTTCTCGGCCAGGGCGGGGATAATATTGTTGTCCTTGTCGTAGGTGATAAGCCCCTCAAAAAGGTTCAAGAGAAAGGGCGACGCGAAAGAATTGCTGGTGATCCCCGGATCAAGCCCATCCGGCACGTTTTGCAGGGCAAAAACTATTTTTTGCGCGCTCTGCGCCCCCGCTGCGGGCCTTCTGTCCCTGGACCCGCCCGCGAAAGCAAGACCGGCGGCCAGGATAAGAAGACACCCGGTCCATACCGCTTTTTTACACATAACATTTTCCTCCTCGCGTTAAATATCCTTGATTACAACCAGTCTCTGGAACTGTTATTGCAAACAAACTACGGAAACATTCCCAGGCCGGCGGCATTGGGAACGATTCCCTATTATCGTAAATATTGGCAGCAAAGGCAATCGGGAAAGACGCCGCGTTCATTTTTAAGACCCGCGCTGCATGGAAGCCCCCGGGAAAAAGGGAAGGGGCCGAATATGGAGTTCCTTTTGGGCGCATCCCCGGCGCTCCGCGCCGGGGACCGGGCTATCCGCTTCAATCCTTTTGCCCGGCCCGCCGGGCAAAAGGATACCGCTTCTATCCCTTGCGCGGGCGTTTTGCTTCGCAAAACCAGTGAATTGGCTGCAGCCGGCATTTTGCCGGCCTAAAGCAGCAACCGGTACGCGGTTTGGGCAGCGCCCCAAACCGCGAAAACCAAAAGGCGCAGCCTTTTGGTCCGGAACCCGTTAGCCCAGGATATGACAGGCCGCCCAATGGCCGGCCCCCAGATCCCTCATGGCCGGTTCCTCGGTTTTGCAGCGGGGGGAAGCGTAGCGGCACCGGGTATGGAAGCGGCAGCCCGGCGGCGGGGATATGGGGCTGGGAATATCCCCCTCGATGGGGATGCTTTTTTTAACCCGCGCCGCTTCCGGGTTGGCCGCCGGGGCGGACTGGATAAGCCCCTGGGTGTAGGGATGCAGCGGATTTTTGTACAGTTCATTGCCGGAGGAAAATTCCACCAGTTTTCCCACATACATAACCCCCACGTCATCGGAGACATACCGGACCATTGACAGATCGTGGGCGATAAAAAGATAGGTAAGCCCCAGTTCCTGCTGGAAGGAGATAAGCATGTTTACAACCTGGGCCTGGATGGAAACGTCCAGGGCGGAAATCGGCTCGTCGCAGATAATGATTTCGGGATGCAGGATAAGGGACCGGGCGATGCCGATCCGCTGCCGCTGGCCCCCGGAAAATTCATGGGCGTAGCGGCTGGCGTGGGCCCGCTCCAGCCCCACCTTTGCCAGCATTTCGTAGACCATCTCGTCCCGCTCCCTCCCCGCCGCGCCGATTTGGTGGACCCGCAGCGGTTCGGCGATAATGTCCTTAACGGTCATCCGGGCGTTCAGGGACGCGAAGGGGTCCTGAAAGATCATCTGGATTTTTTTACGAATCGGTTTAAGCTGCCGCTGGGACAGGGCCGCAATATCCGCGCCGTCGATCAGGATTCTCCCCGCGGTGGGATCGTAAATTCTGACAATCGTCCTTGCCAGGGTGGACTTCCCGCAGCCCGATTCCCCCACCAGCCCCAGGGTGCGGCCCCTTTCGATTCTGATGCTTACCCCGTCCACGGCGTGTACGACCTTTCTGCTTCCGCTTTTCACCGGGAAATGCTTGACCAAATTTTCGACTTCCAGGATGTAATCTCCCATGGCTACCTCATTCCCGCAAAAGGATTATCGTGTTCCGGCGCGTCCTTATCGAGCAGCCAGCACCGGGTCCGCCGCCCCTCTCCCGGATGGTAATAGCCGGGGATCCGGGAGCCGCAGATATTCTTCGCGTAAACGCAGCGGGGCGAAAAGGGGCAGCCCGGCGGCGGACGGATCATATCCGGCGGCGATCCGGGGATGGGGTTAAGCCGCCGGGACTTGTCCATGTCTAAATGGGGCATGGAGTTTAGCAGACCCAGGGTGTAGGGATGGGCGGGACGGTTAAAGAGATCCTCCGCGGAGGCCTCTTCCAGGATCATTCCGGCGTACATCACCGCGATCCGGGAACACATTTCCGCCACCACCCCCAGATCGTGGGTGATAAACATGATGGCCATCCCCATTTCGCGCTGAATTCCCTTGAGCAGCGCCAGGATCTGGTTCTGCGTGGTCACATCCAGGGCGGTGGTGGGTTCATCGGCGATCACGATCTCCGGCTTGCAGGCCAGGGCCATGGCGATCATGACCCGCTGGCGCATCCCCCCGGAAAATTCATGGGGGTAGGCATGGTACCGTTTTTCGGCTTCGGGAATCTTGACCCCGGCGAGGAGCTCCATGACCTGCCGGAACCGGTCTTTCCTGTCCCCCCGCTGGTGGGCGGCAAGCATTTCCCCTACCTGCCGGCCAATGGGCACCAGGGGATTGAGGGAGGACATGGGATCCTGGAAGATCATGGAAATCTGCCCTCCCCGAACCTCCCGGAGCACCCGATCCGGCGCCTGGACCAGGTCCGTATCGTGGAACAGAATCTGGCCGCCGGTTATTTTCGCCGTGTCCGCCAGGAGCCGCAGGATCGACAGGGAGCTAACGCTTTTCCCGCTGCCGGACTCCCCCACGATTCCCAGGGTTTCGCCCTTTTCCAGGGAAAATGAAACGCCCCGGACCGCCTGAATTTCCCCGTCCTGGGTAAAAAAAGAGGTCCTTAGATCCCGCACTTCCAATACCGGCATGATATATTTCCTTTTATTCGCGGTGAACAGGTTCGTTCACATATCTTTTTTTAGGTCCAGGGCGTCCCGCAGCCCGTCGCCGACAAAGTTAAAGGCAAACATGGCCGCGCAAATGGCGAGGGACGGGAAAAAAAGCTGATACGGGGAGACGCGGAACGTTTCTATGGCGTCGTTGCACATGGTGCCCCAGCTTGCCATGGGCGCCGACACCCCCAGGCCGATAAAACTCATAAAGGCTTCGACAAATATCGCGGAGGGGATGAGCATGGTGGCGGTCACAATGATCGGCCCGATGGCGTTGGGGATCAGGTGCCGCATGAGGATGTCTCCGTTGGATGTACCGATGGTCCTGGCGGCCAGAACGAATTCCTGTTCCTTTAGGGCGAGTATCTGCCCCCGGACGATCCGGGCCATGTTTACCCAGTAGACCGAGCTAAGGGCGATAATAATGCTGAGGAATCCCGAGTTGAGAAAGACCATGATCAGGATCACATAAAGGGTCAGGGGGATGGTGGCGATAATATCGACGATCCGCATCATGACAAGGTCGGGGAGGCCCCCGATAAGGCCGGAAATTCCGCCGAAGATGATGCCGATGACCAGGTTCACGAAGGCGGCGACAAAGGCCACCACCAGGGAAATCCGGGCCCCGAACATGAGCCGGGTCAGGAGATCCCGCCCCAGGTTGTCGGTCCCCAGGAAGTAGGTTTTGTTCCAGAAAAATTTCATCTCCTCCAGGGGGCCCCGGTCATCCACCAGCACCGGGGGGCGCCGGGAATAGTCAATGCCCAATTCCCCCCCGCCGGTGTCGAAGAGGGTCAGCTTCCTGGCGCCGTCGTCCCTGATGGTTTTAACCGAAGCGAGGAGCCTGCCCTGGCCGTCCAGTTCAACCAATTTTAAGTTTTGGGTAACGTAAAAATACCGTTCCCCATAGACGTAGGCGTTGAAATAGGGGGGGATGTTGACGAAGGACAAATTCTGATCCCCGTAGCGGTAGGGTGAAAAGAGGGGGCCCGTCAGGGCGAAGATGATGAGGAGCAGGATCAGAACCAGCCCGAAAATCGCCGTGGGCCGCCGCCAGAAACGGGACCACACGTCCCCGGCGAAAGTCCGTTCCACCCGGTAGATAGTTTCCCTGCCGGCGCCGTCATTCTCCAGGGGCTCCCAAAGCCTGTCATCATCCATCCATGCCACCTTTTTACGATAATTTTATCCGGGGATCCACCAATACATAAAAAATATCCACCACCAGGGTCATCATCACCAGGAAGGCCGCGTAAAAGACCGTGACTCCCATGATCGTGGTGTAATCCCGGTTCGAGATGCTGGTAACAAAGTGAATACCCAGGCCGGGGAGGGCGAAGATCTTTTCTATCACGAAGGAGCCGGTCAGGAAGGCCGCGACGGTGGGGCCGATGATGGTAATAACCGGGATGACGGCGTTCCGGAGGGCGTGGA
Organism: Treponema sp.; assembly: GCA_031255615.1. Next base: position 5,191 of record JAIRSD010000255.1, on the reverse strand, counting down.
AGAAGATGACCCGGTGTTCCGGGATCCCCTTGGCCCGGGCGGTGCGGATGTAATCCTGCCCCATGACCTCCAGGAGGCTGCTGCGGATGAGCCGGGTAATAAACGACAGGGAATAGCCCCCCAGGGCTATCGCCGGGAGGATGTAGCCCTTCCAACTGGTCAGCCCGAAGGTGGGCAGCAGATTCAGCTTAAAGGCGAAAAAGTAGATGAGCAGGGTGGCGATGACAAAAGAAGGGATGGTGACTCCCATGGTCGCCAGCACCATGATAAAAAGGTCCTGCCATTTTCCGTTGTGCAGGGCCGCGAAAACCCCCAGGGGGATGGAGAGGACGATAACCAGGACGATGGCCGCCGTGCCCAGCCGGGCCGATATGGGGAAGCCGCTTTCGATAAATTCGTTGACCCGGTGGCCGACGTATTTGAAGGAAGGCCCCAGGTCCAGCATGACAAGCCCCTTAAGGTAGTCGAAAAACTGTTTCGGCAGGGGATCGTTCAGGTGGTATTTTTCGTTCAACGCCTGTTCCACCGCCTCCGGCAGCCTGCGCTCCTGGGTAAAGGGGCCGCCGGGGATGGCGTGCATCAGCAGAAAGGTAAAGAGGATGATGAAAAACAGGGTGCCGATCATGAGTAAAATACGTTTTCCAATATATCGAAGCATGATCCCCCCTGCCTTTGTTTTTAAACGGCGGGTGTTCAGAAACTGAAATTCCTGAACACCCGAATAAAATCACCAGATGAGTATATCATCCGATCTTCCCGCCGTGCAACAGCGGGTAAATTTTTCGATGCGTCCATGCGAGGCCCGCCGCGGAGCGCGGGGATGCCGCCGATTGGGGGGATTTTTGTGCTAAAACCCGCGGAATCTCCGGGTTTTGGCGGAGCCGCCGCGGGGAACGCGGCGGCTTCACGGGGCGGAGGGGTTCCCGGGGGTTTTGCGAAGCAAAACCCCCATCCCAAACTCCCTGCCGGCAGGGATGCCGGCTGTATCCGAAGGCGCAAAAGGGCAGGGACGCCGTTTTGCGCCCGCGCAAGGGATAGAAGCGGTATCCTTTTGCCCGGCGGCCGGGCAAAAGGATTTAAGCGGATAGCCCGGTCCCCGGCGCGGAGCGCCGGGGATGCGCCCAAAAAAAGAAAAAGCTCTTTGGCTGTCAAACATACTTGACTATCGTAATAATTTGATATATATTGATTTACGTCAGTTCATGATATAGGTGCATCGTAATAATTTTTTTCTTGCAGAGGGCTTTCCCGGGACAACTGGAGCCTGGGAAGCGAGGAGCTTTTATGAGGGTGAGTGATGTGTTGCTGATTGTGACGGCGGCCGGCTGCTGTCTTTCCTGCGGTACCCTGCGTTTTCGGGACATCGGCGAGTTGGCCCGGGAGCTGCCCCGGCATAGTTCTTCCCGGTATCTTACCCGCTGGTCTCTGCCGGCTGGGTACTTTGAGCGGGCCTACGCCGCCCTGGATGACCCCTATGTTTATATTGTCCTGTCCGATACGGGGAGTCCCGGCAGCAGGGTTATCGGGCTTTTTACCATGGCGCTGTACAACCATGTGTCCCTGGCCTTTGACCGGACGCTGGAAACGCTGGTGAGTTACAACGGGGGGAACGGGGTCGCCAATCCGGGTTTGAACGCGGAGCGGCTGGAATTTCTGAACCGGAAGACCGGCGCTTCCCTGGCGGTTTACCGGCTGCGGCTGGAACCGGGGCAGAAGGCGGCGCTGATCGAACAGGTCCGGGCCATTGACCGGGAGGGGAGTTCTTACAACCTGCTGGGGCTTCTGACCGGAAAGTCCAAGCTGCCCAACATTATGTTCTGCTCCCAGTTTGTCTACACGGTTCTGGACGGGGCGGGGCTGGCCTATTTTGAGAAGGAGGGGGGGGCGGTGCGGCCGGAGGATTTTATCCGGGAACAGGGGCCTCTGGAGTTCGCCGGCAGGATGGAATTCTCCCCTCCCCCGGGCATCCGGTTCCCTGATTCGTCCTCTGCGGGGCGCGCTGGGGCGGGTAATGTTTCGCGGGTGTTTCGTGTGTATATGACGAAAAAGGGCGGGAGCCGGGGAAAGGCGGTAGAAGCCGGCAAGGGTTGGTGAATGGGGAGGGCCGGTGAAGGCGGCGGGCGTTTGCGGGACCCGGCGGACCTTGGCGGGACCGGCGGGTCCCGGCAAGAGGCGGCGGAAAGAAGAAAATACTATCAGAGGATACTTGACAGTCGTGGTAATATGATATATGATTTATTACGAGAGGTAGAGATGGAGCCAAAACTGTCATCCGATATTCTTCGGGGCCACACGGATACCATCGTGTTGAAGATTCTTCAGGGCGGGGACGCCTACGGTTTTGAGATTTACACCACGATTCTGAACCGCACGGGGGAACGGTACGAACTTAAGGAGACCACCCTTTATTCCAGCTACAAGCGGCTGGAGCAGGAGGGCTGCATCCGATCCTACTGGGGGGACGAGACCCAGGGGGCCCGGCGGCGGTACTACTCCATTACCGATAAGGGCCGGGAACGTTACGCCCAGGACATTCTGGATTGGGAATTCACCCAAAAGATTCTGAGCAAACTGTTAGGAGAGGCAGGAGACGCAGGAGAGGCATGATGAAAACCCAGGATTTTGTGAACCGTCTGTTTTCGGAATACGAGGAAAGCCCGGCGCTGCGGGACTTTAAGGAGGAGCTGCTGTCCAACCTGGAGGCCCAGATCGCCAGCCTGCAGGCCAAGGGGCTGGATGAGGAGGCGGCCTTCGACAAGGCGACCGGGGAGTTGGGGGACATCTCCGCCCTGGCGGATCAGATAAGCCTGAAAAAAAAGCAGGAGGTCCTGCAAGACGCATACCTGGGGCTGCGGAAGTACCTGAGCCCCGGCCGGGTTGCCTGGTATGTGCTCAGCGGGGGCTGGCTTGTCCTGGGCATCATCATCGCCCTGGTGGCCTACCTGACCGGGGAGGAGCAGTCCGCCCTGGAAGCCTTTTGGGAACCCTATAAACGGGCGGTTCATTTTTTGGGGGTCCTGGTGGCCTTTGTCCCTCCCGCCGTCGGGGTCTTTACCTTTCTGGGGGCCACCCAGGAGACGGCTTCCCGGAATCCCCTTTCCACGAAGCGGGGGCTCTGGTATGCCCTTGCCGCGCTGGTCCTGAGTTTTGGAGCCATCCTTTCCCCCTTAACCTACTTTGCCGTCGGCGGGAGGCTTATGGAGGCGGTCGCCACTTTGATTCCCTGCGTCATCCCCGGGCTGGGCTGCCTGATCTTTCTTATCCTGACGGAGCGGGATACCCGCAAACCCTGGGTCCGGGCCCAGTACGAAAAGGAGGCCCGGGCGAACCGGGAATTCTTAAGCGATCCGGTTGCCTCGGCCCGGTTCGGGATGATCTCCGGGGCCCTGTGGATCTTTGCGGCGGGTATGTTCCTGCTCCTGGGTTTTCTGGCGGGGTTCCAGTTTTCCTGGGTGGTCTTTGTCTTTGCCGTGGCGGTCCAGTTGGCGATGCAGGGATTGATGATGAAAGGGAAAGGAAGCGAGGGGAAGAATGGAGAAAGCGAGGAGTAAGGAATGATGGGAGTAACGGGAATGAGGAGTGAAGGAATGAAATTTTGGATGCGGGTTATGCGGGTTATGCGGGGACGGGGTTTGGTTTTGGGCTTGCTGTTAAGCATGGCGGGGGGGGGCGTTTACGGCCTGGCGGATCTTCCCCTGGTCAACACCGAAACCCTAAATCTGGATGGTATAGAAAGCCTGGCGCTCAGCTATGGACATGACGAACTGATCCTTCGGGAAAGCGAATCGGAGGACCTGGTGATAAAGGAATACATGACCCGGGATCGGGACCGTTACCGCGTCCAGGTCTCCCGGTCTCCGGGGACGCTGCGGATTAGACGGGGGGGGCGGCCCTGGCTGTACTGGAACTGGAAAGCCAGGGCGGAAATCTACCTCCCCCGGTCCTTCCAGGGGAATCTGCGGATCGCCAGCGGCAGCGGGATCCTTTCCGCCGAAACGGACCTCCACGGTTACAAGACCGTCGATATCAACGTAACCTCCGGCAAAGTATCCTTGAACGGGGTTTCCGGGGAGACCGTCTCGGTCCACGTCGCGTCCGGCGAGCTGGGAATGCGGACCATAGGGGGCAAGTCCTTTGTCAGCGTGTCCAGCGGCAAAATGGGGATCGACGGGATGAGCGGGGAGGAGCACCATATCAAGGTTACCAGCGGACGCCTGCGGGTGGGATCCCTCGAAGGGCAGAGCGCCCTTGAACTTTCAAGCGGGACCATCGCCGTAGACCAGGTCCGGGGCGGCGTGGAAGCCCGGGTTTCCAGCGGCTCTCTGGAGATGGGAGACTTTGCCGGTTCCGGTTCCTTCGGTGTAAATTCCGGCAATTTGCGGGTGAACCTGGGGGAACTCCCGGAGGATCTGCGCTTCCGGCTGTCCAGCGGCAGCGTTGAACTGGGAATTCCCCGGGACATCCCCTTTAACCTCGACACCATTACCAACAGCGGCAATGTGCGGATCAACGAAGGGGGGAAGGAAGTGTTCAAGATATCGGGGAACAGTACGGTGCTGCGGCCCATAGGAACCGGGGCGGAGCGAATCATCTTTGCTTTGATCAACTCGGGAAACCTGGTTATTAACCGCCGCTAGCGGACCAGCCGGACCGCAGGGCAAGCAAGGCGGTGCAGAAACCGGGCGCGGGGTTTAGAAGGCCGTATGTCGTTTTGGTCGTTTACGGCGTTTTTGCGGGCTGAATTAAGGGCTTTGCGAAGCAAAGACTGGGGGGCTGCGGGGCAGCCGCATGGGGCGGCGCACTCCGCCCGCGCACCCAGCCCCCGCGGCCCCCCGCAACGCCGCATCCCCCCGCCAGTGCCGGTGGCCCCAAGGCCCCGCCGGCTTTCAGGGCATCCGCTCCTCCTCCAGTTCCCGGGCCTTCGCCTCCCATGCCGCCGTTTTCCCGGCGATCTCCCCCTCCACGGCATTCAGCTTTGCCTGCACCGCCCTGGCTTTTTCTCCGGAAGAGTAGACCTCCGGGCGGCTCAGTTCCTTCCCCAGCCGGACCTTTTCCGCCTCCTGCCGTTCCAACCGCCGGATAAGAGTCTGCCGCTGTTTTTCCGCCTCCCGCCGCTGGGACGCCTTGATGAGGATCACCGGTTCAAGACGGGAGGGGGCATTTTTCCCCGCCGCCGCCCCGTCTTCCCGGA
>JAIRSD010000234.1 GCA_031255615.1 Treponema sp. | reverse complement strand
CAGGATGTCCCTTTCGGCGCAGAGTTCGGCGGCCCGTTTGAGGTACTCCGGTTCCTGGGGCCTGATGCCGCTTTCCCCCTGGACAGGCTCCACCAGAAAGCCCGCCACCGTATGCGGGTCCAGGGCCCGGTCCAGGGCCGCCAGATCCCCGGCGGGGACATAGGCAAAGCCCTCGGTAAAGGGGCCAAAGTCCTTATGGAACTGGTCCTGCCCGGTGGCCGACAGGGTGGTTACGGTCCTGCCGTGGAAGCTCCCCCGCAGGGTCACGATTCGGTGCCGGTTGGAGCCGTGGGCAAGGAGGGAGTACTTCCGGGCAATCTTGATGGCCCCCTCATTGGCCTCCGCCCCGGAATTGGCCAGGAACACCCGCTTCATCCCCGCGGGGGCGCAGGCGGCCGTCAGATTTTCCGCAAAAGCCGCAGACACGTCGCTCTGGTAGTAGTTGCACACGTGGTTCAGCCTGGCCGCCTGCTCCGCGACAGCCTTAACCAGGGGCGGATAGGCGTGGCCCAGACAGTTCACCGCGATGCCGGAGCCAAAATCCAGGTACTTCTTCCCCTCCGTGTCGAAGAGCCAGGCCCCTTCCCCCCGGCTAAAGGTCACCGGCAGCCGGTGGTAGGTATTCATAAAGACATCAGCCATTTTTTCCTCCAAAACTAGGTTGAACTCACCATGGTTCCCACCCCCTCATCGGTGAAAAGTTCTACGATGAGAGAATGGGGTTCCCTGCCGTCGATGATGTGGGCCCGCGCCACCCCGCCGGAAAGGGCGATGGCGCAGCAGTCCACCTTGGGAATCATCCCCTTGCTCACCACCCCCTCGCGTTTCAGGACCTCCAACTCCGCCAGGGTGGCGGTATGAATCAGGGAACCGGGGTCCGCCGTGTCCCGCAGAATCCCCCGGACATCGGTCATAAGGAGGAGTTTTTCCGCCTTCACCGCGGCGGCCACCCTGGCGGCGGCGGTGTCGGCGTTGACGTTCAGGGCGCGGCCCCCGTCTTCCCCCAGGCCCAGGGCTACGGAGGAAAGGACCGGGATGATCCCGCTGTCCAACAGGGCGTTCAGCAGGGCCGTGTCCACCTCCTCAATCTCCCCCACCAGGCCCAGGTCCTCCCCCCCGGCGGCGGCCATACGGCGGGCCTTCAACGTAGCCCCGTCAATACCGCAGAGCCCCACCGCCCTGCCCCCGGCGTTTTCGATAAGGGCGGCAATGTCCTTATTCACCTTGCCGCAGAGAACCATCTGGACTACCTCCATGGTCTCCCCGTCGGTGTAACGGAGTCCCTGGACAAAACGGCTTTCCTTTCCCAGCCGCTTAAGCAGGGACTCTATCTCCGGTCCTCCGCCGTGGACCAGGATGACCCGGATTCCCACATAGTTCATCAACACAATGTCCTGGATCACCTGGGTCTTCAGTGTCTCGTTGATCATCGCGTTTCCGCCGTACTTTACCACGATGGTCCTGCCCCGGTGCTGTTGAATATAGGGTAAGGCATGGACAAGAATTTCCGCTTCCCCGGCGCTGCTCATGACGGCCTCCATTCCGCGAATTACGAACGGTAATCTCCGTTAATTTTCACATAGTCGTAGCTTAAATCGCAGCCCCAGACCGTCGCGGCCCCGGGCCCCCCGCCGGCCAGATCGACGCGGATTTCAATCTCATCCTGGGAAAGGATCCGCTTTGCCTCCTCCTCGGAAAAGGGGACCGGCAGGCCGGCCTTGCAGACCGTAATTTCCCCGGCGGCGCTGGCAAAGCGCACCGCCACGGCGGCGGGGTCAAAGTCCACCCCCGCGTAACCCAGGGCGCAGAGCACCCGGCCCCAGTTGGCGTCCGCCCCAAAACAGGCGGCCTTCACCAGGCTGGAGGAAGCCACCGCCTTGGCCAGAATCTCCGCGGATTCTTCGTCCCGCGCCCCCTTCAGATCCACGGTCATCAGCCGGGTGGCTCCCTCCCCGTCCCGGGCCATGGCCCGGGCCAGCTTGACGCACAGGGCCTCCAGGGCCTCCGCGAACCGGGCGTAGGCCGGCCCTTCGGCCTCTATCGGCGCGTTTCCCGCCTCCCCGTTCGCCATGATAATCACCGTGTCATTGGTGGAGGTATCCCCGTCCACGGTCACCCGGTTAAAGGAACGCCCCGCCGCCCGGCGCAGAGCCTGGTCCAGAAGTTCCCGGCTTATCGCCGCGTCGGTGGTTATAAAGCAGAGCATGGTAGCTAGATTGGGGTGGATCATCCCGGAACCCTTGGCCATGGCCCCGATCCGCAAAGACCCGTCGCCCTCAAGCTCAAATTCCAGGGCGCCCCCCTTCTTCCGGGTGTCGGTGGTCATGATCGCCTCCAGGGCCGCCTCATGGCCCGCGGCGTCGGAACGGAGGCTGTCCGCCAGGGAACTCACGCTGCTCTCGATGGCGGCGATGGGCAGGGGCACCCCAATGACTCCGGTGGAAGCCACCGCCACCTCCCGGGGGTTGATGGCGAACTCCCCCGCCGCCAGTTCCGCCATGCGGCGGGCGGCGGCCAGCCCCGGTTCCCCGGTACAGGCGTTGGCGTTCCCTGAATTGGCAATCACCGCCCGGAGGATTCCCCCGGCCAGATGTTTCCGGCTTATCAGCACCGGGGCGGCCTGCACCCGGTTTGCGGTAAACAGCGCCGCCGCCGTACAGGGCTTTTCCGAATAGATCAGAGCCAAGTCCCGCTTTCGGGAACCTTCCTTGATACCGCACCATATTCCCCCCGCCCGAAATCCCCGGGGGGCGCAAACTCCCGCTTCAATTTCCCGCATAGTATCCAATTTAAAAACAAATTCCCCCTATTGTATATAGTTGCATATAATTTTAAGGAACCATCGGGCCCCTTCGATGGTTTAGATAAGCGGAGGCCCCGGGGAACGCATTGATCTTGCAATCTCCCCATGGTATATGAACGTATGGTTATTCACTTTTTCCGGTTGTCCCCCCCCCTTGTCGGGGGAATCCTTTTGGCGGCGCTTCTCTGCGCCTGTTCTACTTCCCCTCAGACTATCCCCGACGAGATATCCTCGGAGGAACTGGTTCAGCGGGCCCAGGAAGCCTCCGACCGGAACCGCTACAACACCGCCCTGCAATATTACCAGGCCCTTCGGGACCGGAACCAGACCAACTACGATTGGATCCTCACCGCGGAATACGAGATCGCCTTTATCCATTACAAGCAGAAAAAGTACCAGGAAGCGAAGGACGAACTCAACGCCCTGCTCGTCCGCTACGACAGCCCCGACGCGGAACTCCTGCCCCAGCAGTTTAAACAGCTCTGCCTCATCGTCCTCGAAAGCATCGAGAAAAAAGAGGGGGAGCAGAAAAAATTTCCCTTCTTTGTGTTCCAATAAGGGCAATCCCGGCCTGGAGGATTTCGAATATTTCGTGTGGGTTGGGCGCATTTTTTTGCTTCGCAAAAAAACCGGGCTATCCGCTCCAATTCCCCGCCCCTGTAGGGCGGGGAATTCCGCTTCTATCCCTTGCGCGGGCGAAAGCCGTGCCACGGCTTTCGCCTTTTGAGGCGCCGGGCCTACGGCCCGGCGCCTGAAGGATTTTCCCCGCTCGGTGGGCGGCAGCCGCGCTCCGCGCGGCTGCCGCCAAAGGCCCTTTGCGGCGCCGCCCGCTGATTCCGCCTGCGGCGGGGAGCTTCATTGGGGCAGAATGATGGCATTCACCCGGATATTCTGGTTTAGAACTTCCCGATCCACCATCTCCACCGAGATCTTTCCCCGCTGCCGGGGGTGGGGCGGGGCGTCGCCGATAAGAATCATGATCCGGCTTTCCGCCTGCCAGGGGAATTGGACCGCCCCTTCGTAGAGGGCCTCGTAGACCGCTTCAGGAATATCCCGGCCCCCTCCTACCCGGATGTTGTTCAGGGTCCGCTGGAACCGGGAGAAGTTGTCGGTAAAGGGGATTACCTGGTTCAGGTATTCGTCGTTGTAGTCTTTGTAGAGGACCATGCCGATTCTGAAGCCGGAAAATTCCGGGGTCATCTCGTTCAGCGTGGGAATAAGGGACCGGCGGATCTGGTCGATGTCGTCCCGCATACTGTTGGTTGTGTCCAGGCAGAGGACGATATCCACCGCCTTGCCCCTTTCCTTTTCCAGAATCTCCCTGATCCGATCCACCAGATCCATCGGCCCCGTGGAATACACCAGGGCCCCGCCCCCCGCCCTCGCTATCTCGGTAAAGGCGTCCACCGTGTCGTTCATGTAGTTGTCCTCCGCTTTCCCTTCCAGGGGCCTTTGGGTTACCCGGAGAACGTAGGGATTGTCGTGGAAGGGGGCCCGGTAATCCCCGTAGGGCAGGTTAAAGGCCCGGAGGTTGAAAAATGTTCCGTCCACCACGTAGATCTCCCCGTGGCGGGTATCCTCATAGCCGTAGTAGATAAGGTAGGGGATGTAGAGCTGGAAGGCTTCTCCCAATTCGGGGTGGGGCTCCGGGGTGGAATCGATGATATACCAAAAGCGGTCGCCGGGAAGGGGGACGCCGTTCAGTATCCGCCGTTCGTTCCCGTTTATCTCGTTCTTCCGCTCCGTCCGGTAGGCGTAGTTGTCTTCCCGCATCAGGGGATCCTTGGTGGATTCTACCAGGAGAACCGAACCGATATCGGGTTTTTTCCGGATAAAAAGGTGGAACCCCCCGTCCACCCGTTGTTCAATCCGCAGATCCCTGCTGGAAATAATCAGATCCTGGGCGGCGATCCCTCCCCCCGTGATAAGGGCCAGGGCGAAAAAAAAGGAAAAACCTTTCGAGGCCATATTATTCTATTATCGGTACGGATTGCAAAATATGAAAGCCCTGCGGCGCGGCGCAAATAATTTCGAATTGAGCACAAGGCCGAATCAAAGGACGCGCCTGCGGACGCTCCTTTGCCGCTAAGGATCATTTGCGTTATAGTAGATATATGAGGGTTAAATTTTCCGGCCTGTTCGTCCGGTATGGGGAAGCATCGTGAGATCGCCAAAAGAAATGAGTCTGAACAAGAAGATCATCGAAAGGGTAGGGGCCATGGTCCCGCCGGGGGCGGTTCTGGAAATCGCGAATCTGCTGCTCCAGGACGCTGAAATTCAGGCTTTGCAGGACTACGCGAACAATGTTTCGATTAAACGGCTTCGCTACAACGACCACGGTCCGGTGCACATGCGGACTGTGGCCCTGAACGCCCTTATCATGATGGGGCTGCTTCGGGGCGCGGGGATACCGACCAGCCTGGAAACAGAGGATGCCGGCGGTTTTGAGGACAGTCTTGCCGCGGTTTTGCTGGCGGCTATGCTCCACGATGCCGGTATGTCGGTTGGGCGGCAGGATCACGAAGTCCATAGCTGTTACCTGGCCTATCCTATCATGGACCGGATTCTAGCCCAGGTTTTTTCCGGGTCCGTAGAAAAGCGGGTCATCGTCCGCTCCCTGGCCCTGGAGGGGATTAGCGGCCACATGGGGAACCGGGCTGTCTATTCTCTGGAAGCGGGGGTGATTCTGGTGGCCGACGGCTGCGACATGCAGAAGGGGAGGGCCCGGATTCCCATGGCCCTTTCGGAGCGTCCCAAGGTGGGGGACATCCACAAGTATTCCGCCAATTCCATCGAGGATGTCAAAATAGAAAAGGGAAAGGAGAAACCTATCCGCATTGACATTGCCATGTCCAGCGAGGTAGGGTTGTTCCAGATCGAGGAGGTGCTGCTCCCGAAAATAGCGGCCAGCGCCGCCAAGCCCTATATCGAACTCTACGCGCTGATCAACCAAAACGAATCCAAGAGGTATCTATGAACAATGACGGCGCCGCCGCGCCGCGGGCGGTTATTTTTGACATGGACGGGGTCCTTACCGACTCGGAATGGTTCATCGCCGAGGCCGGACGGCGTATGTTCAAGGAAAACCACGGGCTTGAGGTAAGCCACGAGGACTTTAAAGACTTTGTGGGTATGGGGGAAAACCGCTACCTGGGGGGTGTGGCGGAAAAGTACGGCGTCGCCGGCTTCGAGATAGAAAGGGACAAGAAGCGGACCTACGAAATTTACGTCGAAATCGTCAAGGGGAAGCTCAAACCCATGCCGGGGGCCGTGGAATTCGTCCGGGCCTGCGCCGGGCGGGGTCTGGCAATCGCGGTGGCCACCAGCACGGACTATATCAAGATGATGGCGAATTTGGAGGCCATCGGGCTGGCGGAGGGGGTCTTCGCCGCCCTGGTAAACGGCCTGGATGTGGAACGGCGCAAGCCCTTTCCGGATCTGTTCCTGGAGGCCGCCCGCCGGCTGGGGGCGGAGCCGCGGAACTGCTGGGTGGTGGAAGATTCCGTCTCCGGCGTCCAGGCCGCCAAGGCCGCGGGGATGCGCTGCCTGGGCCTCCTTACCACCGACACGGAGGAGGCGATCCGCTCCCGCGGCGCGGATCTTATCGCCCGGGACCTTTCCGCCATCAGCCCGGACGCACTCGTACCTTGATTACCCTACATCACCGGGAATAGGAATGTTAACCACGAAGGCGCACCAAGGCGAGCAACGGCTCGCCAGGAACACGAAGGAATGAAGAAACGCCTCCAATCCCCGCCTTTCGTGCGCCTTCCTCGCCTTGGTGGTAAATTTCTTCTGTCCACTTATCCGATTTTTTAGGTCAACCATCTTCCTCATACATTGATTGCACTACATCAGCGGATAAACGAAGAACCGGGAATAGGAATGTTAACCACGAAGGCGCACCAAGGCGAGCAACGGCTCGCCGGGAACACGAAGGAATGAAGAAACGCCTCCAATCCCCGCCTTCCTCGCCTTGGTGGTAAATTTCTTCTGTCCATATATCTGATTTTTAGGCCAAGCAGCCTGCTGGTCTGAGCGGGCCGTCCCGCAGCCGCGCCGGACCCGGCGCCAAGATCGCGGCCCCTTATGCGCGCCCGGCGGGGGCGTGTTTATCCTTCGCTTATCAGCATCCTGAAATAGGCGATTGTTTCTTTTAGCCCATCTTCCAGGCTGACCTTTGGCTCCCAACGCAATTCCGATTTTGCGAGGCTAATATCGGGCTTCCGCTGTTTTGGATCATCCTGCGGGAGGGGCTGATAAACAATCTTCGATTTACCGCCGGTTAAACGCAGTACCTGCTCCGCGAGTTCGTACATGGTAAATTCACCGGGATTGCCGATGTTGACGGGGCCGGTAAAATCCGCGCGGGATTTCATCATTAAAATAATCGCGTCAATAAGATCGTCCACATAACAGAAAGACCGGGTCTGGCTGCCGTCTCCGTAAATGGTAATATCGTCGCCGCGCAAAGCCTGCATAATAAAATTGCTTACCACCCGCCCGTCGTTCGGGTGCATCCGGGGGCCGTAGGTATTAAAAATACGAACGACCTTAATCTCAACCTGGTTTTGACGGTAGTAATCGAAGAAAAGGGTCTCCGCGCAGCGTTTCCCCTCATCGTAGCAGGACCGAATCCCTATCGGATTTACGTTTCCCCAGTAGGATTCCGTCTGGGGGTGGACCGTCGGGTTGCCGTAGACTTCACTGGTAGAGGCCTGCAATATCCGCGCCCCGGTACGCTTCGCGAGGCCGAGCATGTTTATGGCGCCGTGTACGCTGGTCTTTGTCGTTTGCACCGGATCGTACTGGTAGCGCGGCGGACTGGCGGGGCAGGCAAAATTGTAAATTTGATCGACCTCGGCATAGTACGGAAAGGTAACATCGTGCCGCACCAGTTCAAAATAGGGGTTTCCGATGAGATGCGCGATATTTCTTTTTTGACCGGTAAAGAAATTGTCAAGACAGATAACGTCGCAGCCTTCCTTTAACAGCCGGTCGCAAAGGCGGCTCCCTAAAAATCCCGCTCCGCCGGTAACAAGACTCCGCACATTAAGCGAATAATGCTGTCGTGATGCATCCATGTATGCCGAAGCCGCTCCAAAGGCTGAAATTATGAATAGAATTGTCCGAAAATTTCATTTTCCGCCGACAATGACCGTAAAAAAAGCCCCCGCCGATAAATATTGGACTTGTTCAATAACCCCCCTGGGCTATTGAACAAGTCTTGCGAAAAACGCGGGTTTCCCGAGGAAACCCGCGTTTTTCTTCGTTTTTAAGCGGAACCTTGTCCGCCGCCGGAATTGCGGTTTACGGCCTCCCGCACCGAAGGCCGAAACAGAACCTCAGTTTAATAATGCCTTGCTCCAGGACCATTCCCTTTTTTGGGTATCCAGCCGAAAGGCGATGCTCATATCCAGGGCCATGGTACTGTTGACGCCCGGTTCGATTCCCATCTCTTTACCGAATAAGGCGATGTTGAATTTAACTGCCCTGGATTCCAGGCCAAGACCCATCATGGGAAGCATATCGCGAAGCCCCACCCGCAGTTTAAGAAAGTCGAATAAACCAATTTCCGCGCCCAGCCCCAAATCAAGAATAGGATTCCGGTGGATTCGGTCGTTCCAGGTAAAAACATTGTTTAAGCCATGCCAGTCAACCGTGAAGGCGGCATAGGAAGAATTCAGCATCCCCATACCCTGCCAAAGATCGGCCGGCCTAAAAGTGTAGGCTGCGCCGAAATTCAGGGACAGGGGGACCCGGTAAATACTATTGGGCGACGTTCCGTTAATATCGCTCATTTTGCCCCCGGCGGTGTACAGATCCGCCACCGTAAATCCCGCCGCCAGGTTCTGTCTGAACCGGTACAAAAGGCCCAGATCGCTCCCCAGGCCGCCGATCATGGATGCGGGAATATCCTCCAGGAGATTGGAATTATTCACCAGGCTCAGCGCCGACAGATTGATATCGCCCATAATCCGGATAAAGGGCTTTAATACAAAACCGCCGGCAAGTTCATGGTCCCCGGTTTTTAGAATATTAAAGGACATGCCGAAGGGCAGCATAAAATCCCCGTAGACAGCGCCGTCCACGTCGGTGCCGATAACCCGGGCGTTGGCGGATATCCGGGAAAAAAGGCCGAAACCCAGCCCGTTGGCGGTGTAGGCCGCACTGACCGGCCCCCTTAGGTCTATGCCCAGGGGTAATTTTCCGCCCTTTATAATATCCAGGATCGGGCCGAAAGGGTTGCTCCGGGAATTTCCGCCGAAACTGTTCTCCATATTTTTCAGCATATCCGATAGAAGGATGCCGTTTTTCACAAACTTATTCAGGGGCCCGATGAGGGCGGAGGAGAGTTCGACGACGCTCCCCTGATTGGCCCATTGAAGGGCCGCGGGATTCACAAAAAGGGCGTACATATCGCTGGTATAGGCTACATGGGATCCCCCCATGCCGTTGCCTGCGGCGGAGGGAAAACCAAGAGGGGCCATCCGTTTTTCCTCGGCGGAAAGAACGCCGGCGAAGCAGAGGAGAACTACAAATAACGCGATAATTTTTTTCACGATTCCTTCCTTAGTCGCTGCCCAGGAGACTTTCAATCATCTTGCCCAATTCACCATCGGGATTGCTCATAACCTCATTGGCGGCGGCGGCAATAACCAATTCAGAATCCGACAATCCCTCCACTGTCCCGTCTATTTTTTTTGAACCATCCGACCAGCTCTTGATATAATTATCAAAACCTCCGGAATTTTCGGATTCCGCCAGGATGAGGGCGATGGCCAGGATAGTCAAATCGGCATCGCCGGATTCGAATTTTTTCGTAAATACCGGCATGCCGTCGGAATCCCTGCCAACCGGGAGGGATTCTACAATGCTTTTGGAAATCCCCGGAAGATCGTTCTTCTTTATATCGGCCTCGATTTTTTCAAGCAGCTTTTTGAGGGTTTCTTCGCTGGGAATGTTTTCATCCAGCAGAACATCCAGGTTATTCATAATCACAGAACCCAGACCGGCGGCCTGATTGGCGGCGATAACCGCGGCCTTTTGCAGGGTGGGATCGGGATTGGGATTATTCTTCAGTTTCTCGGCGATCTTATCCAGAATCGCCCGGGAAGTTTCGGAGTCTCCCCTGGCATCCCGCAGAAGATCTTCCACATTGCCCGCCGTCACCTGGATAGTACCGGGATCCCGGGCGAAACCTTGCCCCCAGGATTCGGAAACGAAATCACAAGAGATAAACAACGAGATCGCGACCGCCGTTAAACCAACCAACCATTTCCGCATAACAACTCCTCATTTGTACCGCTCGCATCGTAAATCAGCACTTGGCAAGTATTCGGTATAATACTTATTCCTATCAAAGTAATATAAAAGAACGCAAAAATCAACGCGGATCCGCGAATTTCCGACAATTCTCATAAGAAAACCGTATGCGGGGAGTTTTGTCCGCGGATGAGAGCTGTGGGAGTCGTTTTTTTATGGGCGCATCCCCGCCTGCGACGGGGACCGGGCTATCCGCTTAAATCCTTTTGCCCGGCGGACCGGGCAAAAGGATACCGCTTCTATCCCTTGCGCGCTCTGAGCCGCCGCGCCCGCGGCGCGGCGGCTTGAGGATTTTAGCCGCCCGGTGGAGTTTCGCGGCGCGCCGCGAAACTCGTTTGCGTCACGATGCTGTTTCCAAACTAATTGACTCCGCGCCGGGGTTCCCGGCATAGCCGGGGGCAGGGTGTTGGAACAGCCGCTCATAATACAAATATAGATAAATTAAATACCGCAGTTTCGCGGTATGCACAAAAAATCATAAAGAAATACATGAGAGTTATTCAGAAACTAAAGTTTCCGAACAACTCTACGCATTCCTTCGTGCGGCTTGCTGCGCCTTTGCGGTTTACCTTCTTATTCCCGGTCCTTTCGCTTACCCGGTGAGCGGGGCGCCGGCTGAAGATAGACGGTCGAATTTCTCCCCGTGTTGCATATTTTGGAACTTTTGGCTAAGGTCTAAGGCCGATTCAGAGAAAAAAAGGGGGCCGGGGATGATGGAAAAGAACGGGAAGGGGCAGGCGGGAACCGGGCGGGGCCGCCGGACAACGGTCCACTGGGCCGACGAGACCGCGGAGAAGATTATCCGGGAAAAGGGCGATAAAGACAGCTATACCTGCGCTTCGGGGATTACCCCATCGGGGACCGTGCATATCGGCAATTTTCGGGAGATCATCTCCACGGATCTGGTGGTCCGGGCCCTGCGGAGCCGGGGTAAAACCGTGCGGTTTATCTATTCCTGGGACGATTACGACGTGTTCCGCAAGGTGCCCCTGAATATGCCCCGGCAGGAAGAGCTGGCGAAGTACCTGCGCTTCCCCATTACCATGGTGCCGGACCCCTGGGACCGGGATTCCAGCTATGCCCGGCACCACGAAGTGGACGTGGAAGATAACCTGCCCCGGGTGGGAATTCAGCCGGAGTTCCTTTACCAGGCGGAGCGGTACCGGTCCTCCCGCTACGCGGCGGGAATCCGCCGGGCCCTGGAACACCGGGAGGCCCTAAAGACCATCCTGGACGCCTTCCGGGACGAGGAACACAAGATCCAGGGGGAATGGTGGCCGGTCAGCGTGTTCTGCGGGGCCTGTAACCGGGACGATACGGCGGTGGAATCCTGGGACGGGGCCTGGGGCCTGAGCTACCGCTGCGATTCCTGCGGCCACCGGGAAACCCTGGACCTGCGCCGCGCCGCGGAGGTCAAGCTGGGCTGGCGGATCGACTGGCCCATGCGCTGGGAGCATGAAAAGGTGGACTTTGAACCCGCCGGGAAGGACCACCACAGCCAGGGCGGGAGTTTTGACACCGCCCGGCGGGTCTGTAAAGAAGTATACGGCTGGGAGGCCCCGGTGACCTTCCGCTACGACTTTATCGGAATCAAGGGGATTCAGGGCAGGATGACCGGGTCCAGGGGGAAGGTGGTGGACCTGCCCACCCTGCTCCAGGTCTACACCCCGGAACTGGTCCGCTACCTTTTTGCCGGAACCCGGCCCAA
>JAIRSD010000198.1 GCA_031255615.1 Treponema sp. | reverse complement strand
GTTCCGGCGTTCCGGAACAGCACAACAGGGCATCCGCTTCGTCCGGGAGAGGCCGGGCGGCCCGGCGGAGGAGGAAGTATGTATCAGCCAATCGCTCTTGAGAGCGTCAGGAAGATGCGGGACGATTTTATCGCCGACGGCGAAAACCTCGTCAGAATGAACAGCGTCGCCAAGGCGGGCATAGACGCCGCGGGGCTGCGTTACGAGGCCGCCGTTGAAACGCCGAATGTGTTCTCCCGGGAGTTAAAAACGGGGGAAATAACCTCCCAGAACTCCTCCGGCCGTTGCTGGCTTTTCGCCGCGGCGAACATACTGCGCCGGGACGTCATGCGGGTCTGCGATCTCGAAAATTTTGAACTCTCCCAGGCCTATCTTTTTTTCTGGGATAAATTTGAACGGGCCAACTACTTCCTTGAATCGATACTGGATACCCTGGACGAGGATCAGGATTCGCGGCTCCTCCGCTGGCTGCTCCAGGGGCCCTTTGCCGACGGGGGCCAGTGGGACATGGCGGTGGCCCTGGTTGAGAAATACGGGGTGGTCCCCAAGGCCGTTATGCCCGAATCCTTCAACTCCAGCAACAGCGGGAAGATGAACAAGTACCTCACCCTTAAAGCCAGGGAATTCGCCAAGACGCTCAGGGACGCCCACCGGGCCGGGGCGGGAAGGGAGGAGCTTCAGCGGAAAAAAGAGGCCATGCTGGGGACCTTCTTCCGCATACTCTGCATTTGCCTGGGCGCGCCGCCGGAGCGCTTCGACTTTGAGGTCCGGGGCCGGGACAAGGACGCCAAAGATGCCAAGGGGGACGCGGGCGGGGCGGCCCCGGCGGACGAAGGGCCCAAGCCCTTCAAGGGCGGCGTCTTTACGCGGAACCTGGGCATGAGCCCCCTTGAATTTTACAAAACCTACGTCAACAAGCCCCTGTCCGATTACATCAGCCTTATCAACGCGCCCACGGCGGACAAGGCCTACTACCAGACCTACACGGTGGCCTACCTGGGTAACGTGGCCGGCGGAAAGCCGGTGCTCTACCTTAACCTTCCCGTCGAAAGCCTGAAGCGGGCGGCCGTGGCCCAGCTGGAAAGCGGCGAATCCGTGTGGTTCGGGTGCGACGTGGGCCAGATGATGGACAGCGATCAGGGTATCCTCAGCATGGGAACCTACGACGTGGAGAACCTGTTGAGGACGGATTTTCCCCTGGACAAGGCGGCCCGGCTCGATTACAGCGAAAGCTCCATGTGCCACGCCATGGTGCTGCAGGGGGTCAACCTTGTCGACGGGAGGCCGAACCGCTGGAAGGTTGAAAACAGCTGGGGCGACAAGCGCTGCGACAAGGGCTGGTTCCGCATGTCCGACGAGTGGTTCGACGAATATGTCTATCAGGTGGTGGTCGATAAAAAATACCTTGTCCCCGAGGAAACGGCCGCCCTGGAAAAGAAACCCCTGGTGTTAAAGCCCTGGGATCCGATGGGCGCGGTGGCCTTCTAGCTTCGGGGGCCGTGCGGGGGGCCGAATTCCCCCGCAGGGCCTATTCCAGAATCAGCAGATCGTTGAACAGGATCGATTCTATCTGGCCCAGCCGCAGTTCATCGTTAAAGCCCCGCAGAATTTCCGCCTTTGCCTTTTGCTCGTCCAGAGAGTCCAGCTCCGCCTGGGAAAGGGACTCAAAGTAGTCCTGGGCAATTTGCCGGAACCGGGGGACCTTGGCGGAGAGTTCCTCGGTAAAAGGACGGTCGGCGGGGGGATAGGGGAAGACAATCGACAGCACCACCGCGGCCCCTGCCCCCGCCCGTATCCGCATTCGGCCTATGAAGGTGAACATGGCGGAATCGGAAGCGCCGGACCAGGTTTCCTCCCCGGCCGGCGGCGTCCGGGAAGAGGCGCCGGAAAAGGCCCCCGGATTCACCACCAGGACGTAGAGGGTGCCCGCCCCGATAAGCAGGGCCAGGACGGCCGCGACAAGACCCAGGACCGCCGTCAAGACCCGCAGCCGGCGGCTCCCCCGCCGGCGTTCCGCCGCGGCCAGCAGCCCCTTTGACGCGCCCCCTTTGCCCTTAGCCAAGGCCGATCCCCGCCTCCGCGACGCGGCGGAGGATCGTCAAATTCACCGCGCTGACGGTTTTTTCGTAATCCTCCTGCCGGGACACAAAGTAGGTAAGGGATACCTGGCAGAGCCCCGCCCCAACGGACAGCAGATATACCAGCGGCGCAGCCCCCAGGCCCGGCTGGCTTGTGCAGATCTCCCGTAACAGCTCCAGGGCCCTTTCGATCTTGTCCGGCCCGTTATCCCCCAGCAGGTTCAGATTCTGAACCACCCTGATATCCGGAACAACGCTGATGTTTTCGATGGGCGTGTTGGCAAAGATGCTGTTGGGAATGATAACTATCCGGTTTTCGAGGGTCCGCAGCCGGGAAGTCCTTACCCCCATCTCGGTGATAACCCCGTCGTAGGCGCCGATTTTGATCTGGTCGTTCAGCTTAAAGGGGCGGTCCACAAAGACCGTGATGGATCCGAAAAAGTTGGCCAGCGTGTCCTTGGAGGCCAGGGCCAGCGCCGCGCCCCCCAGTCCCAGGCCGGCCAGCAGGGCGCTCACGTTGTAGCCCAGGATCCGCAGAATCAGCGCCCCGGCGATAAGGACAATGACCGTCTTGAAGAATTTACGCAGCAGGGGCCTGATATCGGTTTCCCCCGTCTCGTCCTGGCCCGGCTTCCGAATTGGGACCAGCCGCAGGATCATGGCGTCGCAGACCCGGTATATGGCCCAGGCGAAAATGACGACAAAGGCGGATTCCAGCCCCCGGTTGATCCAGAGGTCCACCCGCTCGCTGAACTCCAGCCCCTTAATCCCGATGGCCGCCCCCGTCAGGGCCGCCGCTATCCCCACCGGCTTTTCCAGCACCCCAACCAGAATATCGTCGATATCGGTCTCGGTTTTCCGGCAGATGTGGTGCAGAATCCCCCGGAAAATGAGGGTGAAGAGCTTCCCCGCCCCCAGGCCCCCCAGAATAAAGAGAACGCTTATCAGCCACTGCCTGATCTCGTTATTCAAGAAGACCAGGCCCAAAAAGTGGTTCATTGATCAATCCCCGCCTATACTCCATAGTTTTATCATGGTAGTATACCAGAATACAGAACCCGGAGGTAGTGCTATGCTCAATCAGCGCGAAAGTATGAAAAAGGACACAAAGGAAAAGCTAAGGGACGGCGAAGGAGTCGTCCATTTCACCTATCTGGTGGACTGCGAAGCGGAGAAGAACATCCGCATGCTGGCGGAGGCCACGCTGCCCCCCGGCGCTTCCATCGGCTATCACCGCCACGACAACGAAACCGAGTATTACCTTATCCTCTCCGGTTCCGGGGAGGTCAACGACAACGGCACGGTAAAACCGGTCAAGGCCGGGGACGCGATGATCACCGGAAACGGCGCTTCCCACAGCATAACCAACACCGGAACCGCCCCCCTAGTCTTCCACGCGGTTATTGTTACGTATTGATGCGGATAAATGGCGAACAGGCGCTCATCGTTAATTCTTCCCGTGATTACCGGCTGCTCAAGGCTTTGGCTTCGGATATCAGGCTGAAGATCCTTGAGCTGCTTCAAAATCAAGAGTTAAACATCTCCGAGATTGCCCGGCGTCTTGAAATTCCACAGTCAACCGCGACTACCAGCGTCCTGGTGCTGGAAAAAGCAGGACTTGTTGATAGCCACATCGC